>CAYOYL010000168.1:0-14052 GCA_964408175.1 uncultured bacterium
CTTATTTTCTATTCAACCTCTCTATCAGTTGGGGTTTATGGAGACAAAGACTGTTCTGCTGAAGATATCAAGGGTTCTGGGGCACATATCCTTGCTGTAGTCTGTTCTCAATTTTTTGTTCTGTGGAAGATTGAATGGATACCGGGATGAAAATCTATCCTCTTTAAATTTCCTCTGGGATTTTGCCACGCATACCGCAATTTCTAAATTCAGTGCTTTTACCTGAGATTGTCAACAGGTGTTTAAGGAGAGGAAACCTCTACGGAGTCAAGGATAAACTCTCTACTTGCAGGGTTGTTGTTGCGTTTGATGTGTATCCTGGTGTTTTTGTATAGTGGTTTATTTTTGGTCAGTGAGTGGAAGATGAAGTTGAGATTTTCTTCATCAAGGCAGCTGTAGGGGTTTATCGTCAGGTTGACAGCAAGAAATTCTTCTGCCTTCTGTTCTTCCTGTATCTTTTCCAGTACCTTTAACAGGTTGTTTATTACCGATAGTTCATGCATCCTGTTTATCCTTCCCCCGTTCCATGCCGGGGATGGAATGGGGAGGTTTGCAGTGGGGACACCTCCAGGGACCTATCCCTGAGATGTATGATGCCTTACCGAGAGCGTGGGCAGAGGTCGGAGCATTGAGAAAAAGGAAGACAAGACAGATGATGGCCTTCATACCTATTGCAGAAAAGCCCGTAAGTATAAAGGATGCTATCAGAATACTCCCTGTCCCGAGCGTAACGCTTTTGGTAGACGCCTGAAGGCGGCAGTAAACCTCAGGCATTCTGATAAGGCCCAGGCATCCGAGGAATGTAAAACAGAGCCCAAGTGCCAGAAAAAAGTATCCTATCATCTCAGTCATCAAGGTTCCTCCCTTCCAGAAATTTTGCAAGCGTTATGGTACTTACAAACCCGAGTATAGACCATGCGATAGCTATGTTCATATAAAAGTCCGAGCCTGTTGAGAGAGCGAGAAAGACACAGAAGATAATCACAATGATTCCGAGTATGTCAATCCCAACCATCCTGTCTGCCGCCCGTGGACCTCTGAAAATCCTGTAAACGCACATAGCGATGCAGAGCGTGAGAAACAGATATAGCAGTGTCATTCAAATACCTCCTTCAGTATCTCCTGCAGGTTCCCGCATATCATCCTTTCCGCTTCAAGGGGGTCATCTGTAGGTTTATATATCCAGTGTATGTTCAGGGCGTCTTTCTCTATATCCATTGTAAAGGTGCCGGGTGCAAGCGTGATGGAATTGGCAAGTATGAGCCTTCCCAGCGGTGACTTCAGGTGTAGAGGGATTTTTATAAAGCCGGGCCTTATGGGAGGTCCCGGGCTCAGCACCCTGTAAGCCATAATAAAGTTTGCCTTGACCATCTGTTTTATGAAGATAATGAAAAATTTACCGAAAGACAGGTAACGCCTGACCTGAAATGCCTTTTTGGGGTGGTAGGGTATCTCTTTACCGAAGAGTATGGTTACGAAGATAGATACCAGCAGACCTACTATGGTATCAACCACTTCAAGGTTCCATGTTACTATCTTCCAGAGAATAAATGTTGCTGTAAACATAAAGAGGTAGTTCATTCGCTAATCTCCCATTGATATATCAGTGTAAGAGAAGTGTTCCATAACGCCGACCGCCCTGTCAAGACAGCAGTCTCTTATACCCGGTATTAACAGAATTCCGGCAAAGACTGCGAGAAGTGCAAGTACTGCCATTGGAATCAGCATCCCTGCCGGAGCCTCCTGTTTTACCGCACCATCTTCTCTGCTGAGAAAGACCGTTCTCTGCAGTTTCAGGAAGTATCCGAGAGTGATAACCGCCACTATGACGCATAATGCTGCTGTGCCGGGATACCCTGACTGTATCGCGGCGAGGACAATGATGAGTTTGCTCCAGAAGTTGCCCATAGGCGGGATACCCGCAATGCCCAGCATACCCGTACCTGCAAGCGCTGTCGTATAAGGCATCCTGTCATTCAGCCCTTTCAGTCTGTCCGTATCGGTTGTCCCTGTCATATACTCAATCGCACCGGCATTCAGAAAGAGCAGGGACTTGGAGAAGGCATGTCCTATCACGTGCATAAGGACACCGAGATACGCCAGATAACCACCTATCCCCAGACCTATTGCACAGTATCCTATCTGGCTTATGGTTGAGTAGGCAAGAAGCCTTTTTATGTTCTTCTGCCCGTATGCCATTAAACCACCGAGTACCATTGAGAGTATCCCGAAGAGGAGCAGAAGTGTCCTTATCTGCGGAACGTCTCCAAATATGTTTGTGGTAACCCTTATGAGCCCGTAAAAACCGACCACCTTGATAAAGAGTCCTGAAAGGGCTGCGGAAACGGGTGCCGGAGCCATTGAGTGTGCATCAGGCAGCCATGCATGGAAGGGAACAAGAGCGGCCTTGATGGCAAATCCTGCAAAAAACAGACTGATGACAAACCACAGGTGTGTCTGCGGTAACCCTGCCGCGATACGCATAAATGCCGGGATGTTGAGCGTACCGGTAAATCCGTAAACCACGGCGATACCCAGCAGTATCATTGTGGATGCAACGAAACTCATCGCTGTATATTTTAACGATGCCTCCAGTTCTTCCGCACGCAGTCCAAATGCCACAAGGATGAAGGAGGCGATGGACGCTATCTCAAAAAATACGAAAAGATTAAAGAAGTCCATGCTTACAAGGATGCCGTTCATCCCTGCCAGCATAAGCATAAAGAGAACGTAAAAATAAACAGCACGGCTGTGTTTTTTCATATATATGACGGAATAGACTGCAATGAGAAAGGCGATAAGGTTGGTCAATATAAGGAATATGCAGGAGAGTGGGTCAGCCATCAGCGCTATACCGAGAGGCTCTTTCCATCCACCCATAAAATATACGATTCTTTCTCCTGAAAAGACACTCATCCCCAGCAAAATGGAGACCACGAGGGTTAAAAAGGTAAATGAGGATGCTGCCACGCCTGCGAGAAGGTCGTTTTTCCCGTAGAGCAGAGGGAGAATAAAGGCAGCCCCCAGATAGATAAAAACAGGCAAAACAATAAAGTGGTTCATCCCTTCAGCCTCCGTATCTTATCGGTGTCAAAGGTATTGTATTTTTCAAAAATTCTTATGGCAAGTGCGGCAAGAAAAGCCGCAAAGGCAAGGTCTATGACTATGGATGTCAGAACAAGAGCCTGCGGCAGAGGGTCAACCGCCCTCTCCACAAAAGTCTCTACAGGGATATCAGGTGTCAGGATGGGTGCGATTCCTTCCCGTTTGTATCCGAGCAGAATAAGCAGAAGGTTTAACGCATAGCCGACGATGTTTATACCCACTATGAGTTTGATGATGTTTTTCTTGGCAATAATGCCGTAGAGTCCTATAAAGAATATCAGTGCCGCAAACATATAAATTATCATTTTTTCTCCTCCTCGCTCTGCCTGTATCTCAGTCCTTTCTGGACGTGTATGAGCCGTGCCATGGAAAGTGTCAGTATGGCAAGGAAGAGTGCCGAACCTATCTTAACCCCTATCATTATGTTGATGAGTATTATTGTCCCCCCGCTCCACAGACTGAACAAACGTCCCTTGGAAAGAAAATTGTGGAAAAATGTGCCGCCTGCCATTCCAAGCAAGGCGATGGATAAGAACCCGAGAGCGCCGATGCTGTCAAGAGACTTTGCCGCCCTGCGGGGAAATATCCTCAGCGTGTATTCTTTCCCGAATGCCAGCAGAAGAAGGACAAAACCGCCCGTGAGCACAACGCCCCCGGCAAAACCTCCTCCCGGAGTGAGATGCCCGTAAAATATGATAGAGGTCCCGAAGACCATTATAAACGGAAAGGATATCTTCGCTATCCCCTGCACAATCTCACTCATCCCCTTATTCATCTATCCTCCCCTTGGGACGTAAAAGTACCAGCACCCCGATAATGGCTGTAAATATAATGGTTGCCTCTCCCAGGGTGTCATAACCCCTGAAGTCCATGACTATTGCGGTAACGGCGTTTGCAGTATTAAGTCTCCCGGGAGAATCTCTGAGGTATTCTTTGCCCATAGTCATAACAGGGTTTCCGAATGACCTGAACATACTGCTGTAGTTCAGCATAAAGACAAACATAAAGATTGCAAATATGACAAGGACAATACCTCCATATAATCCTGAAGAAGACATATCTGCGGATGATTCTCTATTGATAATGGACAGCAGCACTATGAGGGATACAATCTCAACGAAAATCTGTACTATGGCGATATCCGGTGCTCCCAGAAGAAGAAAAATTATGCTCAGGATAAGTCCTGCGGTTCCCATAGATACAATTGAAGAGGTTAGACTCTTTGCCATTATGGCTATAACCGAACCAACAGTCATCAACAGGAGAAGTGAGACAAGAATTATCAGATTGCCTGTCATTTTCTTATCACCTCCATCAGGAAAACGATGCCTGCGAAAATCCAGATGAGATATTTTGCAAGCAGACCGTTATGCAACATCTTCAGTTTTTCTGTTGAAAGAGAGAGTATAATACTGCCCTTCAGATACAGAAAATCAACGGTCTCCGTTGCGCATCTTTTGAAAAACCTGCCTGCGGATGGAAGAAGACCTCCTGCTATCAGATATATATCAAGGGCACCTGTAGATTCGGCTGAGTAAAATCTTCTTACAGGTAAGAGGTCCCTGACCGTCCCGTAAAAGTGTGCCCCGTCAAACGCAGTTGTCTCATCTGTCAGTCGTTCACCACCGACAAAGACCTCTGTTTTCCTGAACCTCTGAATCCATCTTTTCCCTGCAAGAAAAAGCACCACAAATACTGCTATGGCAAGCCAGCCGTAGAAACCTGCCATCTGTATCAGTCTGATGTCAAGCATTACGTATTCACCTATGGACGGGAATAAAAACCGTTCTGTCACAAAACCCGGAAAGATGCCAAAGAGAAGACATCCGACAGCAAGCAACGCCATAGGGATGTTCATAAAAGGGGAGGCCTCCAGACCTTCCTGAATAACCTCTTTCCTGCGCACCCCCATAAAGGAGTCGTTCAGCACCTTGATGAAAGAGGCAAGGGTGAGAATACTTCCCAGAAGGGCCGCTGCCATTGCAAAGATGGATACAAAGGTTCCCTTAACCAGAAGAGATTGATAGATAAGCCACTTAGAGACAAATCCGTTAAAAGGCGGCAGCCCTGATATTGAAAGCGCCGCAATGGTCATAACCGCGAAGGTAAAAGGAAGTTTGCGTGACAGTCCGCCATAGTCCTTCAGGTCTCTTGAGCCTGTCGCCTTTATGAGCACCCCTGCTCCGAGGAAGAGGAGACTCTTGAATATTGCATGGTTTATGACGTGGTAGAGTGCGCCTACCAGCCCGAGGCTTGTTCCGCATGCGATGCCCAGAAAGATGTATCCTATCTGGCTTATACTGTGGTAGGCAAGCAGACGTTTTATATCATGCTGAATGAGAGCAAGAAAGACGCCGCCGAGGAGTGTCAAAATACCTACAAAAAGCATAATAATTTCCCATCCGGGGGACCATGCAGGCCTGAATATGAAGAAATAGAAACGTATCAGGGTATATATACCTGTCTTAATCATCACCCCTGAGAGCATTGAAGAAACAGGAGTGGGAGCCGCAGGGTGTGCCTCAGGCAGCCATGTATGTAAAGGGAATATGCCTGCCTTAATCCCCGTGCCCAGAAGCATGGAAAAGAAGAAGAGGTGCTTCCACAGGATGTTCTCTTCAAGCAGCCAGATGCCCAGTATCCCGAAGAGAAGGAAGATACTGCCTGCTCCTGTCATAATTATATACTTGAAGGATGCTCTTCTTGCTTCAGAGGTATCGTGAAAAAGGATGAGGAAATAACTTGCAACGGTCATAATCTCCCAGTATATGTACAGGGATATCAGCGAATGCGACAGAACAACACCGTTCATAGCGCCGATAAAAAGAAAGAGGAGTGCATCATAGACATAACTCGCTTCAGGGTTATACCACTGCGAATAGGAGACGCAGAACAAACCTATGGTGGAAATCAGTATGGCGAAAAGGAGACTTAATGCCTGTCCGTGCGTAAGGTAGGCATAGTTGACATACATTGAATAGATGCAGCTGAATAGTACAGATATCCCGCCGGCAAGAGAGAGCCACCTCCTGAATCCCCTGCCTGCACCTGCAAAGAGCAGGTGTATAAAGGAGATACCGAACCCAACCGCCACTGGAAGAAACCATACATTGATATTCAAACAATCCTCCTTTTATCCTTCACATTATCAGCATAATACCGATAATCAGAGATATACTTGTCAGTATCACCACTGAGGCAGTCATAGTCCTGAACCCCGTCTTATCAAAAACTCTCTCTTTATAGTCTCCCATGAAGACGTATTTAAATATCCTGAACAGATACAAGAGCGTCAGTGCCGAGGTTGCCATTGCAGTGAAGGCAAAAAAGACGTTCTTGTTTACAAGCATACCTGTTATCGCCTCCAGTTTCCCGAAGAATCCCGGCAGCGGGGGTATACCTATAACGGACAGCATACTGAAGAAGAATGCATAGGTCAGTACAGGCATCTTCTTCATCAGTCCGCCCATCTCCCTTATGTCTTTTGTGCCGAAGACCCGCTCTGTTATACCCGCACACAAAAACAGACATCCTTTACCGAGTGCATGTGCCACGTAAAATATCAGGACCCCTCTTACCGCTATGGCATTAAACATCATAAGCCCTGCGAGCATAAACCCCAACTGGCTGACGGTTGAGTATGCCAGTATCTTCTTTATATCTGTTTCTCTCATTGCTGTGATGCCTGCGGCAAAACTGCTGAAGAGTGCCAGCCATCCTGCCCACATCACACTGCCGGAGACATCAAGGGTTGTACCGAAGACCCTTGCCAGAGCGTACACCCCGATTTTTACCAGAACCGCTGCATGCAGGAATGCTGTGACAGGGGTTGGTGCGACCGAGGCATCAGGCAGCCAGGTGTGGAAGGGGAAACTTGCCGATTTTGTAAGCACCCCAAGGAAAAAAAGGGCAAAAACAAACGGTGGAACTGAATCACCTGCCATAGTGGAAAGACTCATTGACCCTGTAAAAATATATATATACGCAAAACCCAGCAGCATAAAGCCGGCACCTGCCGAGGTTATAAGGAATGCCTTGTCCGCTTTCAACAGGTCTTCCCCCCTCCTGTAAAAGCCGATAAGCCGCCAGGAACACAGACCTGCCAGTTCCCAGAACAGATATAGAGAAATCAGGTTGTCTGACAGGATAATACCTGTCATACTGCCCACAAAGACCAGTCCCCAGAATGCAAATTTACCCTGCTCCTGCGGTTCTTCTTTAGCGAAATACCCCATGGAAAACAGGTATATCAAAACCCCCATAAGGACCGAGGTTAAAAGGAAAAATATGCCGAGCAGGTCGCAGCGGAACAGTACTTCAGATATTCTGAATGAGACGACCTTCTGTGCGAATAGAATTTTCAAGAGATAAGATGACAAAAATACCTGTATCAGAAGGATGAAAAATCCTGTCCGTAAGGCACCCTTTTGCGTTAAAACTTTTATTGCCAGCGCTCCCGCAAAGGGCAGTGCAAGTATTAAAAGCAGCACAATGTTATTTTCACCCATTTAACGTTCCTTCTTCTCATCACTGATAAAGGATATTCTCCTGCATTTCGGACAGACCACCTTCAGCATATCAGTTCTTTGTATGGGAGGAGAGACCATCTCTTCAGACTCATTTTTTATTTCCAGTTCGTCCATAACCTGAGATATTATTACAGGCTGCGAAAATGCAAGGTTGCCCAGTCTCTTAAAAACCCATCTGATGTGTTTTTCAGTGCCTATCACAGCCCCACAGTTTTTGCACAAAACGAGTTTATGCTGGACTGAACTTGTCACCTCGCTTTCGTCAAAATAGGAGACGTCAAACCTGTTTGAGAGTTTTATACCCTCTCCCGTTATGCAGTTTCTCTCACACTCTCCGCAGAAGATGCACTGTGACGGATGCTGTATCAGTCTTCTCACTGCCGTTCCGTCCGCCATTATCTCATCCCTCATCTCAATGGCATTTGACGGGCATACCTGAAAGCATGCCCCGCATCCGACGCACCCATCCTGGTTGTACTCAGGCTTCCCCCTGAATCTTTTAACGGGGATATGCGGCTTATAAGGGAAATCCGTCGTAAACGGCCTTGAAAAAAGACTGATGACGGCCTCTTTCAGTTCCCGTACCTTAGGTTTTTTCATAGTCCCTTTTTAATCTTTTCCGTTTTCTGCTTTGACATCTCCACCAATTGTTCAAATTCATAGAGGTGTTTTGTCCTGTTGCCCCTGTCATAAACAGCAACCCTTTCCGTACAGCAGTAACAGGGGTCCACACCTGCCAGAATAATAGCCACGTCAGAGATGGTCTGTCCGATACAACTGGCTTTAAAGGTCGGTATGTTGGTGTAACTGGGCGCCCGTATCTTGTGTCTTACGGGCCTGTTCGTCCCGTCACTGCGAACATAGTGGAAACACTCTCCCCTCGGTGCCTCATGGCGTCCGATGCCTTCACCCGGAGGGATTTCGCGTATCTCTGTACCTATGTCCCCGCCCTTTCCTTCAATGGCATTGAGCGACTGTTCAATGATTTTTATGGACTCAAGCATCTCAAGAAGTCTGACCACTGTCTTGTCAAAAACATCCCCGTTCTGGGTTGTTATCACCTTCCAGTTCAGGGCCGGGTATGCGGCATACGGTTCATCTTTTCTTATGTCTATCTCAACGCCGCTTGCCCTTGCAATGGGTCCCACCGCCCCGAAGTTCTTGATGTCTTCTTTCGTCAGGACCCCTACACCCTTGAGTCTTGCCTCCAGTACAGGGTCATCAAGGACGGCCTGTGTGAGCATCTCCAGTTTCACCTTCAGTTCTTTTAAGACCTTTCTCAGTGCAGGCATATCCTCTTCCTCAATGTTTCTGCGCACCCCGCCTATCTTGAACATCGCATAGTGGTTCCTGTTGCCCGATATCATCTCAAACATATCCAGCACAGGCTCCCTGTATTTCCATGCCCACATAAAGACGGTGTTATAGCCGAGAAAGTGTCCTGCCAGTCCCAGCCACAGGAGGTGGCTGTGGAGGCGTTCCAATTCTGCAATGATACACCTTATGTACCCCGCCCTTTCGGGGACAGAAACCCCGAGGAGATTTTCCACCGAGTTGCAGTATGCGAACGGGTGTGATGTGGAACATATACCGCATATTCTTTCCACAAGAAACGTTACCTGGTCCCAGTGCTTGCCCTCGGAGAGTTTCTCTATAGCCCTGTGGTTGTAGCCTGCCTCCCACTCCACATCCTCCACCCTCTCCCCGTCACAGTAAAGGGCGAAAAACTCCGGTTCTTCAAGGAGCGGATGATACGGTCCTATGGGAACAACCACCTTTTTTTTGTTATTCTCAGCCATTTTTTTCTTTCCTTAACGGATAGTTACACTTCGGCCAGTCATCACGGAGGAGAAAGTGTTTCAGGTTCGGGTGCCCGATAAAGTTGATGCCGAGCAGTTCCCATGTCTCCCGTTCTATGTAGGATATACCCGGCACTATGTCAGTCATTGAGTCAACCTCAGGTTTTTCTTTGTCAAGGTATGTCCTCACTGAGACAACTGTTCCCGCACTGTCAAATCCGAAGTGGTAGAGTATCTCAAAACTGTCAAGGTTCTCCACCCCTGAAAGTATTATATATCTTGCATCAAGGTCTTTGAAGATTATTCTGACAGACTCTTTCAGGTCTTCCCTGTCAACGGTGATATAGACCCGTTTTATATTGTGCACCTTCATCTCCTTTATCCTGCCGCCGAGTCTTTCCTTCAGTATCTCAGGGATATTCATTTTATCTTCTCCAGAAGTCTCATAATGCCGGCAATCATTGCCTCAGGCTTGGGTGGACAGCCGGGGATGTATATATCCACAGGTATTATCCTGTTCAGCGGTCCTGCCATCTGGTACCCGTCTCTGAAGATTCCACCGGTGCAGGCACAGGAGCCCACGGCGACGACAAAACAGGGCTTTGCAGTCTGTTCGTAAACCTCCCTTATCCTCTCAACGCACTTCTTGTTGACTATACCGGTGCACAGAAGGACATCCGCGTGTCTGGGGCTTCCCACCAGCGTCATACCAAAGCGCTCTATGTCAAAGCGGGGTGTGAGGAGGTCCAGTATCTCAATGTCGCAGTTGTTGCAGGAACCTCCGGAGAGGTGATACACCCCCAGCGATTTTTTCAGCGCCCTTGTCTTTAGATTCATATTTTACCATCCTGCTATTGCCAGCATAATGCCCGTTACCCCGAAGAGAGTCATCCAACCCCAGAAGAACCTCAGTGCCTGGTCTATCCTCAAACGGGGATTGGTGTTTTTTATCAGTATAAACAGTACGAGGAACATCAGGTATTTCAGTATACCAGTTGCAATACCTGTGAGCGACAAAAGATTTATCCCTCCAAAATAGAGTGCTATCAGGAAAAGCGGTCCGACAATCAGCAGTATTGCCTTTGTCAGTTTAAACAGTCCCAACAAAATGCCGGAGTACTCTATAAGCGCACCGCCGGCAATCTCCCCTTCTGCCTCAGCAAGGTCAAAGGGGACAAAGCCTATCTTGCCCTGCAGCGCAAAGATTGCTATGACAAAGCCGACAACGCCTGCAAAAGAGCCAATGGTCATCCCATTCGCCTTTTGAAAGGCAATAATCTCAGAGAGAGATGTTGTTGTGCCGCTCATCAGTGCAGGTATTATAAGTGCACATACAAATGGGAGTTCATATCCGAGCAGAAGTTTCATCTCCCTGCTGATGCCCACGGACGCCAGGACGTTTCCTGAGGAACTTCCGCCCAGTATTATTGCGAGAGATGGGATGGTCAGAAGATAAAGAAGAAGGATAACATCCCCGGGGAACCCGAACCCCCTTGTAAAAGAGAGCAGCACTATGGTCCCTGCAGTGGTTACAGATATCAGGGCGAGTACCGGAGCAAAGACAAAGATAAATACGTTTGCCTTTGCGGGTATCAGGACCTCCTTGCCCGTCAGTTTAACGAGGTCTGCAAGGTTCTGGTACCATGGAGGTCCCACGCGAAACTGCAGGCGGGCAGTCACCTTCCTCTCCACCCACATAGCCATAAGCCCCACTACACTCAATACCACAAAACTGACAATAAGACATAAAAAAATAATGACTGTGCTCATCTTTTTATTCCGTAAATGTCCAGATAGTTAAAGACCCTGACGAGAATATTGTCTCCAAATGTATAGAGATTTGTTTTATCCTCAATGGAGTCTTCATCAACATACTGTATGGCACCGTTGCTGCAGGTTGTCACGCATAAAGGTTCTTCACCGTCTTTCAGCCGTCCCATACAGGCATCGCAGCGACTCACGAGGTACGGTATCAGTTCCGGCAGTATCGTACCGAAGGGACAGGCAAGTGAGCATGTCTTGCAGGAGATGCATATAACCCTTGAACGTTTAATCAGTCCCCCCTCTCTCTTAAGGGCACCTGTGGGACAACTGTTCACGCAGGGATGGTCCTCACACCTTCTGCAGGCAAACATAAATGCCAGTTCTTCCCGGAGTCCTGTTATCCCATTATTCCCCGGGTGCATATGGTAACTGCACCTTATACCCGTATCTGAAGGTAGTTTGAGAAACCTGTCATAGTCTATATAAAGTTTTTTCATTTTTAGTCATACCTTGTAAATACCCACTGAACTATGTATATTCCCACCTATCCCCAAATCCACCTTTGTCAAAGTAGGGGAACCAATGTATCCCCCTTTGAAAAAGGGGGACACAGGGGGATTTTATACCCATATGTTGGGTTTGTCCTTAATCTGCTCATAGGTGAATACAGGCCCGTCCTTACACACAAAGAGGTCCCCTATGAGGCAGTGTCTGCACTGTCCCACACCGCAGTACATCTTTCTCTCCATAGAGAGGTATATCTGCGGGGCGCTATAGCCGATTTCAAGAAGTTTCAGCGTTGCAAACTTCATCATTATGGGGGGTCCGCAGACAACAGCCACCGAGTTTTTGATGTCTACGTCAAGATTGTCCAGTGCCTTTGTCACCACCCCCTCTTCAAACTGCCAGTCTTCATCCTTTCTGTCAACCGTTATCCTGAAACACAGCGGGGAGGTCTTGCAGTACTGGTGCCAGCAGTCCAGTATCTTATCCTTGTATATATAGTCAGACGGTGTTTTGGCACCGCAGCAGAAGACAATCCTTTTGTAGTCTTTTACATTCTCCATCAGAGCCAGAAAGAGTGCTCTTAAAGGTGCCAGTCCCACACCACCTCCCACAAGCAGTATCTCTTTCCCCCTGTAATAGTCAAGAGGGTAAGGCTTCCCGTAAGGCCCTCTTATACCGACCCTGTCGCCGGTTTTCAGGGCGTGTATTGCAGCGGTTACCCTTCCTGCCTTCATAACTGTAAACTCAATCTTTTCCCTTTCAAAGGGAGATGATGAAGGGGTAAAGGGTGCCTCCCCGACACCGGGCACGGTTAATGAGGCAAACTGCCCGGCAAGAAACGAAAACTCTCTCTCAGGTTTCAACACAACCGTTTTTATCGTGGGGGATTCTGTGATGACCTCTCTCACCTCGCATCCAATCGGTTCGTATATGCTCCTGTCCATAATCATACCTGTGATTTCACCCTCAGTACTTCTGTGATTACCTTCCTTTTGTCAATCTTTCCCGGACATCCTGCAATACACCTGCCGCATCCGGTACAACCCTTCATACCGAAGTTTTCCTCCATATACCAGTACTTGCAGAGAATCCTGTTTGCATACCTGTCATAAAGGGTCGGTCGGGGTGAAGAACCTGCCGCCATCCGTGCATAACCGGGGAAAAGGCAGCTGTCCCATACCCTGGTCTTCCTCATCTCTTCCTGTCTCCCTGTATCCTCAAGGAGAAAACAGACGCAGGTAGGGCAGTTGTTGGTACAACTGCCGCACTGGATGCATCTTTCAATATCCTCAGGGACCTTCCACAACTCTGTCTGGTATGTACCTTTCAATCTCTCCAGGTTGACAAGGTCAAACTCTCTGTTGTTTTCTCTTATTTTTTCAACAACCTTTTGCCTGTTTACTACCCGTTTTTCTATCTGCTCGCCTGTTGCCTGAAAGAATCTCTGGTCACCCCCTATGAAAGAACGCCCTTTTTCTGACCCTATATCTATCAGAAGTCCTTCTTCAGATTGAGATACATTAAGGTCGAAGTTATCTTCCGGATAAGGGTGTGTACCCACAAGTTCGCAAAAACAGGTGGAATAGGGAGAGGTACAGTCAAAACTTACTATAAGGGTGTTTTCTCTTCTTTTTGAGTAGTTTGGGTCTTTATACTCACCATCCTTGAAGACCCTGTCAAGTATCTCGAGTGCCTTTACATCACAGGAGGCCGGGCCCATTATTACAACCGGAGAAACAGATTCTACAGAAGGGTAGACCCTCTCCTTGAATGGAAAAAGGAAAAACTTCAACGGTTCCACCGGACGCACCCTGTTATAAACAATCTTCGTTTCATCGCCCGGTCCTATCTTCTTGTAAAAAAGGGAGCCGTTTGAGTCAACAGGCGCAAAGATTTTTTCCGTCTCAGTTTTACCTTTTATAAAATTGTCCCAGTCTTTTTTTTCTATATATAGTGTGTCCATTTGTGATTTTTTTCACAAGCCAGTCTAAAAAAAAATCTAAAATTGCATTGTTACCTTCTTTGAATATTTTCAGATACTGATATATATTACCGCAAAAGTTTTTCCCTGTCAACACCAAACTGCCATTTTAAAAATCAGTCAAATGGCGTACTGTCTCCATCATTTGTCCACTGGCCGCTGGTATATGGATAGTTAGACGTCTGCGGAACATGGATAAGGTGTACACTGCCGTCAAGATATACCCTGTTCAGCCAACTCCCTCCGGTTCCGCCAGGTCCGTCTGTCCAATTGCTGTATCTGCCCTTACCTCCAGGATGGACCTCGGATGTCGTGTTCCTTGCTCCCCACACATAACAGGTCATTATCCACCTCTTCTTTATGGGCA
>CAYOYL010000169.1:0-15328 GCA_964408175.1 uncultured bacterium
GTGGTGGTAGCGATAATAGCGATACTTGCGGCAATGCTGCTGCCGGCGTTGTCACAGGCAAGAGAACGGGCAAGAGCGGCAGTCTGCATGAATAATTTGAAACAGATAGGGACGGCTTTCTTCATGTATCTGAATGACTACGACGACTATTATCCACCCAATGCTACGTACGGCAACCAGTATCATCCTGCTGCCGTTCTGGACACGTATATGATGAAGAAATATAGTCATTACAACCCCAAGTCAAAAGCATCATGGTGGTGCCCCTCCGACCGTTTTCGGAAAAAGACGGGATATGAAGAATTCAGTTACGGAGTTAACTATTACATTGGCTATAAAAGTCCGGGCAACAAGTTTTACACCAACTATGCTGGTGCTCGGTTTCCCTCGGCAACCATCTACCTGTATGACAGCCATTGCTATGATTACAATGGCGGCGTACCTGTAGTTGTAAGTGTTAACAACTATCCTTTCAAGGCAACAGCAACTCCTGGATTAAGAGAGGTTGATTTCCGGCACAGTTCTCACAGCAACTGTTTGTTTCTGGATGGCCATGCGGAAGCAAAAGGGGTGAATGATTTGCTTGGGAAGCAGAGTTATCTCTATTGTCCGTGAGCAGACAGTCTGGTGTAAGGTTTACCAGCATTGAAAACAGTATTGTATAATACTCGGAGGGCTACTATGCGTTGGGATAGGAAAATACTGTTATATTCTTGTGTTATTATCGGATTGTCTGCGTTTGCCTGGTGCCCGGTCTGCGGGCAGGAGCAACTGCCGCCGTATTACACTCCAGTAACACTGCCTGCCCAGCCGCTCTCATGGACGCCGGAGGTATCGGCAGATTTCGGTACATTGCTTGGGAAACTGGGAGCGACGTCCAGACTTGACCCGGCCTCGGTCCGCGTTACCACCGCCGCCGGTGTGTCACTGCCGACCCGGTTCGTTCCGGAGCCCGGTAGCGACGGGCAGGGACTTGTCCGGTGGGAGGTACCGGCCGCATACGGAAAAGACGGCATGGCAGAGTTCCGCATATACTTTGCGCCCGCAAGCAGTATAAGGTGGTTGCCAGCCTACCCCGAAGATGTCGGGCCTGCCAATCTCGTAGCCAACGGCGGGTTTGAACGGTTCATCAGCCCTGACAAGGTAGAGGACTGGGTTTATTACCGGGGTATGAAGAGCATCACCGACCCGGGAATGGCGCACTCCGGCAGCACATGTATGGAATTGAAGGGTATACCTGATACTACCACCGGCAAGACGGCAGCCGCAACTATGCGCACGCCTGGCTATATCGCCATACAGGGAAATTCCACTTACCGGCTTAGTTACTGGCTGAAGGCCGTGGGTACCGTGCCAGGTAAATATAATCTGGTCTCCCTTGTCGAGGTACACTGGCTGGCAGCGGACAAATCATTAATTATCCACAGGCACGCCAACACAGTTAAAGAGGATACCAACTGGAAAGAACTGTCCTGCGTCCTGACGGCTCCGGAGAATGCGCACTACATGGACGCAACCATCAAGTTCATAGAAGGTGCACAGGGAGCGATATACGTGGATGACCTGGCGGTTGTTCCCACACAGCCGTGGATGTTAAATTCGGCCCGGACTGCGGATGAGACGAAAGAGGTTGGAATGGGCGTTGAAACGTTGTCCCTGCGGTTTGACTTCACAGGAGATTCTGCGGTGGCCTGCTGGCCCGGATTCACTCCGGTTACGCCCGCCAGTGCCTATACAAAAGAGGCAGGTTACGGCTGGGCGGGCGGCGCGCACCCGGCGGCTATTATACGCACGCTTCCTGATGCCATGGCACGCAGTCTGGTCGTGCCGGCGGCAGGAAGTTGTCTGGTTGTTGACATTCCTGACGGTAACTACACTGCATGGTTTCTTATCGGCGACAGCGGCCTTGGTGCGATGATTCTCCCAACCTATGCCGACTGGACTATCCGTATTGACGGGAAGGAAGTGCTTGCCTACCATCCGACCGCGGAGAACTGGTTCAAAAAGGTTATGTTCCGCAATTTTGACGACTGGTGGGAACCGGGATTGGACGTATATCAACGGTTTATTGCACCTTGCTTTGAGGAGAAAATGGTACCGTTCAGCGTCAAAGGCGGACAGGTGCGGTTTGAAATAAACAAAGTGCCCATTTGCGCCATGGCTGTCTATTCCGCCCAGGCAGGCTCAGCGATAGAGGAGGAACTGACACGGTTGCGTGCGGCGCGGAAGCGCGCGGTAACCGTAACGTTTGAAAAACCACCGGCAGAAACGGCGCAGGGAATTACCGGTGACGACAGGAAGCGCGGATATGCGCTCTTTTCGCGCGACAGCGGGCGGCAGGTGTTACCGGGCAGTGCTCCTCAGTCCGGTGAGATAATCAAGGAATGGTTCGGTTTTGCGGCGCCGGGTCAGTATGTTTCATTCACTGTCAGCCTATATCCCCTGAAGGAAGTGGGTGACGTGTCCGTAAGCCAGTCAGACCTGGTGGGTTCCGGACAGGCCAAGATTAAGGTTGACAACGTTAGGGATGTGGGTGTCATCAGGTACATTGAACACTGTTCCAGCAAGTCCGAGTACCGTTATTCCATCGTTCCTGGGCCCATCCAGCCCCGCAATCCCATGCATGTGCCGCAGGGCGTAACAACCAGTTGGGTGGTGCGCATCGCCGTCCCGGATGACGCGGCACCCGGAGTATATAACGGTACCTTCAGGATTTCACCCTCCGGGGCTGGGTCCTTCAACATGCCGGTGGCACTTCGGGTACTGCCGATACGCCTGGAACCGACACCGATATCCGCGGGGCTGTATCATTTTGACCACATATTCTGGTACCACGCATTCTGGTGGAAAAGTTTCCAGGCAGACCCATGGCTGCGGGAGAAGGCCTTCAGCCAGGAAGTGAAGAATTTCAACCTCTTGAAGGAATACGGAATGAATGCGCTGGCTTTTTGCGAGGACGGGCGCACCGAGATTCGCGTCGGCACCGACGGCAGTGTCACCTTTGCGGAAAACAGCCCTTTCACGCAGTGGATGGACTTGTATGCCAAGGCAGGTATGGGTCCAATGCCGTGGTATGGGTTTAGTGCACTGGGATGTAGTTACATAGATAAAGGAATTTACGGCGCAAAACTGAAGCAGTTTTCTCCGGAATGGGACCGCGCGTATAGAAGCATAATTGACTGGGCCAAGACCTCGGAGAAACAGCGCGGATGGCCCGAAATTATCGTCTATCTTTCCGACGAACTATCCAACGAGGGCGCCCCCGGAGCTGAAAAGGGACGGCAACTGGTCCAGTGCACCAAGGACATTCCCGGCATCCGAACGATTGCCTCTATGAACGGCTCCTACGAAAAGGTTATGCTGCCAGGGCTGGACATCGCTATGCCGAATCATGCCTTCCCGATAACAGAGCAGACGCTCGCGGAGACCAAGCAGGCAGGGTGCGACCTCTGGCTGTACAATATTGGAGACAACCGCGTAATGTGGGGATTCTATCCCTGGCGGGTCAATGCCCGAGGTCGATTCCAGTGGTTTAACAACTACGATATCATGCTACCGTGGAACCCGTTTGACGGCGATAGTGTTTACCACTACACGCGCCAGTCATTCGACCGGCAGTTACCTACGCTGAAGATTATCGCGGCACGGGAGGGAATTGATGACCTGCGCTACATCGCGGCGCTGGAAACGGTTATAGAGAAAGCGATGCACTCGGGTAAATCCGAATCTATCCGCAGAGCCGAGGCGGCGAGGAAAGAACTGGATGGTATCCGCTCCTCACTGCCGGAAGACGCACGTATACTAATTGGAGAAATTAGTGCAAAAGAAGCCGGTGCAACTGCATACGGGGATTTTTCTAAGTCCCGCTATCTTGACCGCTTACGTTGGCTTATCGCCAGTCATATTCTGGACATTCAGTCCGCCCTGAACCGATAAAGGATAAAAAATGCACAAAAATAAATATCGTGGAATATCTGTCATGACTGCCTGTTTTGTTTTCCTTGCCAGCGCGGGATTCGGATGTGCCGACGTACCGGAGCTCTCCGTTCCACGGGTCAAGACGCCGCCGCTGGTGGATGGGTATCTTAATGACGAATGCTGGCAGACCCCGCCTTCCATAACCGACTTCCGGTTGATAGACAAGGGACGCCCGGTACCCACCCAGGCCACAAAAGCATGGGTGGCGTGGGACGATTCTGCTTTTTACGTGGCAGTGTACTGTCACGAGGAACACTTGGAAATGGTACAATCTTACCCGACCGGAATAGATGGAAATATGTGGAAAGGCTCACCGCAGGACTGCATGGAAATTTTCCTGATGCCCGGCAGTCCATACTACTACCACTTCGCCGCCAACCTTGTCGGCTCGCGTTACGACGCGCGCACAGATACGCTGACGGGGAAAAAGGATGCACACTGGCGCGCAGACTGGCAGGTGGCGGCACAACGGCAGAAGGACACATGGACCATGGAAATCGCCATTCCTTTCGCATGCATGGAACTGGGAGCACAGAGGTTGGCCGACGGTTTCCGTTTCAACATCGGGCGTGAAGAGCGGCGCCTGACTGAATTTGCCTGCTGGCCTGCTTCAGGTTTCCACGAATATAGAGAATTCGCAATTTTGAAGGACGTAGCGCCGGATCCCAAGCGATACGGGATTATCCTGCAGGGTGTTTCCATTGGCCAGCGCCGAGTGGGTGAGAACACATTCAGTGCAATGGTAGCCGAAGAAGCGGTCCCGGGTTGCCCCATGACATTACACATATCAGTCCGCCCGCTTTCAGGTAAAGAGGGAACAGACGTATCGAGCCGGGTGGTCTCAACAGTTGGTGCCAAGATAGAACAGGCATACGTTATTCCCCCTGTTGAAGGTAATGTGGCAATACGGGTTGATTGTATAGATGCGTCCGGACGCATCCGCGCCAGTTTCTATAACCTGTTTAACCTTCCTCCTCTGCTTGATGCAGAGTTGGACCTGCCGCTGCTGTATAAGTCCGAACGGTATGCATCGCTTACAGGACGGATTAACCTGGCAGAGAACAAGATGAAAGGTGCTTCGCTCACGGCAACGCTGATGGTTTTGGGAAAGGGTATTATGTCACAGAAAGTTGAAATCCAGCCGGACGGAAGGTTTGAATCACGCCTGCCGATACGCAATATGCCCGTTGGGTCACACGCTGTAGATATCAGGCTGATGGTTCCTGAGGTTCAGAGCCAACCGCTGGTTAAGTCCCTTCCGCTCCGGGTAATCAGAGGTCCGTTATGAGCATCTATAAGCCGCAACCTGCAAGGTTTACTGTGCGTGAAGATGCAGGTGGCATTGTTGTGGACTGCCGGTACTGGAAGGTGCGTCATGAGCGGCGCGCCGGCGGTGGCATCACCTCTATTGTTTTTAAATACGGCTCTGGCAAAAACATCCTTTCAGCGCCCTGTGAAACGCGCATAGGCACCTTCCATAATCCCAAATATCGTTGCTATACTGCCGGACGGACCAATGTCCCCGTCCGTTTATCCCACGGTAGAAAAGGCGATGTCGTCTACATAGAATCGGAGAGCCCGCTGGTTTCGGAAGATGGCTCGCGGCTCGCGGCCGTATGCCGCCACCGGTATGAATACCATCCCTGGGGATACATCCGCCAGCACGTAACCATTGAATGCACTGGTTCTATTCCCGACGTCTGGGAGTTGGTCATTGCGCGGCTGGCGGTGGCGCCGCACCTGAACGAATTTGCGGTTCGTCCTGCGCCGGATATGGACCCGAATGCTAATCTTCTCGGAAATGTTTCACGCTGGTTTGAACTCCGGGGCGGTCAAGTGTCTTCGGACATGATAGCCTTCCGCACAAGAATCATGCCTCTGCATTTCACCTTTCTCCGGCGCGGTGTGGAAGGATTTGACTGGTTCATAGCCGACGACCTGGACCAGTGGCACCGGCAGGTATTCGGCAAGCCGAAGCGGAACCACTTCCTGGTGCGCTATGCACCTGAATTGAGCGGTTACGAAGTACGCATCGGCGTGCTTGAATACCATCCTTTCGGGATGAAACTGCAGGGTACATATCAATTTGATTTCTTTATGGGGTTGCCCTTTGTGCGGAAATATGTCCCACCGCTGGTCTGTTCCATCGGCGGATTGCTCAATCATCGTCCCGACGGCAGCGGAACGGATTTCCCGTCAAAGGCGACACTTGTCAACTACAGAAAACATAATATCAAACTTGCCAGGATACATAACGACAGTCCGTCGCCTGATGGCGTCTTCTGGCGCGCAGGTGCTTATCCCCCCTATCCGTCACGCCGCATGAAGGAGATGGACCTATGCATTGCGGAGTGCCACCGGCAAGGAATTCGCGTGACGCCGTATTTCTCCCTGTGTGAATTCCACCCTGGGGTACCGTCTTTTTCGGAGAAGGCTGAGGAATGGCAGCGGGTGGTAGATGATACTGGCAGGATGATTCACAATTATTCTCACTCCGGCGGTGAATTTGGTGCACACATGTGTATGTCATCCGGCTGGCTTGAATTTCGGAAGAAAACCATAGACAAAACCCTGCGGAACCACGATTTTGACGGCATTTACTATGACTGGTGTGCACCTATGCCCTGTCTGCACCCGGGCCACAGGGATGGTGTGGCACACTGGAGTGTGGAGGAATTTATCCGTCTGCTTGAATGGACACGCGAGCGCGTCGGGCCCGCCGGGGAGATGTACCTGCATCTTACCGACGTTCCTTTCGTAGTCGCCGAGAACATGGCCACGCGGGTACTGGTGTTTGAATCTCCCCCGACCGCTCTGACCCCGGACATCTTCACGCCGGACGTACCTTACCTGAAGACCTGCCCGCACGGTGTGTGTGCCGTGGGCAAGGAAACGGCGCGTTCGCCGCGCAGGTTTGCCCTGTGCTGCCTCCTGAATCACGTCACGCCCGACGTGCACAGTCCCGAAGCCCTCAAAATTTTCAGGGCAATCAGTAGAATTAATTTCACGCGATACACACATTTTCATGACCACCATAATCCTGCGGTAACGGTCTCAACCCCTTACGTGTTTTCATCTATCTATTGGAACGACAGCGAAGCACTGGTACTGCTGGTAAACCTGACGGAGAAAGAACGCCGTTTCAGATGGCACCTGCGGCCGGAGTATCTGGGTTGGGGCCGCTGTGCGGAGGTTGTCACATACTCAGCGCCGGCCATATTGCCACCATTAGGGTTTCGCTATCTGCTCGTCAGACGTAAGGGAGAAAACTCAACCAAAAAACGTCAAAACCTGCCCAGCAAGAGGGAGAAGGAGGCATAAAGATGAGAATCCTGACCCAAGGAAGAAGACTGCAATTATTTTTCCATCTGTCGGGTAAGGGAAAGACTTTCTGATGTTTGCGGCTCTTTCGTTTTGCAAATCCGCACAGTCCCATAAGACCCTGTACAACGGGATAGTGTTGCCCGCTACATGGCCTCCACGATATCCTGGTCTTCTACTGTTGCCCGGCGATACAATGCCAGTGCCGTACCTAAAGGAGATACCCGCAGTTATCCCCATTGATGTCGGGCGGCAGATTCTTGTGGACAATTTTCTGATAGAGCGAACCAACCTGACACGGACGTTTCATCAGGCGGAGTATTATCCTGAAAATCCGGTTCTTTTTCCCGACAAGGTCTGGGAGGTGACCGAGGATAAACGATATGCCACCGCTATGCCTTACAGTGACGGAGTTTGGTTTGACCCCAATGGCCGATGTTTCAAAATGTGGTACATGTCCGGGATGTACGACGAGACGCGGATGTGCTATGCGATGTCAAACGATGGCGTAGCGTGGACGAAACCGTCGCTTGACGTGGTTCCGGGAACCAATATAGTTTTTGAGAGGTCCATTGATTCTACCACGACGGTCTGGCTGGACATGTTTGAGACCGATCCGTCACGACGTTTCAAGATGTTCGAAGCATCCTACAAACGGGGATGGGGATTGTCCGCTTTTTTCTCCCCGGATGGCATTCACTGGAGTACTCCGCAAAGGCTGGGAAAACCCTGCGGCGACCGCACAACGGTTTTTTTCAATCCATTCCGGAATGTTTTGGATATGTAGTATTAAAGAGACGGTTAAGGTTGCTCCGATAGTCTACCCGCCTGGGGACGATTGTGTACGGATTCGTTATTACCGGGAAAATCCCGACCCTGTTGCAGCAGTGACGTTTGATGTTCTAAACCGGAAACAACTGGACTAGATTGTCCCCTGGACCGGGGCTGACCGTGCGGACCTGCATCGTCCGGAATATAACGTTCCCGCACAACTCTACAATCTTGATGCGGTGGCCTACGAAAGTCTCATACTGGGTTTCTTTACCATCTGGCGGGGCGACCCGAATTTGATAAACTTAAAGGGTGATAAAAACCGTCCCAAGATTAACGAAATTGTTATGGGATACAGACGTGACGGATTCCACTGGTATCGTCCCTGCCGCCAGGCCTTTCTCGGAGTGTCGGAGGACCCTTTGGCATGGAACTGGGGGAACGTGCAATCCGTGGGCGGCGGTTGTCTCGTTGTTGGAGACAGACTTTTTTTCTACGTAAGTGGCCGTTCGGCTAATCAGAAGGTCAACAGCACGGGGCTGGCGTTTCTTCGTCGTGATGGTTTTGCATCGATGGATGCAGGCTGCCGCGAGGGGGAACTTCTGACGCGTCCGCTTCGCTTTTCCGGAAAGAACCTCTTTGTGAACGTGAACGCACCTCACGGCGAATTGCGGGTAGAGGTTCTTGACGAAAAGGGGAATCTTTTCTCAAGGTTCGCAGCAAACCGTTGCAGCCCCATCCGTGAAAACAGCACACTTTGCGAAGTGCGATGGCAGGATGTTACGGACCTGTCCGCTCTTGCCAATCAGTCCGTTCGTTTCCGTTTTCTCCTTCGCAACGGTCGCCTTTACTCCTTTTGGGTCAGCCCCGGAGCCGACGGTGCCAGTTACGGATACGTAGCGGTTGGCGGGCCGGGCTTTCACGAGGCGAAAGAAACTGCTGGAAGAGAAGCACTCCGGGAAGGCTGTAAGATTCTTGACGCCTTGGGAATAAGCGGGGCACTGGCCGAGAAATGATGCACGGGATGAAAAACGAGAAAAGGCATTGCCTTTAATCATCAAACGGCCCCTTTATCCTGTTGAAAAAGAGTTCCCGCGTATCAACTGTTTTATCCTCTATCTGCATGACTGCTTTCATGGTGTAACGCCCGGCAGGCATCTTCCTCATATCCAGCGTGGCTGTTAACCTACTCTCCTGTATTTCACCGATTTCTTTGGATAATACGGTTTTTCCGGAACTGTCGGCAACGGTGAAGATGAGTTTGCTCTTCTTCAAGGCTCTCCTGCCGATGTTTAATAGCACCTGGATGCAGACTTTATCCTCGGACAGGTAATAATCCCGCTTATCGAGGGCTGTGGTAAAAAGTTCTGAGGGAACGATAAAATAACGGGTGCGGATAAAACTTTTTTTTGTATCCCCTGCGGTTTTGAGCGAAAGTATTATTTTGCCCTCCACACCTTTCTTATAGATAAGATAGTCAAGCGATAATTTTTTCTCTTCACCGGGGTTAAGTGAGATTATTCTTTTTGTCAGATGCTGTTTACCGTTGCCGTCCAAGCATAGCAGTTCGGCTGTTACATCTTTCTTCTTGTCCGTATAGTTTTCCACCTCAAATTCAATATAGTCTCCCCCGAAACTTAAAGCGCCCCAGGAGGTCATCTTCAACCTGCATTCGTAACGGGAATAATCCAGCGAGATGCCTTCTATGATGCCGAACCTGTCCGGCTGAAGGTTGTTTCCGAAGACAGGTCCCCAGCTTTGGACTATCCATGAGCGCGGTTCAAATCTCGTGATGTTAAAACCCCACCGGCTACCTGTTTCAGGGGAGAGTCCCATTTCGGCGAAGGGCATTCTTATTTCAACCGTCCACCGGTCTTCGTATACTTTCACCGCACAGTCCTGATTGGAATCCCAAGATATTTCACTCTCTCTGGCCCCTGTTACCTTCTGGTCTAAAATCACCCCTGCTGCATTTATGATGAGATGGAAGAAGTTTTCTCTCGTAAGTCCCGGGTCAATGAATATCTCTATGTTGTCATCCGCCCATCCTGAATCGCGTCTCTCCATTTTTCCTGTTACTATATTCTCTGTATCCTTGTCAAAAGAATCCACGCCGATGTAAAGGTATTCTTCATCGTACAGCAGGTATGCAGTAGTTTGTTGTTCCGGTTTTTCGCCGAGCGGCGTTGCGGGAGTGCCCCATGTTATGATAAAATCGGATATTACGAGGGCGTTTTTCCAGCACGCGTCGTTTAACCCCCCGTTTATTACAGGTGGTTTTGCCGTGCGCGGGAGGGTTGCGGAAGGTATTGGTGCGGCTGGCTGAGCCCCAGAAAATCGTGTGGCATAAACTATAAAAAGCAAAGTTGCAAAGAAAATGGTGGTTTTCATTCGCATTTCAGTTCCTTTTTAGTTATTGGCCAACCCATTTAACTGTATTATCATCTGAGCAATGCGCCAGCGGTAGCGGTCGCATATCTCATCATTCCAGTCCAAAAGAGTGTCGTTTCCAGATTCTCCCGAGGCTACCTTCATGCCCCAGTGTTTGCGTATGTCCCAGTCGATGGAATTCCGTATCTCTGCAATCAGTTCCTCTGCTTCCTTAACTGCATCTTGTAGCCGTGCATTCTGTTTCCCTTGTGTTTTATCTACCAACAGTTCCAGCGTGCGGATGTACCTGTAGTCGTATATCCCTTCACGCAGTTTTTCAAGATTCAACGTTGCCCTCGGAGGTCCGTCAGGCACAGGGTAAGAGTACATATAGGATGAATCTCCTCCACTTCCGTCAAAGTCGTCGTAGGGGAAGCAGACCGTGTAACGTCCGTGCCACTGGTACCTGCCTTTTGCACCGGTACGCCACGGGTAAAACCCATAACTGAAGCGGGTCATCCCAATATTGTAGAGCCAGAGCTCTTTTCCATGCTTGTTTTTTATATAGGTTACCGTTTCTTTTGTTATGGGAAACGCGTGGTTGGGCATGATGATGTCCACGTAAGGCACAGCAACCATCTCGTACGGTCCGTTGACCGATATTATCGTGCGTATTCCTGGGACCTCTTTGGCTACCTGTGCTATTGCGGCAGAATGTTCTCCTCCCTTTTGTCCGACATTAGACGATTCGTCGGAGATGTAGATATATATCTCCGGCCACCCACGTTTTTTCCCCTCGTCACGGAGAAGTTCTATGGACTGTTTGTACCCTGCCTTCCACGTTTCGCTTAAAGGTTCCACATCCTTGAACCCCCTTATAAGGAACGGTTTGACAGGCCCCCTTGAAGTTCTCCACAAGGATATAAAAGAAAACCATGGTGTAGGTCCGAACCCCATCTTTTTGTAAAGGTCCATCCACTTGCCGAATCCGCCGCTGAAGTCCATCACAATATTCTTGCCGTCTGGGGAAGATGTCGTTGTACGCATATCTTCTCCGGTGAGCGACAGCGAATTCACTCCGTATTCTTTCAGATAACGGTAGTGTCTTTCTTTATTTTTCCATATTTCATCTTCAAAGTCTTTCTCTGGGAAAGCAGGTTGCCAGTAATGGTAGTAAAAATAATCGTTTATCCCCACCCAAAGGCCGTGTACAATGTCGTCTTCCGCAAGGTCTATGGGTAGAACCCGCACCATCAGCGGCAGTTCTGTTTTGCCGTCCTGTATCTTTACGGTGCCCCTGTAAACTCCCGGAGACGCGTCCGTGGGTATGTGAACGGTAATGAAGACAGAACGTGCTACCCCTTTTTCCATGTCAAGAATGTTGTCAGGAACGAGGATGAACGGTACCACACGATATTGATATTCCGGGTTGTCGCCTCTGCCTATCCGTTGTTCTACATATCTTACAGTGCGGATTTCCACGGCTGAAGATGGGATGGTTTTGCCGTCTGGGTTCTTAAGGTCATCCACTCTGATGTTTAAGTTGCTTATGTCGCGCAGGGGATAGATACCCAGCATCCCCGATCTCACTTCTCCGGGGCTTCCGAACAGCCCGATGGGCTTGTCTTTCTCTTGCTCCGCAGGGATGGTTGTCGGATATACCGGTTGCGATGGCGGCCGGGAAAATACCTGGTAGCCGCGTTTGGTATCCTGCTGTGTGATAGTAGGAGCCGGCACGCTGATTTCGGGTTTGATTTCACGTATTGCTACCGAACGCCTGCGGCGGCGCTCAAGATAGTTTATGTCAACCTCCGCTTTTGACGACATTGATGCAGGGTATACGATGAGTGCGTTGACCGGCAGGTTCTTGAAGACTATCCGCAGTGGTTCTTTTGCAAGTATTACGTCAAACTTCTCCTCGCTGTACCTGGGTGCAAGGTACTTGTCCCAGATGTTGTCTTTGGTTTTATAATCAGTGTTGAGGTGAGAATAAAAATACTCCTCAGAATAAAATTGCTGCCAGGTGATGTGGTCGGTGAAGACGCTCTTGCCCTGCAGCAGTATCTCCCTGTTGCGCGGGTTGATGCCGTGGCCTATGGGAAAGATGGGAAAGATTGAACTGCCCGTTGCACTGTCGCCGTGAAGTACCCATATCCGGTATT
The DNA here is from genome assembly GCA_964408175.1 of uncultured bacterium. Classification (GTDB taxonomy): domain Bacteria; phylum Ratteibacteria; class UBA8468; order B48-G9; family JAFGKM01; genus JAFGKM01. Next base: position 12,603 of record CAYOYL010000169.1, read on the forward strand.
CGCCGGCAGGCAGGTCCATGCGAAATGTCGCGTTCGCTCCTATGACGAAATCCCTGCCAAGGGTGTCAGGACGCCTGCGGTCAAAGTTTCTCAATCCCTGCAGGTTTCCCTCCCAGCCGTAGCCGACCTCTTTGGTATATGCCGTATCCGCGGAAATGCGCGTAAACCCATCCATCAATCCGGATTCCGCTGGCCCCATATCAAAACTGTAAATTTTCTCTTCCGCTGATGCACGTACTGACAATGTAAATAATAAAACCGGCAACATTAAAAGGTATCTCTTACGCATCTCTCCCCCTTTGATTGTAAATATTCATTATGAAAAGGACGTGGTTTACTGAAGTTTTACCTTTGGTTCGTTATTCTCAATCCTGAAACACTCCGTAAGTTCCTGCGGCGCTGCAAGCGTTATTGCAGGGTCGTCTATCCATACCGTGCCGCTCTTACAGGGAAATGCTATTGTAAACATTGCATATACCGTTCCGGGACTTACCGACAGGATGCTTTCATTATAAACCCATCCAAAAGAATCAGGCAGTTTGTCTTCCATGATTCTTACAGGACTTACTATATCGCGAACTTTACTGCCTGCCTTGCCTTTGCTGTCATACCAGTATATCCACGGCATGACAATCATTGCCATTTTACTGCTTACGTATATAGGCTCGTTGCATTCCTCTCCCCGGGACCAGTAACCAAAACGGTATGAACGCCCGGGTTGGACCCGCAGCAAATAATTATGTCCCTGCTCTTTGTATCCCATGGCAGGTGTAATAACGATAGATGCACCTGGTTTTCCCTCTGAAGTCGAAAGTTTTACGGATTTTTCTCCGCTGTGGAAAACAGTTTTGTCCAGAGAAATGCGCCCGTCTTCGTAAGCCTCTCTTTGGGAACCGTCTTTGAAGTACGGCGTGCGGGCAGGTACCCCTTCCGGGTTTTCTTCCTCAAAGCCCGGGTTGGGGACAAGGTTGGGTTCGCCGGGCAATACGCCGTAATCCGCCGGCTGTTTTTTGCCGTGCTCGGCAATATCAAAATGTATGCGGTATTGTTTAGCCGCCTTCAGCGGGTCGCGTTCCCCCGCAACCATCCATATTACACTGCCTGATGCCTGTTCTTTTGCGTCATAGTCGTTGTCTTTTACAAACCTTAAAGGCAGTGGATTTCCCGCTGGTTTTCCATTCTGTACAAGATACACTCTCAGGGAATTTTCATCAAATGCCCCCTGTATCCCCATACGAGCGAGGAGATAGGAGAAGTCGGCATATACAGCCTGCACCGTATCCCACGGTTGGGCATAGAGTTCCATATCTGAATAAAAACCGGATTTATCCGTATCCGCATAGATTCTCATACAGATAAAAGCAAACAGTAAAAGCAATATCCATTTTCTTGAACCGAACATTTTCTTTCCCTCCCTTGTAAAATTTTAGGTAAATCCTCGATGTTCTTCTGCCTTTGCCCTGTATAAATTTATCTATGCATTTCTATCATTACTGGAGAATGTAGTATCCGTAAGTACCGAGAAGATGGCTGAGGTTCTTGCTCTCCACATGCCCGTCGATAAAGAGCATGTTGGCCTGTCCCATATGTCTGAAATCAACGCCGGTTTTTGTAGAGTCTGCAGTTGACAAAAATGGCCAGGAATTTACGCTGAGGGTAACGGAATGCCCTTGATAAACGTAATCGTAACAGTCTACAAGATACATAATCCTGCTCGGCTGTCTGGCGTTGTCTATCTTGGCGTAAAAAGTGATAGAGAAACTTGAACCCAGATAATAGTTGATTCCATAACTGTTTATTAACTTAGCGGAATTCCCTTGACTCCACATTTTGCGTCTGTAACTGTCTGAAGGGCATAGCCAGACGTTTGCCTGCGAAGGTGTACAGTAGGAGATATTAAACGGTTTTATATAATCCATAAGAAGGCGTACATGTGAAAAGTGGTCGCTTGTGTACATATGCAGTGCAAGTCCTATCTGCTTAAGGTTATTCATACAGACTGACTGGCGTGCCTTCTCTCTCGCCTGAGAAAGTGCCGGCAGAAGCATCGCCGCCAGTATTGCTATGATAGCAATCACCACCAGCAGTTCAATCAGGGTAAACCCTTTTCTCTTTTTCATTGCTTTCTCACCTCCTTTCTTCATAACTTTGTCAAGTCCTGTGTTATTACAAAGTGAACTTGTTACAGTTTTTGCAAAATGAGAATGTTACAACTATACCCTTAGTAACCACAAAATTTTTAACCAGAAGAAGTAAATATTCACTAAACACCGTTCATATTTGCAAATCCTAAATCCGAAATACTAAACCCTAAACAAACTCCAAATTCTAAATCTCAAACTTAAGTGTTTTTTCGTCATAAATCTTTGGCGGACTTCATATTTGGAGTTTGTTATTTGGTTCATTGTTATTCGTTTAGAGTTTATCTCAGGCAACATAGTTGCCTGAGAATTCCCCAAAAGAGTTATAAAACATATCTTTTTAAAAGTCAAATTTATTTTCCAATCCAATGACAATATATCATCTGCTTTTTCTCTTTTCTCTGTCGGTTCTATCTCGTCTATTTTTCGTATCTTACTTCACTTACTGTCCTATTCAAAAAAGTATCCCATCAGAGCCGAGGATATATCACTCAATCTACCCCCTGTCCACCGTATAGGGTTGTGTTACTTAAGAGCCGTTTGAGGGCAAACTTCACGCATGGTTCTGCGAGGGGTATTAAAAAG
>CAYOYL010000170.1:0-9360 GCA_964408175.1 uncultured bacterium
AAGTCCCTCCTGCAAAAATAACCTGGTCATTCTTACCATTCTGCATGTCTTTTTCAAATTCCTTTTGACAAAATCGTTCAAATGGTTTAAAATATATTAAACTAATTAGGTTGGGATACAAAAGCAATAAACAAATTGACTATGAATACTGTTAATCAGATTGCAAAGAATACTGGCGTGTTGTTTTTTGCACAAATAGCAACTTATATATTAAGCTTTTTTTCCGTCATGTATACTACACGCTATTTAGGAGCAGAAGGTTTTGGTGTTTTATCCTTTGCACTTGCATTCACCGGAATTTTTGCGGTTTTTACTGATTTTGGTCTCCAGCCATTTATCGTAAGAGAGGTTTCCAGAAATAAATCTCTATCATCAAAGTACCTTGCAAATGCTACTTTGATGAAAATAATTTTGTTGGCTACTACGTGTGGCTTGATTATTGCGACCATTAACTTTTTTGACTATCCTCAACAAACAATCAAGGTAGTATATCTTATAACATTGTCAGTTGTTTTTGCTGCGTTCAGGCAGATAATTTATTCCATTTTTCAGGCATATGAAAAGATGGAGTATCAATCTTTAGGGCAGATTTTAAATGCAGGTTTAGTGTTTTGCGGGGTTATGATTGCAAGACATCTCGGGTCAAGTGTTATAGGGTTTGCTTCAATATATGTTATAGCTAACATTATTGTTTTAGGATATAGTATTGCTATCATAAATTTTAAATTTTTTAATTTCTTAACCCGTCCGTACAAATTCGTAGAATTCGATTGGATTTTCTGGAAGTCAACAATAAAAGAGGCGCTACCGTTTGGATTAACTGGGATTTTTATTGCGGTTTATTATCATATTGATACAGTTATGTTATCTTTCATGGTGGTTGATGCTAATACAGTTATTGGGTGGTATAATGTTGCATATAGAGTAGTTCTTATTTTTATAACCATTTCATCATTGTACGTTACGGCTATATTTCCGGTAATGTCAAGATTTTTCAGCTCTTCAAAAGCATCTTTGAAATTTATTTTTGAACGGTCAATTAAATATATGCTACTTATAAGTATTCCCGTAGTTTTCGGAATAACATTACTGGCAGACAAGATTATACTACTGGTTTTTGGGTCAGAATATGTGCATTCGGTAATCGCTTTGCAGGTTTTAATCTGGTCGTTTTTGTTTGCAGCTATTGGAGCTGTCTTTGGATATTTATTAAATGCTACGAATAGACAAAAAACTCTAACCAAAATTGTCGGATTTGGCATGTTGTCAAATGTATCCTTAAACATGCTTTTTATACCAAAGTTTAGCTACATAGGAGCGAGTATTGCAACAAATTTAACTAGATTTTTAGTAATTTTAGTAGAATTGATTATACTCTCAAAAATTGGTTTTAATCTTCGAAACAAGATGCTTTTGTCTGATATGTTTAAAATAGTTACTGCAAGCTCGATAATGGCCGGTTTTATTGTGTGTTTCAAAAATGCAAATCTTTTTTTGTTAACAGTTGCAGCTATGGTTATATATTTTTCAGTGTTATATTTAATGAAGGGTTTTGATGAGAAAGATATATCTTTGACTAAAAGGATAATATATAGAAGAAATGAAAAATAACAGAGAAAAACCAAATCAAGAAAAGTTTTTATCAGAATTTCAATATGATAGAGCGTCTGGAATTTATGTCTTTCCAGGCAAAGAATTACATACGATAGATTATTCAGATGGGATAAAAACAGAGAACTTTATTTTAAAGACGATAAAAAACAGTAAAAATATTAGTGATGATTCTTCGGAGCTGATGCTTCAGGTAAAAGATTGGCCGTCTTTCTATCACATGGGCATAGGACGCTCAAATATTTTAAAAGCCCTTGCTTTACCGTTCAATGCCAAAGTTTTGGAGTTAGGTTCAGGATGTGGGGCTGTAAGTAGATATCTAGGAGAAAATTTCAAGTTTGTAGATAGCGTTGAAGGGAGTTCCTTGCGTGCGAAAATAACGCGGGAGAGATGTAGAGATTTAAAAAATGTAAAAATATTCTGTTCAAATTTCAGGCATATCAAATTTGATATTGATTATGATGTAATTACTTTAATAGGAGTATCGGAATATGCCCCCGTATATTTTGCGGACAAACAAAACGCAAAAGAATCTTTCTTGACGCTTTTGAAAATTGCTAAAAATGCCTTGAAAGAATCCGGGTCATTGATAATAGCAATAGAAAACAAAATTGGAATTAAGTATTGGAGTGGTTGCCCCGAAGATCATACCGGGAAAATTTTCGATGGTATTCATGGATATCCTTTTGACAGGGGCCCAATAACTTTTTCCAAAAAGGAAATAGAAGCTCTCTTAGAAGAAGGAGGTTTTTCCTATAACTCTTTTTACTATTGTTTTCCGGATTACAAATTTGCTTCTACTATTATTAGTGATGTCGGCGATGAAAAAAAATTTTATCTTCATAATTGGATAGAATTGCCCTTTACTTCTTACGATGCCACAAGAATCTATACTTTTCATGAAGGACTCGCACTAAAAACATTAACCGAATCCAAATTATTAAGAGAATTTGCAAATTCTTTTTTAATTGTAGCAAGAAAAAACGATTCGCTCGCAAGCCGAAAACCATATTGGATTGCTAAAAAATTTTCTATGAGAAGACACAAAGAATTTCGATGTGTAACGGAGTTAAAAATCAAACCGGAGATATCTATTAAAAAACGAAGATTGGAAGGCACTGATAGGGAATATAGCATTTTTAACGATACGATTAAAATAAAACATAAAGTTAATGATTCTGTTTGGTGCGAAGGTGATTTGGTTGTTTTTGAAATTTTCAGAGCCATGTACAAAACGAATTTTAAAAATAAAATCTTAGAACTTTTGCAAACATACTATCAAGAACTAATCCGGCAATATCACACAGGAGTTTATGATGAAAAAGGATATCCTGTTTTGAAAGGGACATTAATTGATTTCACTTTCAGAAATATTGTAAGAAAAGAAGAAGAGTTTTTGTGCTTGGATAATGAATGGTGGATTGAAAACATATCTGCTGATTATATGATGTATAGATGTATTAAAATTGATATTATAGAATTACAGAAGCCTTGGGTAATGAAAAAAATTGGAAATGCAGATAAATTTATCATTGAATTAATAAAACATTTTTTCCCAAAATACGGAACTGCGCGACATAATAGAAATAAAAAGTTAGAAGAGGTTATTCAAAACCTTGTATCCGGCGGTTTATTTTCCAGCAGGTTATCCCGAAAATTTCGATTTTTGAATAACCAGATAATCTGGAATATTGTTAAAGTTGTATGGAATAAACTGCCCAAAAAAATGAAGGGTAAAATTAAGGAGTTTATAAAATAGTATTTTTACAGAGCTAACAAAATCAGCCAAATGAAACCGATTGTTTCAATAATTGTTCCAGTATATAACCATGAAAGATTTATAGCTTGCTGTATTGAGAGTGTTTTGAAACAAACTTTTTCTGATTGGGAAATGATAATTATTGATGACTGCTCAACGGATAAAACGTAGGAAATAATAGAAGACTATTTGGGAAATAACCGAATAAAGTATAGGAGACATAAAGAAAATTATGGAAAAAAGGAATTATATCTGACGCATAACGAATATCTGTGTATTCTCAAAAAAAGGTGCTGTTGGATTTAGTCGAAAATCGACGGAACTAAATTTGGGAAAAGAGGGTGACTCTGTATCTCTCCTTTTCAAAAAAATTTATAATTTATGAATATCCCAAAAGTTTTTATAATATTGCTGAACTGGAACGGATGGGAAGATACCGTTGAGTGTCTGGAATCAGTTCAAAGGATTGATTACCCTGATTATCAGGCGGTTGTTGTTGACAACGGTTCTACAGACGGTTCAATAGAGAAAATGGTTGAGTGGACACAGGGTAAAATTCCGGTTAATACAAGATTTATTAAGTCAGACTCAGACCTAAAACCACTCAGTTGCGTGGTTTATAACAGAGCCATTGCCGAAGCAGGGGGAGATGAAAGAGAAAGTGAATTTAAAAATCTACCGCCTAACAAAAGAATAGTTTTTATAAAGAACGAAAAAAACTCAGGCTATGCAGAGGGTAACAATATCGGTATCATATATGCCCTTAAAAAAGATGCTGATTTTGTGTTTATTTTGAATAACGATACGGTTGTAGACAAGAAAATTCTCAGGGAATTTTTAGAAGTTGGCAAAAGATTTCCAGATGCCTGCTATGGAGCAAAAATATACTATTATGACCGCCCGGAAAAAGTCGGTTCCAGCGGAGTAAGATGGGACTGGATTAGAATGAAGTTTATCCACCTAACAGGAGATAAAGATGGTATTGAAGAAGTTGCTTTTGTCTTAGGAGCGGCTTTCCTTTTATCACGAAGGATAATAGAAAAGATTGGCTTTTTAGACACAAGACTTTTTCTATGGGATGAAACTGACCTTTGTTTCAGAACAAGAAAGGCCGGTTATAAAATTTTACTTGTACCTTCGGCAGTTGTTTATCACAAGGTTTCCTCAAGTTTCAAGCGTATCAAGGTACCAATGGAGTATTTTGACACAAGAAGCAGGTTTTTATGGGCGGAGAAACACCTGAATATATGGTGGAGACTCTGGCTTTTTTTAGTTTTTTTGTTTGAGTTTCAGGGCAGTTTACGTTATTGCATCGGGCTGACAAAAGAATATTTATTGACAGGCAAAAAGCCTGAGGAGAAAACGGCTGAAAGAGTTTTAAGATTAAAGATGAAAATTTACGGATTCAAGGATTATATTTTGAGAAGATTTAATTTTTAAAAAAGGAATATGAAATTGATAATGGAAGCATAGTTTGGGGCTGATTTTATATAAGTGTGTCAGGATTATACCTTCAGGTTTTCTGAAGAAGGTCTGCCTGAAAAGAAAAATAGAAATGAAGATAGCAATTGATGCGGCAGGACCTTTAGGTTCTTTTGAGAAAGGAGGGATTTCTTATTTCCTCGGGGATTTCCTTTCATCTTTGAAAGATGTTGACAAAAAAAACAGTTATCTGGTATTCGGCTATTTCTGGCACAACTACAAGGAGAAAAAAAGAAATATATCCATACCGGAATCTGAAAATTTTCAGTTAAGAACCCTGCCTCTTCCACGCAGGGTGGTTAAAAATATTGAAGAAGGGCTGCATTTGCCAGTTATTGAACAATTTCTGAAAAAGGAGGGGATATCTATTTTTCACAGTATCTCGGCTCAGGAGATGCCGTATTTTAAAAGGATAAAAACCGTCTATTCCATATACGACCTGGCTTTTGAGATAAACCCTTCATGGTATAAAGACAAATACTACACCTATATCTATAAATCAGCAGTTCGCGCTGATGTTATAGTATCCTCTTCTTACTCAACAAAAAAAGACATTGTGCAGATATACGGGATAGAACCTGAAAAGGTCAGGGTGGTTTATCTTGGTGTGAACAGAAAAATTTTCAATACTGCTGTTGACAGCAGGTGTGAATATTTCATGAAAAAGTATGACATACCGGAGATGTTTATTTTAACCGTGGCTACCTCTGTAAAAAGGAAAAACATTCCCGTGCTCTTGGAGGTTTATGGTAATCTTTCAAAAAAAGGGATAAGAGAGAAGATGGTTGTTGTCGCAGGGTCGCAACCGGTCAAGGAAGAAATTACTGAGATGGTTAAGGAGAAAAATATGCAGGACAATGTTTTATGTCTCAGTGAGGTTACAATAGACAGCCTGACATGCCTTTATAAAAAGGCAGACCTGTTTGTTTTCCCTTCTCTTTATGAGGGATTTGGACTGCCTGTCCTTGAAGCGATGGCCTGCGGATGTCCTGTTATTGTATCCAACGTTTCTTCTTTGCCTGAAATAGCGGGCGATGCAGGTCTTTTGATTGACCCGCATAGCGTTGATGAAATTGCATCTGCAATTGAAAATGTCCTTTCAGATAGTCAGTTAAGAGAAGATATGAAACAAAAAGGATTGGAGAGGGCAAAACAGTTTTCATGGGAGAAGACTGCAGAAGATATACTGAATATCTACAAAGATGTATTTGAAAAAGAGGAGGGGATATGAAACTTGTTGTGAGGGCACCGGTGAGGGTGGATTTTGCAGGTGGATGGACAGATATACAGCCGTTTGCGAATACAGAAGGTGGAGCAGTGCTGAATACCGCAATAGACCGGTATGTACAGGGTACACTTGAAATAAAAGAGGCAGATACTAAAACAAAAGGGGTAAATGCTAGTAAGATTATCTCGCAGAGTTCAGGGATAAAAATCAACTATAGTTCAAACCTGCCGACAGGAAGTGGACTGGGGACATCAGCAGCAATGAATGTGGTATTTCTGTTTCTTATAAGATACGAGTTCTTCAAAAATGAGCCTCCTGAGGTTATCGCAGAAGCGGCTTTTGAGATGGAACAGTTGCTTAGAATAAAAGGTGGAAAACAGGACCAATACGCTTCAGCGCTGGGGGGGATTAACTTTATGACTTTTACGGATAAGGTAAAGGTTGAAAGACTCAATATAGAAAAATCTATTAAGGGACAACTTGAGAAGAACCTGGTTTTATGTTACAGCGGTAAGTCACGACTTTCCGGTAATATCCATGACAAGGTTTGGGGCAGATATCTTAAAGGGGAGACTGTGGATGCCTTCCATGGCCTGAAGAAGTCCGCTTACAGTATGAAGAAGGCTCTTATCAATGGGCGACTGGATGAGTTTGCATCCCTTATGACTGAAAACTGGGAGTATCAGAAACAACTGGATTCCTCCGTAACAAACCCTACGACCGAGAAACTTTTCAGGGCATCTTATGAAAGTGGTGCAATAGGCGGAAAGGCATGCGGTGCAGGTGGAGGAGGATGCTTGTTGTTTTTCTGTGATAAAAGCAGGGTTAATCCAGTAAAAAGGGCACTTGTAAAGGCAGGTGGTGAGATTATACCCTTCAGGTTCGCAGAAAAAGGACTTACCTGGGAGATTATATCTTGACACTTAACTAAAATTCCTTATAATAGTTTACAGATATGTAAACTATTACTGAACATTATGGAAAGAGATAAAAGATTAAAAATTCTTATAAATACCAAAAGGACTGTATTCACTTTGAAAAATTTGGCTGATATTTGGGAACTGAAGATGGAAACGGCTAAAATCGTAGCCAAAAGGATGGTTGATAAGGAGATAATTTATCGGATTGTAAGAGGTTACTATTCTCTTACTCCTGAAGGAGATATTTATGAGATGGCTAACCTTATAATTCAGCCTTCTTATATATCTCTTCACTCAGCGCTTTTTTACCACAATGTTTCTTTCCAGGTTTCAACATTTGTATCTTCGGTTGGTTTGATAAATTATGAAAAGAGAGTGGATAAGAATGCTTTTAAATATTACTCAATGAAAAAAACTCTCTTTTTTAATCTTGAGGGCATTGAGTATAAAAAAAATATTACCATAGCAAAACCTGAAAGGGCTATTCTTGATAGTCTATATTTCGGGATTACACCAAATCTGGATAATCTGAATAATGTGAATTATTCCTACATGGAAAAGTTGTCCTTTTTCTATCCATACACGGTAAGAAACAAAATCTATAAAATCAGGGAAGGTTTTTAAAATGACAAAAGGGGGATTTGACAGTAATTATCATAAACGGATACTTTTCCAGATTTTGATAGACACCTTTAAAAAATTTCCTGGTAAGTTGGGTTTCAAGGGCGGAACCTGTGCGTATCTTTTCTATAATCTCCCGAGAATTTCACTTGACCTTGACCTTGATATTATTAGTCCTTTTACTCCTGATGAGATTGATAAACTTAAAATTATTCTTGGTAAATCAGGGATTATAAAAAATTTCCATGATAAGATACATACAATCTTTTTCCTTTTGAACTATAAAGAAAATGCCCCGAATATAAAGATTGAAATGAATAAAAGGATATGGCAGAACAATGTTTATGTCCCTGCATGGATAATGGGCGTAGAGATAAAGATTGCTGATGAATCCACTATTTTTACAAATAAACTTGTAGCATTGACTGACAGAAAATTACCGGTTGCCCGGGACCTTTTTGATGTATATTATTTCTTAAAAGCAGAATATCCTATCAATCATAGTTTGCTGAAGGAGAGAACAGGGAAAAATGAGGAAGAGTATCTGACGTTTTTGGAGAGATACATAAAAAAGAGTTTCAGTAAAAGAAATATTTTACAGGGATTGGGGGAAATTCTGGATAGAGAACAAAAAGAGTGGGTCAGGAAAAAATTGATTGATGAGATAATCGTAGAAATAAGAAGAAATTTAGACAAAGGTATGGGGAAGAATGATTAAGGTATGTTATATACTGGGAACACTGGAGGTTGGCGGAGCGGAGAAACAGTTACTGAAACTTTTAAAGAGTATGGACAGGACGAGGTTTTTGCCCGTTCTGATAGCGTTGAGGGGCGGGGCACTCAGGGATGAGTTTGAGGAGGTATGCCGGGTGACAGTTACAGGCAAGAGGTGGAAGATAGACCCGGCTTTTCTGGTAAGGCTGATAAGGACTATAAAAAAAGAACACCCGGATATTCTCCATACCTTCATGTTTACCTCAAATACATGGGGAAGAATTGCTGGCATTACTGCCGGAGTTCCTGTTATTATAGGTTCTGAAAGATGTGTTGATTTATGGAAGAGATGGTATCACCGCCTGATAGACAGGGTTTTGTTAAGGTTCACTTTCAGGGTTATAGGCAACTCTGATGCGGTAAAGAATTTTTATCAGCGTACAGAGAAGATACATGAAGATAAGATATCTGTTGTGTATAACGGGGTGGATTTGAATGAATTCAGTGGTATAGACGTATCGCCTTCGCTGAAAAAGGAAATGGGTATTGAATGGGCGCGTTTTATAATAGGAGCAGGAGGTAGATTTACTGAACAGAAGGGTTTTATAAATCTTCTCAGGGCGGTTCCTCTTATACTGAAGGTATACCCAGATAGTGTTTTTGTCTTTGTGGGTGACGGTCCACTGAGAGGGTCTTTTGAAAAATTTGTGAGGGATAAAAAACTTGAACGGAATATTATTTTTACCGGTTACAGAAGAGATATCCTCAGAATCTTCGCCCTCTGTGACATTATCGCAGTTCCGTCACTGTTTGAAGGGATGCCTAACATCATTCTTGAGGCAATGGCTCTGAAAAAACCTGTGGTTGGAACAGATATCCCTGAGATTGCTGAACTGGTTGAAGATGGGAAGAATGGACTTCTGGTACCGGTAAAGAATAATTCTAAGGTGATTGCCGAAAAGATAATTACCCTTCTGCAGGGTCCCGGACCACGCAGAAGTATGGGAGAAAAAGGATATAATACT
>CAYOYL010000171.1:0-4290 GCA_964408175.1 uncultured bacterium
GTAAACATAAGCAAAAAAGACCCTGTCAAAGATTTCCATTTTCGGGAGGTAAATCTTGTCAGCAACAGATACACAAGCAGAATAATACCTGCTCCATACAAAGCAGTAATAAACCTTCCGGTAATATAAAACTTTGCCATCTCCTCCGGATGATAAAAATAGTAATTTATGTCGGACATCAGAGTCATTACCTTTAATTTGGACAAAAGAAAAATCAAGCCTCCGACAGGATAAAGATATGCTCCACCGACCGTAAACTGGTGCGGATTGAAATCAAAACTCCTCGGTTTTATGGTTGAAAGACTTTTGATTATAAAATACTCATCGGGATGGTAACTACGTATAGGGTTATAAACAGAACGTGGCAGTTTTCTTTCTTTCTCCAAAGGATTCTGAATTAGGTAACTCCCCATACCTTTCCATGCTTCTTCCAGAGAATAGTTCTTTAAATACTCTGAATGTTTTAAAAGACTCCTTTCGTCTAAAAAATAGAAATGGTTCAAAATTCTTGAAGTTAATCCCCACCGTATTCCAAGAAGGTTCACAGAGAACGCAATTATGAAGACCAGAATATCAGTTACTCTTCTCATTTTCTCCTGCTTTGTTCTCTCTGGAATATAGTACAGGTAGTTTAAAAATAGCCCGTAACATTCTAAAAGGCTCGTGAACAAGTCCTACCTTACTTTGAAGCGAATTAAACCATGTAATTGATGTCTCCACTACCTTATAGCCATTTTTTATTGCTCTGTACAGAATTTCTACATCAAAGGCAAAACCTTCTGTTTTAAGTTCACTGAAAAGTGTTCTACCTGCCTCTTTTCTGAAAAGTTTGAATCCACACTGGGTATCTTTGAAGTCCCTCATTACTATAAGTCTGACAAGATAAGGAAATACCTTTCCGATGTATCTTCTATACCAGGGTTGTGATACAACTATCTTTGAATCAGGCAGCCCCCTTGAACCAATGGCAATGTCAAAACCTTCGTCTATGGCTTTTTTAAGTTTTTCAAACTCCTCTATGGGAGTGGACAGATCGGCATCAGTGAAAAGTATCAGGTCACCCTTTGCATCAAGGACACCGGTTTTTACAGCAGCGCCTTTGCCTTTATTTTGTTTGTGCTGCAAAACCCTGATACCATGATATCTCTCGGAAAATTTATTTACCACCTGCACAGTATTATCTTTACTGCCATCGTCAGCAACTATAATCTCAAATTCCATTTCTCTGGAAGTAAAATACCTATAAACCTTTTCCAGTGTCGGAATAATTCTGGTTTCCTCATTATATGCCGGTATTACTATTGAGACATCCATTTTTTCCATATTGTATAGAGGTACAACCTGACGTAGGGAAGTGTCTTTGACAGACGGAACTTTGACTTTCCCTTCTTTCTTCCGTACCATACTGTTGGGACATCACATATTTTATAACCGCTGAGAAAGAAATTAACGCATGCCTCCATTGATATTGCAAAACCTTTCTCTTCCAATGGAAAAGAAAGAAGAACCTTTCTGCGATACATCTTGAAGGCATTAGAGACATCCCTTGTGGATATCCCTGTGAAAAGATGTAGCGTCACACCCACAAATCTGGAAAAAAAGCCCTGTATAACAGGTCCCCCAACTTTTCTGCCGCCTCTGATATATCTTGAACCGCAAACAAGGTCATATCCTTCTGATACCTTTCTCAGCATCAACAGCAGGGTCTCCGGGTCGTCACAACTGTCTGCCATAAAAGGAATTACAAATTCCCCGGATGCGCTCTCAAAACCTGTTTTCAAGGCATTGGCAAAATTAGGCAGTTCTGTGTTGTTGACAAGTCTTATAAATGGATATTTATTCTGCATACCTCTGACTTTAGTCTCTGTATGGTCTTTTGAGTGGTCATTTACAACAACTATTTCAGTATCTGCTGGCTCTATAAAGGGGATTAAATTTTTAACAGTCTTCTCTATATTCTCCTCTTCATCTCTTGCCGGAACAACAATACTCAGTTTCATCTTTATAATGGACCAGTCAGGGGGCTTTGTCCCCTGATACCCCAATCTCTACTCATCACCCAAACCCTCTTCTCTTCCAAAGAGAAGAGGATTTATGGTTTTTGTCATTCTTCCTGAAGAACGGAAGAAAGCATCAGAATTTCTGTTTAAAGAAATTCCGATACTTTCAGGAAATCTGCAGGACACATAATTTTTGTTCTACCTATCTTTTTTAGTTTCAACAAATGGCTATCTCCAGTTACCAGATAGTTAGCCCTGCCATCCACAGCACATTCAAGAAACTTATTATCTGCAGGGTCATTTTGTACGATGTAAAGTCTTCGTTTCGGGATAATCATCTTTGCCTTCAATAAAATCATCTCGCAGAGTTTTACAACCTTCTCTTCTTCAACACCCACTGCAAGTAAAGTCTCACCTATTTCTTCAATTATGGCAGGAGAAAACAGAAGCACAAACCTATCTTCAATCCATAAGTCAACAACCTTTCTTGGATTACCACCCCAGAAATATGAAACAAAAACATTTGTATCAATTACAACCCTAAACACAGGTATTCCCTCTTACATCACTTATGGCAGAAATAACATCTTTCTTTTTGAACCCCTTCTTTTTAATATCTGTTTCTATTTCATCCATAAGGTTTTTAAACCTGTTTTTCCATTCAAATAAAAGGAGGATATCCTTTCCCAGAATCCTGTATTCCCTGCCTATCTTGGAAGCCTTAATCTCTTTTCTTTTTATTTTCCTCTCAATTGTAACTGGCTTCATCTTAAGAATTTCTGCTAACTCTTTTGTTGTGTAAACAGCCCTTTCTTCTATCACTAACATACTTTATCACCCCTTGAAAGGATTATACAGTATTTTAATGCACTATGCAATACTTACATTATACGAGGTTTCTCTTTTTGAGTTCACCAGCGGCTTTTAAAAATTTATCTTCAGATTGTGCAGTTTTTGACCAGTTTATCAGTCTCCTGATACCATCTTCAAAGGATACCTTTGGTTTGAAACCGAGCATCTTTTTTATCTTGCCGGTATCGGCATAGCAGTGTCTTACATCCCCCTTCCTGAATCTATAGGTAACCTCTGGCTTGACGTCTTTCACACCGAGAAGTTTTATCAGTACATTCGCCATCTCAAGTATACTGACAGGTTTTCCGGAACCTACGTTGAAAACCTGGTAATTTGCCTTCTCGCTCTCCATACAGAGTATGCAGGCATCAGCAATATCTTCTACCCAGATAAAATCTCTTGACTGGAGACCATCTTCATATATGACAGGTGAATTATGGTTCTTTATTCTACTTAAGAATATTGCGGCAACCCCTGTATATGGATTGGATAGAGACTGTCTTGGCCCATAAACGTTGAAGAATCTTAGAGCCGTAACAGGTATTCCATAGGTTTTCCCGAGCAGAAGGGACATCTCTTCCTGTTCTTTTTTGGAGACCGCATATATGGAGTTTGAAACAAGTGGTGTGTCTTCAGGTGTGGGAACAGGTCTTAAAACTCCATTACAATGGGGACACCTCGGTTCCCAGTATCCTTCACCCTCACCCTTTCCCTCTCCCCTCAAGGGAGAAGGAACCATTGATGCGGAAAAATTTCTTAAAGAAGGTTTGACCTTACCACACTTTTTGCATTCGTACAAACCTTCTCCGTAGATACTCATTGATGATGCCACTATAAGTTTTTTAACCCTGTGCTTTTCATTTACCAGTACATCAAGCAGGTTGGCTGTCCCCTGTATGTTGGTCTCAACGTACTTTGCAATCTGGTATTGAGACTGCCCCACACCGACTGCTGCCGCAAGATGGATAACAACATCTGCATCTGCAACAACCTCTTTTAACTCTTTTCTCTTTCTGACATCGCCTCTTATGAACCGTGCCTTCAGGTTGTAATATTCCGGTAGTCCATCAGGATGTACCTGAGGTTCAAGGTTGTCAAAAACAGTCACCCTGTATCTTTTCTTAATGAGTTTATCCACAAGATGACTGCCTATAAACCCTGCTCCTCCTGTCACAAGTATTTTTCTCATTTTATCTTCTCTCTGAAATAGTCTATAGTTTTTTTCAACCCTTCCTCCAGTTGTACCTTTGGCTGCCAGCCCAGCAATTTTCTTGCTTTAGATATGTCAGGTCGCCTTCTTTTAGGGTCATCTTCAAGAGCCGGGAGAAACTTCATCTTTACGCTTTTCCCTATAATCTTTTGAATAATCTCAGCCAGTTGTATAATCGTAAATTCCACCGGATTGCCAAGGTTTACGGGCAGGTGATAATCCTCCATT
>CAYOYL010000172.1:0-4369 GCA_964408175.1 uncultured bacterium
GAAGAGCGGAAGCGTTCTGACCAATAACCTTGCCCGGAGCTGTCTGAACCCTCCGGAGCTTGTTTTTCGGGCGCAGGAGGGTGAGTTCTCCGGGTGTCGGACTTCGCCGTAGTTCTTACCTGTGCTGAAGCCAAAGCCCGAAGGGCTGTTTCGAGCACGGGAACTGCTTTCTTTCCTCTGCATTTCCTTATGTCGGAATTTTAGTTTGGAAAACTTGACAGTTTAACGTGGAAGTTTTAGAATTGAACAGTTTTTTAAAATTGGGGAGGAAAAAGAAAATGGCTGCTCAAACTGAAATTAGTGTGATTCTGTCGGCTACAAGTGGTGCGTGGGGTTATCTTTTCAAGGAAGAAGAAAGAAAAAAGGAGATTCAGAGGTTTGAGAAGAGATTGGATAGTATACGGGGGGAGATTCCGGAGGATTTGAATATCAAGGTTCACTCTTTTACTGATGCATCTGAAGAGACAAGGTTTGTTAATTCATTGGGCAGTGAAGAGCCTGTGGTTTACTGTGCCCTGTCTTTTAGAACTCCGGGTCTGGGCACCCTGCTTGAAAAAAAGATTCCGATGATATTCTACCAGCAGATGTATGCCGGACATACCTGGAACATAAAAGAGATAAGAAAAGACAATGTGATACTTTTTATGGGCAGTGAAATAAAAGGACTTGTAAAAAAAATCAGGGTTCTTTACACCTACAAGAAGTTAGCCCGGAGCAGGTATCTGCTTGTCACAACTGAGAAGAGAGAAGACATTTTTGAGCGAAAAGGGATACTGGAAAAAAGGTATAATTTTGTTGGAGAACTTGTAACAGCGGAAGAATTGATGAGATATTACAAAGATGCATCCGGGGAAAAGGCAGAAACGGGGGCAAGAGACTTTATAAATGAGTCCATTGGTGTTATAGAACCTACCCGTGAAGAGATTGTTGCTGCCTACAGGATGTATCTGGCAATGGAGAATATGATAAAGGATAAGGAAGCAAACGGCATAACTGTTGACTGTTTAAGTTTGTTTGGAATAATGAAGGCATATCCCTGCATAGGTTTTACTTTTCTGAATGACAGAGGAATACCCGCCGCCTGCGAGGGGGACGTATTTTCTCTGTTCACAATGTATATGTTCAAATACCTGACGGGACTGCCTTCTTTTATCAGCGACCCGGTTATTGACGTTTCAAAGAATACAGTCATTCATGCCCACTGCGTTGCCCCTACGAAAATTGACGGGGAGAATACCTCACCATACGTAATAAGGAGTCATGCAGAAGATAACAGGAGCGTATCGTTACAGGTAAAGTTTGAAAGGATTGGCGAAAAGATGACAGTGGCGAACCTCATAAAAGATGCAGACGGAAAGGTTAAGGTTCTGCTTTCCACGGGGAGGTTACTGGGGAATCCTGAGACAAACAGGGGATGCAGAACGAAGTTTGAATTGGAGGTAGAAGATGCTCAAAGGATGTTAGCCAACTGGCCTAATGGAGCCGTGACACCTTTTGGGCTGCACAGGGTGGTTGTTTATAAAGACTGGATGGATGAGGTTGAGGAACTGGCAGGGTTATTGGGTCTTGAAGTAATAGAAGAATAAAAAATCAGGAGAAGGGGGAAAATGACAACCGCTAATAGATTTGCACCATTTGAACTGAAGTGTGATTATTTGAGAGAGCCTCTCGGAATAGAAAATTTGACCCCGGCGTTTTCTTGGAGACTGAAACACAGCCAGAATAACCAATACCAGAAGGCATACCAGATAATAGTATCAGATGACATTGAACAGATAAAGGATAGAAAAGGTAATGTCTGGGATAGCGGGAAGACTGCCTCTCAAGAGTCTGCTAACGTAAAATACACAGGTCCACAACTGAATTACCTGAAAAGATACTACTGGAGGGTGAGGTGGTGGGATAAGACTGGGAAACCGAGTCCATTCAGTGAAATCGCCGCATTTGAGACAGGCATGGGAAGTGAAAACTGGAAGGCAGGGTGGATATCTGGTGAGAAGTTAGAGACCTATAGTACAAAAATAGATGCTTTCAAAAAAGATAAAGAAGATATATTTTATTATGGAGTTAATTTGAGAAAGGGGTTTAATGTAGATAAAGAAATTGAAAGTGCCCGTTTGTACATATCAGGTCTTGGTTATTATGAGTCTTATATAAATGGCGAAAGGGTGGGTGATAGGTTTCTTGACCCGGGGCAGACAGACTATAAGAAGATGGTCTTATATTCAACCTATGACATAACAAGATATCTAAAATCAGGAGGTAATGCAGTAGGGATTATTCTTGGTAATGGTCGTTATATTAAGGGATACGGATATGACAGACCGAAGTTGCTCGCAGAAATTCATGTAAAATATACGGACGGTACTGAAGACAAGATATTGACAGATAAAACCTGGAAGGTCGGTAAGAGTGCAGTGAGAGAGAATGATATTTACTTTGGTGAGGTATATGACGTTAGGCTCTACGAAGAAGGATGGGACATGCCTGATTTTGATGATAAAAAATGGGTAAATGCTGTATATTGTGACCCGCCCGGCGGCAGATTGGTTCCTCAGACAATACCTCCTGTAAAGGTATGCGGAGTATTGAAACCTGTAGGTATAACCAGCCCTGAATATGGCGTATATGTTTTTGATTTCGGTCAGAACTTTACAGGCTGGGTCAGACTTTATACAGAGGGTAAAGAAGGGGACACAGTAAATCTGAGGTTTGCTGAGGTAGTTAATGAAAAGGGAAGGATTGACCAGCGGATAAATAGAGGGGCAAGGGCAATGGATACCTATGTCTTGAAAGGTAATGGGACTGAGGTATATGAGCCGCATTTCACATATCATGGTTTCAGATATGTAGAGATGACAGGTTATCCTAAAGTTCCCGGCATAGAAACGTTAGAAGGTATATTCATCCATACAGCAGTTGAGCCAATAGGAAGTTTTTCATCTTCAAATGCTCTATTAAATAGCATACACAAAAATATTATATATGGACAGTTAAGCAACCTGATGAGTATACCTACAGACTGTACACAGCGGGATGAGAGGATGGGATGGATGGGAGATGCACAGTTGACTGCAGAGGAAGCAATATATAATTTTGATATGTCAGCATTTTATACAAAGTATTTATGCGATATAAAACTGTCACAGAAGGAGGATGGAAGTCTCTCCGATGTAGTACCACCGTACTGGTCTTTTTATCCGGCAGACCCTGCATGGGGAACTGCATATATAACTATCGCATATGAGTTGTATAGACATTACAAGGATGTAGAGATACTAAAAAGACACTATAAAGGAATGAAAAAGTACATTGATTTTCTAATGTCATTAGAGAAGGAAGGTCTTGTTACATATGTAAAGTATGGCGACTGGTGTCCTCCTGGCAGTATAGCACCAACACATACACCGAGGGAGATAACATCGGCATTCTCTTATTATCATGATGTCTTGGTCCTTTCGGAGATAGCCATGATAACAGGTAATAGTGATGACCATAAGACATTGGACAAAAAAGCAAAAGAGATTAAAGATGCATATAACAAAAAATACCTTAATGAAAAGGATAATTCATACGGGAATAACGACCAGACATCAAATACATTGGGTTTGCAATTCGGTCTGGTACCGGAGGATAAGAAGGAGTCTATTGTGAAAAAAATGGTTGATGACATAACAATAGGCAAGGATTATCATTTTGATACAGGTATAGTGGGAACGAAATATATACTTGATACGCTGTGCGACTGCGGTTACAAAGATATTGCATATAAGATGATGACACAGGAGAGTTATCCGGGTTTTGGGTATATGATAAAGGAGGGTGCAACCACTGTATGGGAGAGATGGGAGAGACTTACAGGTAGTGGTATGAACTCACACAACCACATAATGTTCGGGACAGTGGATGCCTGGTTTTATAAGTATCTGGCAGGAATCAGGGTGGCAAAGCCGGGTTGGGAAGAAATTATAATTAAGCCTTTTCTGCCTGAGGGTCTTAAACACGTTTCTGCTTCATTAAAAACACTGAAGGGATACATAAAGAGTGGCTGGTCAAAAGGGAATAATGAGAATATTTTTGAAGTAGAGATACCGGTGAATACAACGGCAGATGTCCGTATCCCTGCATCAGGGTTCAAGAGTATAAAAGTCTATTCGGATGGTGCAGTGGTAGATACAGGGGACATTAAAAAAATAGAAGAGTCGAGCGGGATATACTATAAGACAAAACTGGGGTCGGGAACATATAAAATAATCACCGGATAGATTTCACAAGGAGGTTTTAATGAAGATAACAGGATTGATTCTTGGAACGTCGGGAACGGAAACGAAGAATATGCTGAAAGAAGACAGATTAGAAAAGGTTAAGT
>CAYOYL010000173.1:0-3224 GCA_964408175.1 uncultured bacterium
GTACTTGCCCCGTTCAATATTACACAGGCTGCCCCCAGAGCAAGGATGCAAAGAATGTGTCTCTTATTGAGAAAATCCATTGCGGGACTTGAGGTGGGAAAATATAAAAAATGGGTGGATTTCCTTATTCAGGAAAAAGATATAGACAAGCAGAGAATAGCAATGTGGGGTTTAAGCCTCGGGGGATATTATACCCTACTGACTTTACCTGTGGAAGAGAGAATAAAGGTTGGCATCTGTGCCGCCTTTTTTAACCACAGGATTGAAAAGATGATAATTGATGACCCGAGATATAGTTGTTTTCTTTCTACTGAAGAAGAGCACATATTCATACCGGGTTGGCTGTTATACTTCTCCGATTACGACCTGATATCTCTTATCTGTCCGCGTCCTTTTATGGTCCAGACAGGGAAACAGGATGGTGTAAGTTGGCATGAATTACTGGTTAAAGAGTTTGATGAAAGCAAAAAACATTATGGAAATTTGAATATAGAGAATAAGATTAGACTTGATATCCATTCAGGTGGACATGAGATAAGAGTTGAGCAGGGATTAAAATTTCTCAAGGACAATCTTTGACCTTTTTGGTTAATGCCAAGAGTTACGTATAGATTCACTAAATAGACAATAAGATTACTGTCTGGAGGTTATAAGTTTTAGATTTTCCTTAAAAATCTTATATGGACTTCTCTTCACGGCTGTGCCCCGGAAAACAGAGTTAAAAGTATTTTCATCCATTCTAAGCAGGTAGTCTATCTCCATATTTTTTATTCTTTGTAAAGGGGCAAATTCAGGGTCATTTTTAACAGGGGTATTTTGGTTCCAGGGACAGACATTCTGGCATATATCGCATCCGAAAGCATATTTTTTCACAAGATGTTCTTCATTTTTATTTAATTTTCCCCGCTTTTCTATGGTCAGGTAAGATATGCATTTTTTAGCGTTCAGAAGCCATGGTTTTATTATAGCTTTATTTGGACAGGCATCAATGCATCTGGTACATCTTCCACAATACTCCTTATGGGGTGTATCCGGTTCAATTTCCACATTGATAAAAATTTCCGATAGAAATACCCATGAACCAAATTCTTTAGTAATAAAACAGGTGTTCTTTCCTATCCATCCCAGGCCGGCTTTTTGTGCCCAGTATTTTTCTAAAACCGGTGCACTATCCACAAAAAGCCTGGTTTGAATCCCCTGTTTTTTCTCTGTCAGCCATCTGGCAAGTTTTTTAAGATTTTTCTTTATGACCTTATGATAATCCCTTTCAGTTACGTATTTGGAAAATAAAGGGTGGGCAGACTCTCCAGAGTAATAATTGGTAGCCAGAGATATAATTGTTTTTACTTCAGGGAAGAGCAACAAAGGAGACATTCTCTTGTCAAAATTCCTTTCCAGATAGGTCATATCTCCATTAAACTTTCTATCCAGCCACTGACGGAAAAACTCTCTTTCTTTGGGCTCAACATCAACGGCTGTAGAAAATCCAATTTTATCAAAGCCCAGTGCAAAAGATTCGCTTCTTATTGCTTCTTTTAAACCTTCCATCCTACATCTTTCTAAATTCTATTCTACCCTGTTGTTTCACCTATTATTTCTGATTCTTGAGAAGGTCCCTGATTTCAGTCAAAAGGACCTCTTCTTTTGAAGGAGCAGGTGGAGATGCAGGCGCTGCCTCTTCCTTTCTCTTTGACGAATTCATTGCCCTTACTGCAAGGAAAATCACAAAAGCAATAATGATGAAGTCTATAATTGTTTGTATGAATTTCCCATAAGAAACCAGAACAGCAGGTTTATCCCCCACTGCCGCTTTAACGGTAAATGCAAGATTAGAGAAAGCAACACCTCCCAGGAGAACACCAATAGGAGGCATTATCACATCACCAACAAAAGATGATATTATTTTGCCAAATGCCATACCAATGATAATACCAACAGCCATATCCACTACATTACCCTTTACCGCAAAATCCTTAAATTCTTTCATCATCCCCATTATATACCTCCCGGTATAGATTTCTCTTTAAACAATCACTTAATCGGTGTGTTCAGCTCTGCCTCTTTCATATTGTATGAAAAATCGGTTTTACCGTCATACGATATAACATAGGTATACTGGACATCCGGTTTGAATTCCTGTTTTAAAACCTCTTTATACTCTTTAACCTTCTCTTTCTGTGCTCCGAGAAAAATATTTATAATGCCCGTCGGCTCTTTGTAGTGTATCCCAACTAACTGTATCTCATAGGAACCTTTCTCCACAGTGAAATTATCTTTCAGTTTGGTCTTGGAGTTTAATTCTTTCAAATTCCATGTATTCTCACCTACCTTTCTGTATTGAAAGGTCAGCGTGACTGAATTATCCTCTCCCCATAATGTGCCTTCAGTTTCATCCTTTTCTTCCTTTATTGAGGGATTTTCAAGATTTACCACTATATGAGCCGGTAGTGCCAGTCTTTTCTTTGCGAGCTCCTCGGCTTTTTTCTTTGCCGCCTCTGCCTCATCATCTGTAACACTCGACAGATATTTCTTTTTATCCTCTTCAAAGTACTTTTTAACAACCCCTGTTTCTCCATTACGGATGAAGATACGTGACACATCAGCATAGTCTCCACTCACAAGTATTACTGTATGTAAACCGGAAGTAATATCTTTTATTGTTACAGGAGGAGACTCTTTAATTTTGTATCCGTCAATATATATATCCACATCCTGCCAGTCTGTTATTACCGTTAGATTACCCTTGCCTGTGGTTACCCTTTGGAATATACCTTTTCTTGTCTGTTTCTGCATCTTTATCTGTAACAGAGTAACCTCGTTCTCCTGCACCTTAACCTTCTCGGTTGCTGCTTCATAGCCAGTCATTGTAGCCTTAATGGTATATTCTCCGGGCTTCAATACAGTTAAAACAGGCGTTTTTCCCGCACTCTTTCCTGCTATCTCCACACTGACACCTTCAGGAACACTCGTAACCCGCAAAAATCCTTCCTGTGCATATAAAGCAGTCAAACCAGACAGTGAGAACATTAGACTAAATAAACTGAAGAACCTAATAAGTTTTTTCATCTTTCCTCCTTTTTTTCCTGATAATTTTAAAACTACTGCTGAAGATTCTCTTATTTGAAATTAGTACTATCCGATAGAAAATTTTTAACAACTCAGGTGTTGAAAATTACCTTCCCAAGTCAGGTTAATATCCACTTTATATCCTATCTGTAACCTTA
>CAYOYL010000174.1:0-16793 GCA_964408175.1 uncultured bacterium
ATAGGCCGGGCGCTCAGGTTTGACAAGGTCAGGATGGATGAATGGATAGAGGATAATTTCCTGAAAGTTGAGAAACTCGCAAATCCTTGATATAGTTGACTTTATAGGGTGTTTGTAGTAGGGTTGGGGTCATAATATGGGCACATTTAAAAGAGGCAAAAAATGGTACATAGAGTACCGGTATAAGGGGAAACGGATAAGAGAAACCGTCTCTGAAAGCAAAGCCGTTGCCGATGCTGCCCTTAGGAAACGGCTTACACAGATTGCCGAGGACAGGTTCCTTGATAGAAAAAAGGAAAAGCTCATTAAACTGGAGGACTTTGCCAAACTGTATATGCAAAACTATTCCAGGCCCAATAAACTCTCCTTCTCCCGGGACCAGATATGTATAAATCATCTGCTTGGCCATTTCAAAGGGCAATACCTGACTGAGATAAATGTTTTTGATGTTGAGGATTACAAGCGAATCCGGCTTAAAAAGGTAAAGCCACCAACGGTTAACCATGAGTTGAAATGCCTGAAAGCTATGTTGAACAAAGCGATGGAATGGGGTATTATAAACGAGTATCCGCTGTCCCGGATAAAGTTGCTTAAGACCGAGAATAAAAGGCTTAGGTTTCTTGAACTGGAGGAGATAGAGCGGCTTGTATCTGCCTGTGAAGGTAATATTGCGGCTATTGTCACGTTAGCACTTCATACCGGGATGAGAAGGGGGGAGATACTCTCTCTTAAATGGCGGGATGTGGACTTCAACCACAGGCTCATAACACTTTTACGGACCAAGAACGGGGAGAAGCGGGAGATACATATGAACGACATAGTTTACGATACCCTGCTTGCACATCCCCGGAACAAGAGAAGCCAGTATGTATTCTCATACAAGAACGGAAAGCAGATACGGGATATCCGGGGCTCTTTTGAGCAGGCATTAAAGAGGGCAGGGATAACGGACTTCAGGTTCCATGACCTGAGGCATACTTTTGCTTCTCACCTGGTGATGGCGGGTATAGATTTAACGACGGTCCAGGAGCTTATGGGACACAAGTCTTATCTGATGACACTTAGGTATGCGCACCTGTCTCCCAGGCATAAGAAGGCAGCGGTTGACCGTTACTGCGAATTGATGGATACATTTTGGACACATCGCCATAATTGCCCGAAAATTGAAAATATCCCGAACCCCGCAGATGCAAGCGGGGCAAGGGCTTTGACAGAATAGCGAGGGTGGCGGAACTGGCAGACGCGCTGGACTTAGGATCCAGTGCCGCAAGGCATGGGGGTTCAACTCCCCCCCCTCGCATAGCAGTTTTCTTTGAAGGGGAGTTGAATAGAGCGAAGTCAGGGATTGCGAACTGGTGCAGCAATCCTAGCGAATGGCCGACCCATTGCCGATGTGACGAGTAAGGAACATCGTTTGGCAAGGGTGGCGAGATGTGAGACACCCCCGTATTGGGAGGCGAGGGCGCCAACTCCCCCCGCATTATATCCTTGAACTTGCATGTCTTCAAAAGGATATGGGGAAAAAGACATCTCTCTTTGTCTGGAGTTTATATATTTCACCGTTTACTTCCCGGAGGTCTGGAATCTATGTGGCGGGAGACCGGTGTGTTTTTTGAAAAACCGTGAAAAATAGTATTCACTGCTGAACTTCAGTTCGGAAGCGACCTCACACACGTTCATGTCGGACAGCAGAAGTTTTGAGGCTTTGTCCAGAATGAAACGGTTGAGAAAATTTTTCGGGGATATCCCCGTGTCCCGTTTAAATTTCCGGGTAAAAACCTCTCGTCTCATATTCATTGTGTCGGCGAGCATATTTACCGTTATTGATGCGTCACAATTGTCTTTTACAATGTCTATTATCTTTTTATACGTAATGTATTTTGAAGCCAGGCGTATTACATCGTCGTTTACAAGTTCAAGTTTCGAGGCTGCAAAGTCAAATACAAAACTTTTCAACCGTGAGGCGTTTCTCAGGCTGTCTGTGTCATCATAGATAGCAAGTCCTTTCTCAAGTAAGGTAGGTTTATGCTCGTGTATTATACGGTGCAGGTCGGAAAAGACATCCGTACCGAACAGAATCTTCATGTTAAAATGGATTGAAAGGAATGATAAATTTTCGTCGAAAGAGACCTCACATTTGTGAAAACAAGGGATGAAAATGATACTACCGTGTTTCAGCAGAAACTTTTCTTTGGCATCTCTTACGAAGTTTTTGCTGTTTTTATTTCCGATTATCAAGATAAAACGGTTCGTCGGGTAAGCCTGCATTGACCCTCCGCAGGGATATTTCCCCTTTGCAAAATGAACTATGTTAAGTTCAAGATTGTTGGGCAATGATAAAAACTTGTTTCTTAAGGTTAAGGACATTTTCACTCAGACCTTTTCTTCCCTGCTATTTTTTCACGCACCTGTTACTTTAGCAGATTTCATCAGTTTTTTCAAGAGAGTTTTTTGAGAAAAGTCACAAAAGTATATTTTTTTGTTGTAATTGTGCATTTACACTGGGTTTGAAAACCTGTAAAATCAGAGTAAAGTGTAAAAACAGAAATTTGTTGAAATCACAAAAGGGACGGTTATGAAAAGTGTAAAGTGGTTGTTGGTGGGAGCAGGAGATATTGCTTTCAGACGGGTTGGGGCTGCGTTGAAAACTGCAGAGCACTCTGATGTTGTGGCTATCTGCGACCTTAACGAGGCGCGTGCCAGAAACCTGGCGGAGAGACTGAATGTCAAAACTGTTTATACCGATTATGACAGGGCTCTGGAGCACAGTGGTGCGGATGCGGTTTATGTCGCAACACCTCAAAATACTCACATAGAACTGAGCAGCAAGGCATTGAATGCAGGTAAGCATCTGCTCTGTGAAAAACCTCTGGGACTCAATGGTTCGGAATGTATCAGGCTTTTGGAAATATCCCGGAAATCCAATATTGTTGCAAGTTGTTCAAATTACCGGCGTCTTTCAGAACAGTACAAACTGACCGAATCCATGTTGAAAAAGGGTGAGATAGGTAAATTTTTGGGAGGTTGGGGGATAGATTCCGAACCCTTTTTCAACCCTGGCAAATATCCTGTAAGAAAGGCACTGGGGATGAGTAGAATAAAGGAGCTGGGGTTTTATATGATAGACATCGTGCAGAATTTTTTTGGAATGCCTTCTGAGGTATTAACCCGGGCAAGTATTTTCAATAAGGATGTTATGAATGACGTGGAAGAACTTGCTGTTGTCCTTTTGCAGTTTCCTGGAGGAGCAATATTTACCATCATTTTCAACAGCGGCTCGCCGGGTACCCGGAACGAGATGGAATTTTTCGGTTCCATCGGTCGTATCTACTGGCAGGAATGGCCGCCGCATGGCAACGGTCCGGTTATCAAAATTACCGCTGAAGGGACTGAAAAGAGAGAGGTTCACACCGATGAGAATTTTCATCGTCCGATGATTGCAGATTTCGTTAAAGCGGTTATAGAAAACCGACAGCCTGTATGCACACTTGAAAGTGCGGTAAAAACCGAAATAATTACCGATGCTATTTTCCGTTCAATGGAAACGGGAAATTCGGAACCGGTGGTATGGAGGCGGTAAAATGAAGGTCTTGATGATTGGCGGCACGGGGATTATAAGTTCTGATATTACCGCCCTCGCAGGAGAGAAAGAATCCGTTGACCTTTATCTGCTGAACAGGGGTATAAAGCCGCGTTTTTTCCCCGGCAGTGTAAAAACAATTCAGGCGGATATTCATGACAGGGAGGATGTAGAAAAGAAACTTAAGTCTATGAGTTTTGACGTTGTTGCAGATTTTATCTCGTTTGATGTTGAAGAATTGAAACATAAGATTGATATATTCCGGGGCAGGTGCGGACAGTATATATTTATTTCTTCAGTTGCGGTCTACCGCACGCCGCTTAATTTCCATGTCATCACCGAGGATAATACTGCTTTGGGGAATCCACAATGGCTGTACGGTTTAAACAAGACTTTGTGCGAAAGGCACCTTGCCGAAGAATATGCCCGAAGCGGAATGCAGTATACCGTTGTTCGCCCCGCGTATACCTATAACAATATTCGTATTCTCCATCCGTATACCATCAGCCACTGGCTGAGCTGGACGATAGCACACCGTTTACTGGAGGGGAAACCTTACGTATTGCACGATGACGGCCAGCAGTTCTGTACCGCGATGCACGCTCTGGATTTTGCCGAGGCGTTTATCGGTCTCTGGGGTAATCCAGCGGCAAAAAACGAGTGCTTCCATATAACTTCCAGTGAATATCTTACGTGGAAACGCATAGCGGAACTTACTGCTGAAGCACTGGACACAAAGATAAAGTTCTGTTTAGTGCCGGCAGAAGAGCTGTGCCTTGAACTTGCAGGTGAGAGCAGGGATACTATAGAAAAACTTATGGCTGTTTCGCACCATGCCGTGTACGATAACTCTAAAATTCGACAGGCAGTGCCCGGATTTGACTGCAAGATAAATTTCAAGGAGGGTATTAAAAGAACCATCCAGTTTTATCTTGACCATCCGGAATATCAGAAGATTGATGAAAGATGGGATGCAATCTTTGACCGGATAACGGAGAGGTTTTATGAGAAAAATGGAAAGGTTTGACGCTGCGAGGAGCCGTCTGGAATCACAGTATGAGGATGCAAGATACGATGCAGATACGGGGTTGGATAAGAAGGGACTTGAGGCGGAGTTTCAAAAACACTGTATTGAAAATCCCGATGAACCCCACATACTTACCAAGGCGTTTCTGTTTCATCTCCTCTGTACAAAAGCCCGCATAGCCGTTGATTCCGAGGACTATTTCGTAGACAAACTGGAACATCACGACCTCCTGCGCAATCTCAGGTATAAGTGGTGGAGAACTGCAGAGGATAGAGAGTTCCGAGGTGCTTCCGGACTTTCCCCTAAGATAACGGCGCAACTTGATACAAGTCATACCTGTCCCGACTGGCTTAACCTGCTTAACTATGGGGCTGCCGGTTTGCGCGACAGAGCGGCATCCCGTTCTGACTATTTTCATAAAGCGGTTTTCATGGTTTACAGCGGGTTTGTTGCACTACTGGAACGTTTCAATGAGATTATACCAAGCCCATCTCTGCAATCTCTGATAAAAGGTCCGCCGCAGACCTTTCACGAAGCTCTGCAGTTAGCCTATCTTTACAACGAACTTCAGGAAATGGAAGGAGAGTCTGTACGTTCCATGGGCAGGTTCGACCATCTGTACAATAGTTTTTACATTAACGATTTGAAGGCTAAACGGCTTAATCGTGAACAGGCGAAAGAGATACTCAAATACTTCTGGATAAAATTCTACGCCAAGAGCAAGGGGAAGGGATACGGGAAACCTTTTACCTTCGGTCCTGAGGTCAACGAATTGTCTTACCTTTCTATTGAGACGTACCGGGAAATGAATGCAGTGGACCCCAAGTTTCATATAAGACTTTCCGAAAATACTCCCAGGGACTTTTCCAAGGAGGTTGCAGGCAGTATAAAATCAGGTTGCAACAACATTGTGATTGTGAACGACGAAAAGATAACTGGAATGCTGCGCAAAAACGGCAAGATGGCGAAGGATGCCCGGGATTATGTTCTCATAGGGTGTTACGAGCCTGCCGTTATGGGAAAGGAACTTAACTGTTCGGGGGCATCCAGGCTGAATCTTGCGGGGGCGGTGGTGACAACACTTGCCCGCGGGCATTTTCTCTCGTTCGGACAGTTGATGAAGAGTTATCTCAAAACTCTTGATGAAGAATTTACGAGAACTGCCGACACGGTCAGAATATGGGAAAAATTGTGGCCTGAGATTAGTCCATCGCCGCTTCTTTCGGGAACGATGGATTCATGCATTGAAAAAGGTCTTGATGTTTCCGAGTCGGGTGCACAATACAATACTACAGGCTGCTGCTGCGTGGGACTTGCTCATGCAGTGGATTCTCTTGCAGTGATTAGACATCTGGTATTTGACAAAAAATATTGTTCCCTTGCTGATATTAAAAAAGCCATGGCGAATAACTGGCAAGGTTTTGAAATGCTTCGTATGACAGCCCGCAGCAAACTTGTTCCGAAATGGGGGAATAATGACCAGCAGGTTGATAGTATAGCTGTCAAAATTACCGATTTTCTCGGGAAAAGGATTAATCATGAGCCGAATGCACGCGGTGGAGTTTTCCAGGCTGCGCTTTACTGCATTATTGACGATGCAAAAAGTATTGGGAAAAAAACAGGTGCTTTGCCCGATGGACGTCTTAGCGGAGAACATCTCACTATGAATACGGGAGCAAGTCCCGGCATGGAGAGGAACGGAGTAACGTCCCTTATAAATTCGGTTACAAAAATAGACCTGTCATTATTCTCCAATGGAACGGTTCTGGACATCATGCTCCATCCCAGTTTTGTAGACGGTGCAAAAGGCAGTGAGACTATATATGCTATCGTTCGCAGTTTTTTTACACAGGGAGGTATAGCTATCCAATTCAATATCGTTGATGTGGAGACACTTCTCGACGCACAGGCACATCCAGAAAATTACATGGACCTTCAGGTCAGGGTGTGCGGGTGGAACGTTCGTTTTGTGGATTTGCTGCCCGAGGAACAGGAAATATTTATTACCAAGGCACGGGAGGGTATCTGATGACCGGGCGCATTTTCTCCGTTAAACGCCTTGCCGTTCATGACGGTCCAGGTATAAGGACGACAATTTTTATGAAAGGGTGTCCATTGAAATGCCGTTGGTGCCACACTCCGGAAGGTATTTCTATCAATCCGGAAATCGGGTTTCTTGAAAACAGATGTATAGGGTGTAAAAAATGTGCTGAGGTCTGTCCTGTCGGTGCCCATATATTTAATAACGGGCACCACATATTTAATAGGGCTAAATGCGATGCCTGCGGAAAGTGTGTTGAGGTTTGCCTAAGTGGCGCTCTTGAATATTATGGGCAGGAGGTTTCCTCTGAAGATGTCGTCAAACTGGTCATGGAAGACAGGACCTTCTACGAGCAGTCAGGAGGAGGTTGTACCCTGTCCGGAGGAGAACCACTGATACAGCCCGAATTTTGCCTTGAGGTCCTCAGGCTTTTAAAAAGACGCGGTATTCACAGGGCTATTGACACTTCGGGAGCAGTCGGTTGGAAAGTATTTGAGGTAATCTTGCCCTATACTGACATGATTCTTTACGACCTGAAGCATACGGACGATAAACTGCACCGCGAATATACCGGTTGTTCGAACACTCAGATTATGGAGAATCTTGAGCGTTTATCCCGAATCGGCATACCTTTGGAAATAAGAATTCCGTTAATTCCGGGCTTCAATGCTGATGAACGAAGTATTAGCAATATGGGAAGATTCCTTTGCAGTGTTAAGGGTATTTCAGAGGTTCGTTTGCTTCCATACCATAAGCCAAATTCAAAATATAATGCGGTGGGTTATCACTATACCATGCAGAATATCTCTCCTCCGACAGGAGCCCAGATTCAGAAAATAGTATCCACTCTGAAAACCTTCGGGTTGAAGGTGACGGTTTAGTTTTATTTGTGTAAGTTGGGTATACGGGAAACACTCTTCCCTTATCATAAGAGTTTCCAGCACTGCATTTATATCTTATCAGGGGATATAAAACTGTCTATTTCCCAGTTTGTTCCACTACCAAGCGATTAAGGTCTGTCCTCGGCGTTCTTTACGGAGGTCCGACCTCCGTATGCTAAACGGCTACCTATTCTTCTTTATCTTTTTGTGTGAAACAGGTCTTTTATAGCGGAAGTATTCAGCCATATCTGCCAGTTCAGTTTCTGCCCGATACGGGGGTGTAAAACCGAGAATCTTTTCAAGCCGTTCTATGCTGTAAATGTGGTCCGTGCATAAAAATTTGATGCGTTTGCCCACAAAGGGTATGAGCGAAAAAATTCTTGTCAGGGGATGCGGGAGTAAAAGAGGCTGGTGAACCCCCAGATGTCTGGATAGAATTTTCATAACCTCCCGTACTGTAAGGACTTCCTTATCGGCGATGTTAAACGTACCGCCCAGTGCACGGTCATCTTCAAGGCAGTGGATTAGGCAGGCAGATACGTTGCGGACAGATGCCAGGTGCCAACTAACTCTTCCACAATCAGGAAGAAAAAACAGCCGTGATTTAATAAGCATAGCCAATAGTTTCATCATATGGGGCTCTCCTTTGCCGTAAACCATGCCCGGTCTCACTATTATCATAGGGAGTCCGTTATTGCGGAATTTTAGCGCGATTTTTTCTGCAGCAATCTTTGAAAGACCATACTGATTGACTGCGTTATACGGCATATCTTCTGTACGGAGGATTCCAGCATGACCTGAGTTAACTGATACGGAACTTACATAAATAGATTTTCTTATCCCGCGTTCAAGAGCCCACTGGAATATATTTTCGGTACCGCGGATGTTGACATTCTCAAGCAGGTCTTTATTTCTATTTTTTAAATATCCTGCGCAATGAAATAAAACATCGTATGTGCCAACAATACTATCAAGAGATGCTTTATCCGTTATGTCCGCAGCGATAATTTTCAGGCCTTTGTTTTCCAAAAAACTGGTATCAGATGTGCGTCTTACCAATGTTGTTATATCAACATAACCCCGCGCACAAAGTTCTTCTATAAGTGACCTGCCGATAAAACCTGTTGAGCCTGTGATAAATATTCGTATCTTCTTATCCATTCATTTCTCACCTTCTGAATACCAGTCACGTTGCTGAAATTTGTTATGGAGAATTTCCTGGCAGATTATTTTTCTTTTCTGAGTGCCCATAATACAAGGAGGAGGTTGATGATACCCAGCGGAAGCCATATTGCCCCCATCCTTTTCAGGGTGATGTTTCCGGCAGCAAAGCCGGCAATGAGGAATACTATTCCTATGACGACGAAGGTTGAGGCGGAGATTATAAAACCTGTTTTTTGTGCTTTCTGCATATGTTTCTCTTTACAGTCCGCAGGAACTGTGTTGTAATTGCGGCTGAATATTGATATCTAAAGATTGAAAAACAGTCCCAGTCTGAATAACAGGCCGCTGAAGTCGGACTCTACCTTAGGGTTACCGGGTGATACGAATGTTATGACGTTTCCACCATCTTTGTATTTATTGAACTCTAACCACCTGTAACTGCCTTCTGCAAACATACCTGTATTTTCAGAAAACTTCCAGTGTAATGCAAGGGCTGTCCTTGCTCCGTAGTTTTTGCCATCCCCCGAGACGCGGTATCCGTTTTCTTTTTCCGTGTAATCTGAAAAGTAATAACCCGCCCCAACCGTTCCTTCAATGGTAAACCTTTCAGGCCTTATAACCCACCTTTTTTTTATATACGCCTCACCTCCGTGCATTACAAGGTCAATTGTAAAATGGTGGGGGATACCTAAAAAAAACAGATTTCCTTTAGCGTCTGCTCTGCCATACTCATAGGATATACCGCAGAACAGACCTTTATCTATGGGAATTTCCAGTTGAATATTCAGGTCCTGATAATGGTCAATGGTGTCTATTGACCCGCTGTAGGTTGAATTTATCCATTTTATATAGTTGTTTATCTTATCCATCTCAGGGAGGCCGAGTCCTCCTGAGATTAAAAATCTCACACGGCTTTCATTCAGGGATTTATTATCCTCGTAGGCAAAAAAGTCCACACGCGTTACAGACCTGTCCGAGATATCCTCTCCATATACAGTGGTGGTGAAAACAAACGCTGTGGAGAATAATAGAAATAATTTTTTCATTTTTCTGCCTGCAGTTCAACTATGATATTCAGCATCTGCGGTCCCGGCTTATCCACCATTATCTCAGCTACAGGTGAAGGGACAATGAATTCTTCGGACGGCTTGACAACCTCAAGGGGTTTGATTGTCTGCCCGGGCTGGGGTATGAATCTGAACAGGATGAATCTGCCGGGTTCAAGCCCGTAAACAACAGCGCTGACAGGCTGCCATATATTGGTTTTTGTGATTTCAGGCATGGAAATCTCATATCCCCACGAAGGAGATTCCGACGTTAATGTTCTGCCATCAGGAGAAACAAGTTTTAGTTCACTGGTACCTGTCACAGGAACCTTTATATTGTTTCCTGCCACTGCAATCTGGCCTTCTCTCGTTGCCACAATGTTTGTTGACTGCCCGTTTATGCTCAATGAATGGGACTGGGGGGTATCTGTCATGTCTATGGCACCCCTTTCAACGTTCAGGGTTTCTTTTATGGAGTTGTTGCGTGAGGTGATAACTCCCTCTTTTGGCTGTATACCTGAAAGGTCTGAGGGGGCACCCCCTTTCCTGTCCTGTACAAGGTTAACTATTCCTCCTGTCCCTATGATAGATACACTCGCTATCCTTAAGACTTTTTTGATATCAACGGTGAGATGCTCACTGTGAGATGAGAACCCCGGTTTGACCTCGGAGGATTTAATCTCTTTTCCATCAACAGCAAAAAACTTTATGGTCTCCACCTCACCGACGAAATCCTTATTGATGTTTGTTTTTCCATCTATTGCGGTAAAGTGAACCGCTGTAACCGGCAGGGATACCTTTTCCACTTTTTCTGCCTCTCGTGCATCTTTCTCACTTCGCAGCCTGCCTGTTTTTGTGCCTTCATCATCAAGAAATTTCTTTATCTCTTCACCGAGTTTGACTATCTCCTCAAAGGATGCACCATCTTTTTTCATCTTATAAAGTCTGTCCAGCATATCTTTTGCCTTCTGACAGGCCTCTGGGCTGATATCAGGGATACCTGTTTTGTCTTTGTTTTTCCCCATATAGTCAAGAAGTTTGTTAATCAGTTCCTGAACGTCCTGGCAGTTTATTGCAGCCTCTATGTACCAGTTTATAGCTTTTTCAGGACGCCAGCCGTCAAAACCCCCA
Source organism: uncultured bacterium (assembly GCA_964408175.1). GTDB lineage: Bacteria > Ratteibacteria > UBA8468 > B48-G9 > JAFGKM01 > JAFGKM01. Next base: position 10,871 of record CAYOYL010000174.1, read on the forward strand.
TTGTCTATTATGGAAAACAGTGCCAGAGTAATCTGCTGGATGGCCATATCGTGATAGAAAGGGAAGTCTGACTTTGCTCTTTCCTTTTTTGCATCAAGAAGAGCACCAATGAGTGTATTAAGACGGTCAAGTCCATCTGCATCCAGTCCCCCCTCATTTTTCAGACTTTCTCCGATAAGCCCTGGAATTTCCCCGGGGGCCATACATTCCCTGATTGCCTGTACTACCCACTTCAGTGCTTTTTTCTTGTTATCTTTTGCTTCTCTGTCTTTTCCCTGCCTGGTGGCATCTAATGCCTTGTCAATTGATGATTTTGCATTTTCAAGACATTTCTTCTGTGTGGCGGATTCCAGTTTTTCTGCCGTGTCTTTTAACTGGTCGGAACATTTTTTCAAGAGAGATTCTTCCTGTGTGGATGGGTTTGAAAGGTTTGCATTGCTGAAGAAGAGGAGACTGGCGAGAATAAAAACGGAAAGTTTCATCTTTCCCCCTCGGCCTTAAAAGAAGGTCGTATTTATCCTTTTCGAAATGCTAACATTTATGCGGATAAAAGTCAAACTTTTTTATTCAGAGTTATGGCGAGGAAGGTATCGGGGTTGCCTAACTATACATATCATTCAGAGAGTATACCCTGGATGGTAAACAGAAGTTGTTTTAGGTCGTAGGGTTTGGTTACGTAGAAATCAGCCTTGTATTTGTATCTTTCCCACTTATCCGTATTCGCACTCTTCCCGGTTACAAGTATCACAGGAACCCGTCTGCTCTTAAATCCTGCTTTTATTCTTTTCAGGACCTCCCATCCATCCATCTGCGGCATAACAATGTCAAGTATAACAACATCTGGTTTTTCATCCCTGAAAATTTTCAGTCCTTCTTCACCGTTTAAGGCTCCGAGGACATTATATCCGAGAGATTTAAGCGCCATAGAAAGCGTCATAAGTGAGTCAGGCTCATCATCCACCACCAGTATCTTTTTATATTCTTTTTTCTCCATAACCTCATTTTACCTTTTTTGTTTGCCATAATCAATAAATAAATAAAGTGATGCGTTTTTGCCATACAACCATTCCTTATGTTAAACTGTTTTGCCAGAACGTTCTTTTATTTTCACAAGGGTGTTTCGTTTGTAAATGAGAGTGCAAATCAGGAGATGTGAATGCAGGTCAATTTACCTTATGGGAAAGGCTACCTGAAACTCGTTCTACCCGATGGTACTGAGGTTTTTGGGGGGAATGAGGTGAAGTTTATTGAACACCCTGAAGAAGCAATCAAGCAGGCCCTTTTAAAACCTACAGGCAGTAAACCTCTTGCTGAAATAATCAGAGCAAAGCGTAGGATTAAAAATGTCTGCATAGTTGTATCCGACCATACCCGGGCAGTTCCCAATAAATTAATCCTTCCTCCTTTGCTGGAAGCGGTAGAGAAAGAAGGGATTCCCTCAAAACTGATAACCATCCTGATAGCTTCAGGCGTGCATAGGCCTACATCCCGGCAGGAAAAGATTGAACTGATGGGAGAAAAAATTGCAGGCAGATACCGTTTAATAGACCATAATGCAAAAGGTCCTGAAGGACTTGTCGGACTGAGGTATAAGGGTAAGAAATTTTACGTCAACAGGCTCTACGCTGAAGCTGATTTAAAAATTCTTACAGGGCTGATAGAGCCGCATTTTATGGCAGGCTTTTCCGGAGGCAGAAAAGCTGTCTGCCCCGGTATAGCAGGCATTGAAACGATAAAAATTTTTCACGGTCCTGCTTTTCTTGAATCCCCTTTTGCAGGTGCGGGTACTTTGTACAGGAATCCCTGTCACAGGTTTGCATTGGAAATGGTTGAGGCTGCTGGTGCGGATTTCATATTGAATGTGACGCTCAACAAAGAAAAAAAGGTTACCGGGGTTTTTGGAGGTGATGTAAAAAAGGCACACTCTGAGGGCATAAAGCATTGCAGGAAAGAAAGCCTGTTTTATGCGAGAAAACCTTTCAAAGCAGTAATCACAAGCAACGGAGGTTATCCTCTCGACAGGGATTTGTACCAGACGGTTAAGGGTCTGGTCTCCGCGGCTGATATTGTGGCTGAAGGTGGTGAGATAATCTGTTTTTCGGAATGTGTTGACGGGATAGGGAGTGAAAACTTCAGGTCTCTCCTGTTCGGAATGGGAAGCCCTGATGAATTCCTCAGAAGAATATCCAGACCGGATTTTTTTGTACCTGACCAATGGGAGGTAGAAGAGTTGATAAAGGCATTGAAGAAGGCAAAGATAAAGATTTACAGCAGCGGATTGAAATATGAAGAGATAAAGAAGGCACATATGGTGCCGTTAAAGGAGATAGACAGTTCAATACGGGAACTTTTGAAAAAATACGGAGGAAGTTCATCTATTGCAGTTATTCCTGATGGTCCTTATACCATGGTTAAGATTGAAAACCGGAGGAAGGATGTATAAAAAGTTAACAGGTGAGGTTGTTGATGAGATTAAAAGAGTGATGGGTGAGAGGAACGTGTTTGTGGAAAGAGAAAGAATTGAGGACTACAGTCATGATGAATTTGCGCTCCCTTCGCTAAAGAGATATCCTGAGGTTGTTGTGAAGCCGGATGCAATCTGTCAGGTTTCTGAACTTTTGAAGATTGCCAACAGAGAGCGTTTTCCTGTGGTTGCCCGCGGAGGAGGTACAGGTTTATGCGGTGGTTGTGTCCCGGCATCAGGAGGGGTTGTTTTAAGCATGGAGAGGATGAACAGAATAATTGATGTTGATACAGACAATCTTATGGCAGAGATGGAAGCAGGTGTTACGCTGAAAGATTTTTATGATTCCCTCAAGGGAAAGAAGATGTTTTTCCCTCCTCATCCCGGGGAAGAAAATGCCACGGTGGGTGGTGTTATTGCTACCAATGCAGGCGGTTCAAGGGCCGTGAAGTACGGGACGATAAGAAATTTTCTCAGGGCGGTGGAGGTAGTTTTGCCAGATGGAGGGATAACCCGGTTAGGCGGTAAGATACTTAAGGACAGTTCCGGATACAGTCTTCTTCACCTTATGGCAGGCTCAGAAGGAACCCTTGGGGTTATTACGAAGGCGACACTCAGTATAATGCCTCTCCCTGCCTCAACCTTAACACTTATCATTCCGTTTGATAATATTTTTGATACCTTCAAGAGTGTTCCCCATATGCTTTGTGCGGGGATACTGCCGCTGGCTGTAGAATTTATCAGTATGGAGATTGTCTCCATTGCCGAAGATTATCTCGGGAAAAGATGGCCTGTCAGGCAGGGCAAATTTTTCCTTATGATAATACTTGAGGGAGAAGAGACGGAACTGTTGTCCGTGAGTGAGGAAATCTCCAAAATATCCACGGAGCATAACGCCATAGATGTTTTTGTGGCTCGACAGCAGGACAAACAGGAGGAGGTTCTGTTTATAAGAAGTCTGGTTTACGAGGCATTGAAACCGCGGACAATAGAAATCCTTGATATTGTCCTTCCCCGCAGTGAGATGGAGGGACACCTTCACTGTATAGAAGAGATTTCCGAAAGATACAACATCTGGCTCCCTACCTACGGGCATGCTGCGGACGGAAATCTTCATACCCACATTATGAAGGTGGATATGAACAAGAAAGAGATATCCGACTGGGAAGAGATTTATCCGGCGGTGCGTAGGGAAATCCATGTTGATGCGAAAAATAGAGGTGGTAAGGTTTCTGGGGAACACGGTATAGGGATGGCAAAGAGAGAGTATATCGGCCTGTTTACGGATGAACCTGCTTTACATCTCATGAAGGAGATAAAAAGGGTTTTTGACCCGGGAAACATTCTCAACCCAGGCAAAATCTTCTGAACATCCTGTGCCATACGGTTTACAAAAATACCGTATATATTCACTGAACTGCGTGTATTTTCCCTCTCCTTAAGGGGAGAGGGGTGCCGATGCGATGAATAAAGAGCATCGTATGGCACGCCCGCTGAGTTAGTGAGGCAGGTGACCGAAGCCCGTCAGGGCAAGACGGGTGAGGGTGAAATTTGTGGTTCTCCACTCACCCCCACCTACATCCTCCCCCGTAAAGGGGGAGGAATAACGGTGCTGACTGAGTATTTACAAAATACCTTCAGCCTTTCATTTGCTGCCTATGACACTGATTATCTGTATCTTCCGTACATCCTGACAGCCTCAAGCATCGCTGCGTAATTCTCCGGTTTTACCTCTGAATGGATGGAATTGCTTGAGGAGATGATATACCCGCCTTCAGGAGCAACTTCTTCAATTGTTTTCTTTACCACTCTTTTTACATCATCAGTGGACGCCTTACTGAGGAGTTCTGTTGTATCAATGTTGCCGATGACACAAATCTTGTATTTATTCTTGACCGCTCTCATATCCATACCGGCAATGGGATCCAGAGGGTGGATTGCGTCAATCCCTGTTTCCACTATCATATCCATTATTGAGTTGACATTGCCGTCGGTATGTTTAATGCAATAGCCCCCGTTTTCTTTAACTGTACCAACGACCTCTTTCATCCCCGGCAGAAAAAATTCTTTAAAGTGCTGCGGCGATATTAAAGGACCGTTTGTTGCACCGTAGTCATCACCGAAAACAATTATCTCCGCTCCTATTTCTATCGCTTTTTTGATTATTACCTTTGTGTGTTCTACGGATAGTCTTACCAGTCTTTTTACAATCTCCGGGTTAAGAACCAGTTCCATCATTAGTTCGGTCATTCCGCGAAGGTAGGTGGGATATGAAAAGGCATCGTGAAGGTGCATTGCAATTGCCTTTTTTCCCTTAAAGCGTTTTATCAGAGACTGTAACTGTTCATACCGATAGGGGTCTAAAGGGTCAGGGGGAGTATAGTTGTCTAAATCTTCTTTTGATTGTATAGGTCCTTTCATGGGAAAGGGGACTATCTCTTTTGTGGTTTTTCTGATTTCACCCCATTCTGTCCTGAACAGGTTTTCTTCTCCGGGTATTTTTTCCCGGCGGTATAAAGAGGAGGGGGTACCTGTAATCGCAATATCTATCTCCATCTTTTCTATGAAATCCGAATAGGAACAGCCCGGGCATATTTTTTCAATTACCTTGGGGTCAATCATAAGTTCAAATACAGGGACCCTGTCAGGTTCTTTAAACTGTAAAGCGGTGATAACCCTTTCGAGAGAGTTCATACCTATATTTAAACACAAGGCTTTTTTTTGTCAAGCGGCTGAGGGGGTGGGCGGGTTGTTTTCAGAACGTCAAGAACCAAAGGCAAATCAGAGGTTAAAAAGACTGAATTCTCCCTGAGTATATAGGGGAATAAATACAAATTTTCTTTACCTGTTACAGCGTAGAATTCAGATAATATGGGTATCCTTATTTATTCTGTTGGGAATCTTCTTTAGATTCATACCATACAGATAAGAATATAGAGTCTTCTCTTGTGCCACTCATACCTGTAGGTGCCTGTCCAAAAAACTCATAAACCATTTTTACATTGACATTATCTTCCTTTATCCACGCATTTAGTTCGTCATCAAAAAAATGTAAAGCCTTGGAAGTTAATCCACCCGTAAAGTGTCTGACGCGTAACATCTTTATCACCCCCTCTCTTAATAATCTGTTTTTATTCAAGGAACATCAAATACGTACAAATTTTGTGCAGCCTTTTTATAATCCCAGACCCTATCAATCTGTTGTTCATTGAGATATATTAACCTTTAGTTCCTTATTGTGTCAAACAGGATATTTGGAACTGAAATTCCGACATAAGAATTATAGAATGATACGGAGAGGAAAGGAAAGAGTTGACGTGCGAGTGTGGAAGCATAGAAGTAAGACAAGGCGAAGAGCGGAAGCGTTCTGACCAATAACCTTGCCCGGAGCTGTCTGAACCCTCCGGAGCTTGTTTTTCGGGCGCAGGAGGGTGAGTTCTCCGGGTGTCAGACTTCGCC
>CAYOYL010000175.1:0-7632 GCA_964408175.1 uncultured bacterium
TCCCTGAATTTCTGGGATAACTGGTAGGCTCTCGGGGCGAGAGAGGTAGGAACAGATATTGCCACCAGGTCGGCTTTTAGGTTTTCTGGAATGATAGGCTCAGTCTGTTCATCCAACAGTTCAACCTGAATATCTTCAGGTGTCAAGGCTGCGATGTTGGCAAACGCCAGACTCGGAAACCTCAGGAATAGACTGCTTTTTGGTTTTTCACCTGAGATGGATACCTTCAAACATTCCCTTATAAGCGAAACGAGAAGTACCTTCATTATAGGTATTTATGTGCCCGGAATATACCAGAGAAGCTGGGGGACCAGGATTTGAACCTGGACCCTCAGATCCAGAGTCTGATGTCCTACCATTAGACGATCCCCCATATATATTAAATGCAAAATTTTAAAAAATATTCACACTAAATCCGCAGGGCTAAATAGAACGGGCAATTAACCTCTTTTCTGGAAGGTGATTTTGTATTCATCCCCTTCCTTTTGAATCAATACGTGCCCCTCTCTTCCAAGCCAGCCCAGACTTAAAAGCACCAGGTCCCTCTCTCTTTTTATCGCCTTGGCGATTGTGGATAGCGTCGCTTCTGTATACTTCTCAAGGTACTGCCAGATTTCCCCTGCCACGATACCTATCTCTGTTATCATCTTACCTCCTTTATCCCTTCTGAATACTGTCAAACTTATCTATGCTTTTAACAGTACTTCTCTTAAATCCTCCCTGTCCCTCCTTTGTTGAAGGAGGGGAACCAAAGGGGGGAATTAAAAGGTGGGGATTCTTCTTATCCTCTCCCCCTTTTGAAAAGGAGAACGAGATTTATCTCTTCTGTTTTATTTTACTCTTTTTCTTCTCTTTTGTGAAGGGTTTTACACCTGGGACACTCTGATATGTTCTCAGAACGGCTGTCTATATAGGTATAAAAACAGGTGGGACATTGCCACAGAGAATCTTCTTTCTTTTTGTCTGTAACCACTCTTTTTTTCCACTCAAAAATAATCCATATAAGCAAAATCAAAATACTTAAACCGAGATAAAGTGTTACAGCAAGGTCTATTTCTATAGGTATCATTTCAGCCTGAAGATGAAGGTTATTATACCCCATGCCTTTTTATCTGTCTGGACAGGTTCAAAAAGCCACTTCCTCAAGCTCTGTTCCGCATATATGTCCAGTTCTGGAAAACCTGAAGAAGCGATGAGGCTTGTCAATTCAATCTTTCCATCAGGGTCAACCCAGAACTTTATCTGCACATTACCTTCTATCCCTTTTTCTTGTGCCCAATCAGGATAGTCTGCCTGTTCTCTATAAAGAAGTACTCTGCTACCAGCAGGACCTTCTATGTTAATACCAGGTATCTTTTTCCCCATGCCTTTCTCCAGACTTTTGAAGGATATAATATCCGGCAGTTTTACCTGAAACTCGGGTATCTCTAACCTATCTGTTATCTGTGTAACAGGGATGTATTGCTGAGAACCTGTAAACTGTTCGGTGGAAAGTTTTATTATTTCCGGTTCCCTGAGGGTGGCTATTTTTTCATCCTTGGCAATGACCCGGGGTATATTTACCTCAGGGATAGTTTTAGCCTTGACGAGTTTAATCTCAGGTCTTACCACGGTAGAGGGGGGAAGTATTGAAACCTCAATAGGTCTTCTTTCTATCCTGGGAAAAGGTAGAACCAGAGAGAACAAGGAAATGCCTACCAGATGAATAAAAAAACTCACAGAAGAGGTTTTTATTAGCAAAAGACGGTCCTTTTTTTTACTCATTCTAAAACTCCGGCATCGTAGCTATGGCTATCCTGTTTATTCCTATCTTTCTTGCTGTATCCATAACGTTAACCACTATACCATGTTCTGCTTTTTTATCCCCTTTTACTATCAATCTTAACCTTGAGTTTGTTGCAAGGTCTCTTTGTAAAGACCCCTCAAGATTTACGAGGGTCACCGGTCTGTCCCTGTAGAATATTACTCCCTCTTCAGATATGCTGACGCTCACTTCTTTTTCAGCCATAGTCTCTGCTGTCGTTGCCTGCGGTAGATTTATCTTTATACCGGGCTGCATTATGAAACTGGATGTAAGCATAAAATATATCAACTGAAGAAAGACCACATCTATCAGAGGTGTAAGGTTAAGTTCTCCTTTGGTAATGGAATAGTGCCTCTGGAATTTCACGTTACTCCTCCTCCAATTTTATGAGAAAAAGTATGTCAATCAGTTTCGTAGCGCTTTTTTCCATCTGCAGGATGATACTATTAACCCTGCTCACAAAATAGTTATAAGCCAGATAAGATGGAATAGCAACAATAAGACCCGCAACTGTTGTAATAAGTGCCTCCCATATCCCCCCGGCCAGTTCACCCGGGTTGACAAGCCCTGCCTGTGCCTCTATGACCATAAAGGCTCTTATCAAACCTGTAACAGTCCCCAGGAGTCCGAGCAGTGGTGATACGGTGGCTATTGTTGCAAGGATGCCGAGATACTTTTCAAGATTCGGTATCTCATGATTTGCCGCATCATCTATTGATTCTTTTATCTCTTCCCGGCTCCTGTCCGATTTTAAAAGACCTGCCTTGATTATTCTCGGCACCGGACCATCTTTCTCGTCACACAGGTCCAGAGACTCTTTAATTTTTCTCTTTTTCAGCCTGTTCTCTATCTCACCGATAAACTTTTCATTGTCTATCTCGGCATGCCGCATTGAAATCAGACGCTCAATAACAATTCCGAGTGTCAATACACCTGATAAAAGAATCGGTATGGTTATCAGCCCGCCCTTTATTATAAACTCCCATAGTCCCATTCGTAACCCCCTCTTATCAAAAAAGTAATTTTAAAGAAGAGACAAAACTTCTTTTCTCTGCAGGATACCCGGGAACTGTAAAATATTCCTTATCTGCAATGTTGTATATTCCAATGCCCCACTCTATATTTTTGCCGAACAGCATTTTCAACTCAGCATTCAGTATGGTATCACTCCCCATTGTTTCCCCAGAGAAAATTCTTTCTCCTGTGTGAGAAAACCAGAGTTTACAGGACAAAGAAGAAAAAAAAGAAAAAATTATACCCGCATCAAACTTCTCTTCCGGATAAAAGTCTATCTCTCTGTCCATAAAGGTTTTTTCACCCATAAAAAAAACGCTCAGGTTGTCTGAAAACTTTTGTTTAAAATCCACACTAATGGATGTCTGCCAGCACTCCTCTAAATGTGGTTCCAAAAGACCGCTGCTGTCTTCATCTTCCCATGTATAGAGGGTATCATGGTAGGTCTGGCATATGTCAAAACTGAGTCTATTATTCTCCTCTTCTTTTATAAACCCGACCTTAAGTCTATACCCCTCTTCCGGAGCAAGGTCATAGACCTGAAGTTCCTTATAGTTGATAAACATAATATCTTCAAAAAAGTCTGGGATTTTATAAAAACTACTCAGCCCGAGATACAGGTTTTCATTTAAAGGGTAGTGCAGTGAAGGGAGAAACCTTGTTCCGTATCCCTCTATTATTTTTATTCCACCGCCTATAAATGCCCCCTCTTTTTCCATAAGTACAGACTGGGAAAAAGAGTTCGTTGAGAAATCTCCGAAGACATCCTGCCTTTCCACACTGGTTTCAAACCTGAAGGGCAGTCTGTCAAAAAGCAGGTTTAACAAGAGGAAATTTGCTTCAGTATCGTCCACCCTGTAGAAAGACTGGCTGAAAGAAGGGATGAATCCTGTCTTACCCAGAAAAGAATAGGAACTTTTTAAAGAAAAGGAGTCTCTTTCAAGAGCCAGCGGGTTGAATTCCTGCCCGGGAAGTCCGAGATAAACTTTTTCCAAATCTATTGATAATCTATCAGACGCTTGCTTGCTTCTGTGAAAAGAGAACCCTGTCTTTTTTTCTTCTCCATTTTTCCTGTACCCTTCTTTAAAAGAACCATCCAGGAGAAAGGAGTATTCCGTATCTTCTGCCGCCATATAACGATAGAAGAGACTGCTCTGGATAAGACTGTAGTCTCCTGCAGAGATGGAAAAGTACCCCTCATTCATTTTTCCCTCTCCCGGCGAACTTTCTACCACCGCCGTTTCACCCTGCTGTTCTTCTCTGGGTGCCGATACCTCAGGTAATATAACCTTAAAGGGCGGTGATAGATTTATAATTATTTCTGATTTTTCAATGCTCCTGTCTTCACCTGTGATTTTTTCATCAGGGAGTTTTATGTCCTGTGAGAACCCGTAGGAGTTTAAGAAAAGGGGGACTGACAGCAGGATGTAACATTTTTTCATTTTTTTAGGCGTTTCAGTTCTTCTTCGGCTGCCTTATTCCACTCTTTGAATTCAGGATAAAAGGAAAGTATTTCAAGAAACTTTTCCTGTGCCTTATCTACATTGCCACCGTATTCGTAAATCTTCCCAAGATAATATACTGTTTCAACCATCTCTGCAGGATTCACGCTTTTTATTTTTTCCAGAACCTCCTGTGCCTTTTTAAAATCTTTCAGAAGATACAGCGTTTTCCCATAGAGAAAACCTATGGTTTCGCTCTGAGAACCTGAAGTGAAAAAGTCTTCGCATATCCGAAGAGATTCATTTGTCTTTCCCTGTTTTAATAAACTTTCCACAAGCATCTGACAGGCGCTTACGTAAAAGGCACTTTCTGGAAATTTTGTCACAACCTGTTCAAGGTATCTTACTGCACTGTCATAATCTCCTTTTTCATAGTGTTTCTTGCCGGTAAAAAAAAGTATTTCGTGGGCAAACCTGCTGTCCGGGAATTCCGCAAGAAGTTTGTTCCACGTCTTAAAAGAGTCTTCGTGCAGTTCCTTGGTATAATAGGTATAGCCAAGTCCGAAATAACTTTTTTCTTTTACCTCTTCACTGGTAGGCAAAGACAGGGTCTTTTTGAAACACTCTATTGAATCCTCAAACCTGCTCATATTAAAATTGACAAAGCCCAGTTTAAGATAGACTTCAGGGAGGTCTCTGTATCCGGGAAACTGTTCCGTTATTTCTTTTAAATATCTCTCCGAGTCACCCCATTTTTCCTGGAGCATCTGTATGTTTGCCAGTTCACTGAGAATCTTAAAGTTCAGTTCATACTTTGCCTTCCCTTTCACACTTTTTAAAATCTCTTCTGCCTTTGTGAGATTACCCTTTCTTTTTTCAAGGAGTGATGTCTGGAAATAAGCCCATACGCTGTATAGTGTATCAGGGAACTCCTCAACGACCTTGTTGTAGAAATACGCGGCGGAGTCATATTCTCTCATATTAAAAAAACAGTCTCCCAGTTTAAGATTGACGTCAGCAAGTATATCCCTGCTTTCTATAAGGGAAGAGAATGAAGATGCCTGTTTGAAGTAATCAGCCGCCCCGGTAAAATCGTTCTCCTGATAAGAAATAAGTCCCTGATAATAAAAAACTTCAGGCAGGTATCCCGACTTTTTAAATTTAGAGACGAAAAGGGACAGTACCTTTTTACTTTCTGCCAGAAGTCCTTTATTAAATAAAGTAACAGCACGGGAGAAGACCGCTTGTTCAATCTGGTGCTCAAGAAAGATATCTTCTGAAAATTTTTCTCTGTACTCAGAATATAAAGAGACAGCATCCTCTATCTTTTCCTTCTTAAGATAGGCAAGTATAAGGTAAGAAGCAGCATCTTTGATAAGTTCCGATTCGGGGAAACGGTGTCTTATAGCCTGCAGTTTTTCAATAGCAGTGTCTGTTTTATTTAGATGTAGACAATTTACCGCAGATAGTAGATAAGCATAGTCAATGTCTTTAGCATCTGGATTGTCCTGTATGTACTTGTCAATCTGTGTGTTGGACAGCGAATAGAGTCCTCTTTTATGCGCTTCATGTGCCATGCGCAGGTGACCGGTTATATCTTCCGCTCCTGTGCAGAGAGAGAATGCAAAAAAAGACAACACTATTATCCACCTTTTATATCCCATAGTGTGAAATCTTAACACATAACCTGCTTTTTGGAAAGAAGTAAGAAGCCGGATTTTAAAAGGGCAAACCTTCCCGACCTCTTATATAACAACCCGAGAAGTCTATACAGAGATAACCCTATCTCTCTCAAAATAATGTTATATTACATCCTTCACTGTAGATGTTAACAACATCCTAAGTTGCCGGAATGGAATGTCAACATCCCATCCCGGCAACCGTGTTAGTGTTATATTTTGGTTACATTTGCAGCCTGAAGTCCTTTGTCACTTGATACTACTTCAAATTCAACCGCATCACCCTCTTGAAGTGAACGATATCCTTCTCCAGTAATAGCAGAGTAATGAACAAAGACATCTTCGCCGCCTTCTCTTTCAATAAAGCCGTAACCCTTGGCATTATTGAACCACTTCACTTTGCCTTTCTCTTTTGCCATTCTTTCTCCTCCTTTCTTACACCCCCAACAATCTATAATCCATGGTGTCCTTTTTGGATTTTTAGAGTTTCGGGGGATTAATAATAAAAAACAACAGTATGCTCCTATTTAGAAGATTGATTTTGTCTGCCATCAGGATGGAGGTCAAGACTTAACGTACATCCGCTTGTTATGATAAACATTCCCAGAACTAAAAACAACAGAATCAAAAACAATTTCATTTTTCCCTCAATTTCGTCATTTTACTATACCTAAAGATTTTTGTCAAATTTATTTTTCCCACAGGTTACCTTCGCTCCCATTCCTCACAAAACTTACGGTAGATTTTATACGTCATCATAGCGTCAGATTCGGCTCTGTGCAGACCATCAGTATTTATGTTGTAATAAGCGGCTATGCGGGATAGAGAGTTTTTAGGGAAGATGAAAGAATTTCTCGCTATGGCAAGGGTATCTATAACCTTTGTTTCGGGAATGGAGGTTCCGCAACGTTTGAATTCTATTTCAAGAAATGGTATATCAAAATCTGCATTGTGTATCAGCAGCGTTCTGCCTGCTATAAAATCAAAAACCTTCCCTGCAATATCTTTAAAACAGGGAGCTGTTTTTACCATATCGTCAGTTATCCCGTTTATGAGAAATACATCAGGCGGAATCTGCCTTTCTGGATTTACAACGGTGACAAATTTTTCAATGACCTCACTGCTTTTTGCTATCCTGATAAGAGCAATCTCTATTATCCTGTCTCCTTCTAAGGGCTTAAGCCCTGTTGTCTCAAGGTCTAAAGCGACAAGTTCAGGTATATCAAACATTTTATACTACCCAACGAGTTTAAGATATTTTTCAGTATCTTTCTCAAATTTCTCTTTACATGCGGGGCTGCAGAAATAGTATGTTTTACCATCTTTTTCCACCTTATTTTTCGTCTCTTTCTTCAGCCATGCCCTGCACACCACATCCTTATACATTTTTCTACCCATATCTTCCCCCTGAAAAATTGTTATTGTAACATTATTGTTTCCATCAAGCAAATTTTTATATTCCTCCTGAAATTTCGACATAAGAATTATAGAATGATACGGAGAGGAAAGGAAAGAGTTGACGTGCAAGTGTGGAAGCACAGAAGTAAGACAAGTCGAAGAGCGGAAGCGTTCTGACCAATAACCTTGCCCGGAGCTGTCTGAACCCTCCGGAGCTTGTTTTTCGGACGCAGGAGGGTGAGTTCTCCGGGTGTCAGACTTCGCCGTAGTTCTTACCTGTGCTGGAACCAAAGCC
>CAYOYL010000176.1:0-1500 GCA_964408175.1 uncultured bacterium
AGGTTTTAACATTTCAGGGGCACTGCAACACCTGTCAAAGAATTCAACGTCTGATGTATCTTATACAGCCTCTAAACTCTACTCAGGGATTACAAAAGGGAACACCCTCACCCGGCAGATGAGACTCTTGTCTCCGGATATCTTCACAGAGTTTGAAATCGGTGTAATAGAGGCAGGAGAAAACTCAGGCAGTCTGACGGAAAGTCTTGCCAGTCTTGCTGAATACTTTGAGTTTATGACAGGTATAAAGAACAAGATGCTCAGCGGACTGACATATCCTGTCATCTTACTGCACTTAGCCATACTTATACCTGCTGTCCCGGCTCTCTTCCTGCAGGGTATCGGTGCCTTTTTAATAAAGGTATTCCCACCTCTGTTTCTGATATACCTTCTGTTTTTCTCTGTTATTTTCTTTTTTCGCCATTCCAAAAACTCCACTGAACTTACTGAGAAGAAAGATAATTTAATCCTGAAGATGCCTTTCTTCGGGAAACTGTTTATGAAGATAGAGGTTATAAGGTTTTTAAGAGCATTTGTCGCACTCTACACTGCCGGAGCAGGTATAGTAAGAGGGGTGGAGATTGCCGCAGAAACAGTAGGAAATACTATTATAAAAAATGACATAAAGACTGTATTACCTCTTCTGAGGAAAGGAAGCATGCTGTCAGAAGTATTCTGCGGCAAAAGATGGTTTCCCGTAGTCGTCTGTGATATGTTGAGAACAGGAGAGGTGAGCGGGACGATTGAAGAGACGCTGAAAAGGGTATCAGACTATCTGAAAGACGAGGTTAACGTTACCGTTGAACAGATACTCAAGGTACTGCCTGTGGTGGTCTACCTGCTTGTAGCACTTTATATAGGATATATCGTAATCTCCTTCTATGCCAGATACATCGGTATGCTAACGAATCTTTCTTAACCATATGGTTTCCCCGTCATTCTTCCATATGCCTGTTTCATCTCTTCAAGTATTATTTCAGCGGCTTTCGCCGGGTCTGGGGCATTTTTTATGGGTCTGCCGACAACAAGATAGTCTGCACCTGCTCTTATTGCCTCTGAGGGGGTAACAAAACGCTTCTGTCCGTCGGCTGAAGCACCAAAAGGACGCACCCCGGGGGTAACCACAAGAAGTTTGCCGCCTGTCTCCTTTTTGATAACAGAAACTTCTCTGCCCGAAGCGATAACACCGTCACATCCGCATTCAAGAGCCATCTTTGCACGCTGTAATACAACCTCTTCGGGACTCTTATCAATCCCCATCTTCTTCAGGTCCGAAACAGAGATGTTTGTCAGAAGTGTAACTGCAAGAATTTTAAGATGGTCGTTCCCTTTTCCCTCAACTGCGGCATTCATCACCTGTCTGTCCGCGTGCACTGTCAGGAAGTCAATCCCGAGTTCACTCACCTGCCTTACCGCTTCCCTTACAGTATCGGCAATGTCAAAAAACTTCAGGTCAAGGAAGACCTTTTTGCCTCTTTTTATCAAATCAGATACAAATCC
>CAYOYL010000177.1:0-2011 GCA_964408175.1 uncultured bacterium
CCGTCTATTATGAGGTCACCCTTTTCAAGGAGGGGGATTAACTTCTCTATAAATCCATCCACCGGCGCCCCCTCTTTTACCATCAGCATTATCTTCCGGGGTGTTTTCAGTGATGTTACGAAGTTCTTAAGTTCATAACAAGGAACGAACCTTTTGCCCTTTGCCGGACCATCGGCAAAGTCTCTTGTCTTTGACTCTGTCCTGTTAAAAACCGCTACGGTATACCCTCTGCTTTCCATATTCAGTGCAAGACTTCTTCCCATAACCTCCATTCCAATTACGCCAATGTCTGCCTTATCCATTTTACTTTTCCTCCTTAAATCCCCTCTCACCCCCCTTTGTTAAAGGGTGAATGGAAGGGGGATTTACTCTCCTTTATATTCCTGAGAAAGCGTTGAAACCTCCATCTATGGGGACCACAGTTCCTGTTACAAAGCGGGATGCATCGGATGCAAGATATATACAGATACCTGACAGGTCTGCCTGTTCTCCGAATCTTCCCATTGGAGTGTGGTTTATTATGGAGATACCACGCGGTGTCAGATTGCCTTTATCGTCAAGCAGTAGATACCTGTTTTGTGTTGTAAGAAAAAAACCAGGTGCTATGGCATTAACCCTTATCTTTTTATTGTACTCCTGTGCAAGGTGTACCGCCAGCCACTGCGTGAAGTTGCTCACAGCGGCCTTAGCCGCTGAATACCCTGGTATTTTGGTCAGCGGTCTGAATGCATTCATTGAAGAGATGTTGATAATTGACCCCCCTTCAGAATTTTTTATCATCTCTCTTCCCATAACCTGTGAAGGTAGTATTGCTCCACCATAGAGATTCAGGGCGACCACCTTTTCAAGCGCACCGAGAGGCAGGTCAAAAAAAGATAGGTCTTCGGAGGTGGTGGCGTCTTTCATGTTGCCGCCTGCCGCATTTACAAGGATGTCAATTTTTTTATGTTCCTTTACTATCTTTCTGGTTGTATCCTCAATGGATTCTTTCTTAAGAACGTCTATATACAGGCCATAGGTATTTATACCCTCTTTTGCAATTTCTCCGGCTCTCTCCTCTGCGTTCTTAATATCGCAGATGACTACGTTTTCGGCACCTGCACACCCTAACGCCTTTGCTATTTCAGAACCCAGCACTCCTCCACCTCCTGTAATGACTGCCGTTTTTCCTTTCAAAGAGAACAATCCGTCTATATATTCCATTTTTTCTCCTTTTCCCACATTTTCCATACCATATTTGGAATAAGGCAGGATTCTACTTTTACACTTTACCGTTGAATCTGTAATCCGGGTGGACAATAGGAACTACCTTTCTCGTTTTTCCAGCAAGTGCCCACAGGTAATAAATGCGGTGTTTAGGTGCAACGGATATGGGATGATATCCTTTCGGTATCGTCAGAACCTCATCATTTTTTACAAGAAACATATTATCTTCACTTTCATTAAAGACCCTGACTGTTCCAAAACCTGTCCGGGGTGTTATCTTAAAGAAATTCAATTCCTCAAAGGTGGTCTCTTCAGGTGGATAGCCTGCCCAGTTACCCGGGTCAGTTATGGTTTCGCCCAGTATCAGTTTTTCGGCAGGGAAGTCTTCAGGAAGTATTTCATGCGTATTCCTCATATAGGTATCCAGCCCCACCCTTTTAAAGCGAACGTCCTTTGCTCCTATAAACTTAGGTTTTCCCATCCCTTTTGCCTTGCAACTGACTATACATAACTCACTTTTTTCTTCAAATTCAATTGAGTAATTTGAATAAGGCGGTAGGTAAACAGCACAGGGTGGTTCATCAAAAACGTTCTCTCTTTCCATCTCCCCCATCAGTTTAGACTCAAGGGAAAATTTTACACGCCCTTCAGTTATCACAAAGACAGATTCTTCACCATTGGTATTTCCTTTAAATACGTTATTTTCATTATTCTTTATAAACGCAAGGTTAATTTCCTCAAGGTCAGAATTTTCGGGGGTTACTATCTTTTGATAACCCTGGAAATTGTCAACTTTGTATCTCTT
>CAYOYL010000178.1:0-9190 GCA_964408175.1 uncultured bacterium
CAAGGGTTTCAATCTCAAGCCAGGCAGACACTGCCTCTTTCTTTTTTTTCTCATCACCTGAGGCTGATATCCCGTCAACTATTTTTTTAAGGGTATATAAATATTTGTAGTCAGTAACACCATCCCGGAAGCCTTCCCACGCCAGCGTATCCTTCAGACCTTCTTCGGAAGGATATATATAATAATAGCCCGACCCCCTGCCTCTCTTCGTATCTTTTATGTCATCATACGCATAGGGACCCTGAGGCCAGACGTATGCCCACTGGAAGTTCCCCGTGGCTCCTATCCTGTAGAGATAAAAGCCGTTCAACATCCTGTCTTTTTTATAGAAGCGCCCAAAACTTCCTCCATTGTACAGCCAGTATTCTGTATTGTTCTCTTTGAAATATTTCAGTATTTCGGTGTCAACATGTCCTGCAAACAGAATGCTCACATCTACAAGGGGTGACAACTGCTTATAGGTTTGTCTGTGGAGTGTTTCGGCCATCTGGGCATCTTTTACATTTTCCTTCACTATCTTACACATAGTTATACAGTCTTCTGTCAGTTTCTTTCCATTTGCAGGTTCATCAATTGCGTAAAAAAGTAGTCTCTGAGGCCACCTGTTTTTATTCTTCAACCCAATGATATCTTTAACAGATTCGGATATCAGATTTTTCCATTCTTCCGACATAATCGGCACGCCAAGGTATTTCTTTGAAAAAGCCTCATTATAAAGATAGGCAGGGTAACTCATCAAAAGAACAGTCTTAAAGCCAGATTTTGTGGCATTGTCCATAGAATCAATAAGAGAGGACATCCACCTTCCAGTCGTCTTTGTGTAGTCAAAAACATGCCTACCGTCTACCTGAGAGATGTAAGGTGCCCCTCCCATAATGGCTATACTGTTACAGTTATGTTCTCTCATATTCTGGAACATTTCCGGTTCCTTTTCCGGATAAAATACCCTTTCACTGCCGGTCAGTTTATATATACCGTTCCAGTCGTGATTGCCGTAGAACATACCCCATGCATTATCCGGGGGCTCTTCCAGTTTAAAGGGCAGAACCCTCAGAACAACAGGTATCTTAAAGGTGCTGGTTTTGCTGGCAATAACAACCGCTCCGCTGTAAATCCCTGCATTCATATTCTCAGGAATCTTGACTGTGAGAAAATACTGGGTAGTTATCTCTTTCTCCAGAAGACCGGTCACAGCATCAAGATAGATGGGAATAACCTGATAGGAATTACCGCCTGTCCTCTTTTTCAGATGTTTTACCTCCCTGACCACCGTTACGTCCTTCAGGTCACCCCCTTCCATAGATATCTTTATTTCTTCATTTTTACCAAAGGGCCTTATGCAAAAACTCCCACTTACTATCTCTCCCGGGGTTCCCCACACCTTTACCTCTTTCTTCCGCGCCACGGGAGCCTTGCTGTAGTAATATACAACCTTTGATGGATTGCTCTCCCATAGATAAAATCCAAGTCGCTTTTCTGTCTCATCTCTTTCCGGGTCCTGCGCACCCCCCTCAGAGTCTTTTATCTCTATCCAGTTAGACTGTAACCCTCCTACACTGCCAACCTTTATAAGATTTCCCCCCTTATACTGAGAGTTATCAAGGATACCTTCTATCTCCCTGTGCACCCTTATGTCATCAACCCAGATACTCCCTGTATCCTGATAGGTTTCTATTGATAAAAGACATTTCTTCGTACCCTCAGGGATAGAGGCACTACCAGAATAGGGTCTCCAGGCAAATGTACCTCTGGCTTCCAGACGAAAACTGCTGCGGTTTATATACTTACCCTCCTCATTGTAGTAGTATAGATAGGCAAGCAGAGCGAACCTGTTACCTTCCTTGGCATCTGAACTTGCATAGAATAGAAAATTGTAGTTTCGGTTAGGCTCAACCTCAAAAAGCGGTGTGCTCACCGACCCTCGTTTTCCTCCGGTCCCTCCCTTTTTTATGCGTGCAGAACCATCCTTAAAATACCCTTTTGATTCGTCAAATCCCGAGTCACCTAAGGCCTTAAAACCATCCAGACCTTTGTCAAAACCCCCATCTTTTACAAGATTTATATCAATACTCTTTTTTTCAATGACAGGTTTTGTACCATTTTCTGTTCTGTCAAAATATATCCAGTAGTTCTCTGCTCCACTGTACTGCCGCCAGACCACCATACCTCTGGCATTCTTCAGGGCATTAAAGTCAGGAACTGGAATAAAATTGCTTTCGCACTCACCGAGAACCTCACCATTCTTATACGCTATCACACGGATTGATTCTACATCAAGCATATTCTCCCCGGCAGGAGTGACATTCTTTAAAAGTGTTGTGAGGTCTGCCTTTACGGCGTATATATCAGCAACCGTTGGTTTCGTCTCATCCGAAACCATTGACCTGTAGTGCCAGTCTTCATTCCACCACCTATCGGACTGCCCTTCCGCAGGGTATATACCTACACTGTAAAGTACCGACACAATAAAAAAAACAACAACTCCTAATCTTTTCATTTGAATTTCTCCATTAAAATGGTCCTTTTGTCTTACGCAGTGGAACGGTTAACTCCACCTTTCTCTTATCCCACTGAACACTGATAACCACAGGTGTTTCCTGAAACGGTAAACTATTTATATCCTTTACAAACACCATCTTTTTATCAAGAGGAGGCCGTTTCTCAAAGAAGAGTGACTTCCCTTCTATATATGCCCTTATGTGTGCCTTTTTGAGTATGGCATCAGGCAGTTTAATATCAAGATAAAATACAGAGACATCATCATCTTTCATATACATATACCTGTCTGTATAGGCAGTTAAGGGATTAGGCATATGAAATATCCTGCTGACAGTTCTTAAGCCCCTTCCTGTCTTTTCTTCTACAAAACCTGCCGTAACCTCTCCCTCTGTCTTATCAATATCCGCTAAAAACTTCACTTCAACCTTTTCCATTCCAGCAGGTTTTATCTCATAAATACTCTTGCCTGTCTTCTGAGAAACACCATTCATCTGGACATCAGTGAAAAATCTTACCGGTACATCTGCTGAATTCTGGACACTGCATCTAACGGTAGAAGTCCCCTCTAAAAAAATGTCAAAAGAGCAGTCAGATACCCGTAAACTTTTGAGCATATCAGGTATCGGTAGGTCTTTTAAAAGAAGAAAATGTTTCGGGTCATGATAGGGGACCCCAACTGAAGCAAATTCCGACTGTGTGTGGTTCATCCTGAGGATGTTTATTCCAAAATCGTTGTTAACCTTACCGGAAAGGTCAAACATCGCATACGGTATCCTGAACTCTACAAATATTTTGTTTCCCTTCAGTTTACTTACACTCTCCCAGTTCCCGTCAAAGTTCTCCCCCTTTGGAAAGCGTTTCAACGTTGCATCATAATAACAGTCAAACCTTGCACCCGACAGGTTTGTAATGAGTTGTATATAACCGGACTGGTCTGCACGGTAGTCAATAAGAACCTCAAAACTGTCATCCTTCCAGAGCATACTATCCCTATCCTTATAATACGACAGAAGTTTCTCCGGGTTGGAAATATCCGAGTCTATACCCACGTACAGTGCCTCTTTAGTGCATCCAATGTAGGTTACCCATTTGTCAACACACCTTTCATCCTGCGGTTTTATCTTCAGTGCTGTTTTCCAGCATACATCATCAAGAGAACCATCAACAACAGGCGGTTTGTCAAACAGAGGAACAGAGACTTCCATCACTGAGGCACCAAAAGTTAATCTTTGACAGCAGAAAAAAAGAAACAGAAAAGAGAGAAACTTCAACATATACACCCCCATAAAATAATACGAAAAGGTGGGTATGACTTTTCCCTATTACCTTTACTTTATTCAATAAACTGCCAGCGTGTTGTCATCCCTGAACATAATATATTCAGGCAACAGATAGTGCATCCTCCCCTCATCACAGGACTCAGCATGCCCATCTGCAAACCATGCATTAGTAAAACCAGAATGTCTGAGATGAATAAAGGCATTGTTTGCTGGGTTAGTCTGATAATATACAAAGTATTGAGTGGGACCCGGAAGGTGCTGGGTATCCATAATCCACGGGAACGCCGATGGTTTCGGCAGGTTGTTAATTTTCACAAAATAGGCCCACTTCGTCCCAATTTTAAAATGTATTACATGTTTACCCTGAACTATCTGACAGGGATAGTTAGCAGCTTCTCTAAACCATCCGGCATAAATATCTATACCATAGGTATATAGGTACGCAGTGGATGGTGAAACACTCTGCCTTTGACTCGGACAGACAGCTATCTTAAGGTCAGGTATATAACCGAGGTTCACGTGTTCTTCCCACCCGTGAAATCCAGGCCACACACCTGCCCAACCATCATAGTCTTCCGCATACATCAGTGTAGCCAGCCCTAACTGTTTAACATTATTCAAGCAGACCGCCTGCCTTGCCCTTTCCCTTGCCTGTGAGAGTGCCGGTAAGAGCATCGCAGCCAGTATGGCTATGATGGCTACCACCACCAGCAGTTCTATTAAAGTAAATCCTTTTCTTTCCATATATCTCACCCCCTGTCTATTTAAATCTGTTTGTAATACAATATCTCTTTCTTTATAGTATAATATTATCACAGAAAAAATTTTTTGTCAAGTCAGTTTTAGATGAAAAAATACAGTTAGACTGGTTGGTGCAGGAGACTTTTAAAAATCAGGAGACGGAAAAAATGGGTATGTATAATGATAGATTAAGGTGCGTTGAATCTAAAGAAGGAGTGAAGGTTCTTTCAAAATACTGGGAGACACTTCACTCAAGGGAAAGAGGCGGTTCTTTGTCCAGTATTATTTTTAGATATGGTAGCGGTAATAATATCCTATCTTCTCCACTAAATTCCTCCATCAGGAGAAAAGAAGGGGTTGAATATATATATTATGAGGAATCTATGTACAGAAACCCTGAGATAAAGGCGGTACAGGAAGACGGGACGGTTACCATAACAGCAAAAGGCTGGTATATATCAAAAACAGGAAAGAAACTTAATGTTGCCTATCAGAGAAGATACAGGTATGACAGGTTTGGTCTGGTTGGTGTAAAACTGCAGATGGACTTCACTGAGCCGGTTGACTGGATTATTGAGATTGACATAGCAGGTTTATCGGTTTTGGACTCGTTAAACTCAGCCTGTTACAGACCCGCTCCTGAATCTATCCCTGAATCTTCATTCTTCGGACACTGCATATGGCATGAATTCAGCAACAGCCATTACTATAATGCACGGCAGATGAAGATAGGACGGTACCTGCCCCTGTATCTTTCTATGATAAGAAGGGGGGTTGAGGGCATAGAGTTATTTAGAGGGGATGACATAGAAAATGACGGCAGGGTTTTTACTGAGGGGGAAGAAGGCCAGTCATACTGTGATATACAGTATAACAGTGACAAAAACATAATATCTCTCAGATACGAGCCTTATGGCAACTGGACAATTCCTATAACCGTAGCCGCAGGCAAGTACGATTTTTCTTATTATCTTGGACTCCCCTTTCCCAAGGGTGAAAACAGGGTCCACACTCCTTACTTTCATGTCGGCATAAACAGCCAATGGCCTGATGAAAAACAGATGGATACTTATGCAGAGGCAGGTATAAAACTCATCCGATTACACAATGACTACCGGGAAGATGGACCTTTCTGGCGCGATGGATACTACCCTCCTTACGATAATGGAAATATGAAAAAGATGGATTGGGTAATTGAACAGGTACATAAACGTAATATGAAGATAGTTCCCTACTTTTCCTTAAAGGAGTTGCATCCTGACTGTCCGGAATACAAACGGTATTCGGAAGAGTGGAAACGTACGACAGATAAGAAACTGTCTGTTATCCACAACTATGCCGGCAGTGGTGAATTTGGCGCACAGATGTGTCTTCGCTCTAACTGGCTTGATTTTAGAAAGAAGTCTATAGACATGGTCCTTTCCAATCACAATTTTGACGGGATATACTATGACTGGGTGGTTTCTTTGTACTGTAACAATCCCCTGCACCTTAACGGCAAAAGACATACGGATATAGAAGAACTTCTTGACCTTATCTTCTGGACGAGAGAGAGAGTAGGACCTGACGGTCTGGTTTTTTTGCACCTTTCAGGGGTTCCCATGATGGTAATTGAAAACACCGCAGACCTTGTATATACGCATGAAGAACTTAACAATCTCTCTCCTATGCCAGGCGACTTCTGTCCTGAGGTGGACTTTGCAGGTATTACCGGACACCAGATTGTCGGCAGCAGGGCAGGCAATACAGATGAGGAGAGGAAAAAATTTCTCTTCAGTTGTTTCCTGCAGGGACTCTGGACATATCCGTCAATAACGAATATTCAAAAACCTGCGCTTAAAATGATAAAGGCACTCACCTCTTATAATATCTCATCTTATTCTTTTGCACCTGCTAGTAAAAGCCCCGTTCAGATAGACGAAAAAGACATAATGGCAGCATTATACTGGAAAAAGGGGAAGGTAATAATTCACATTGTGAACTTTGGAAAGCAAAGAAAAAGGTGTTCCTTCAGGGTTAATCTGAAAGAGAAAGGATTTTCTGCGGATAAAAAGGTGCAGATACATTATCCAGATGATAGTGTTGTGGATTCGGATGTAAGGAAACTTGCGGTTGAGGGAGGCAGTTTGACACTTGAACCTCTTGAATGCCGTTTCATTGAAATTGACGAGGTTTAAAGACACTCATACACAGTATTTTAGTATCCTACAGGTCCTTCATCTTCTCTTTTTCTTCCGGGATTCCGCATCCTTTTGCCCGCTGTTATTCTGGATGATACTCGGTCCCAGCAAAAACCTTAAAACACTGTTCTTCCCTTCCTCAATGTGAAGTCTTAACAACCTTTCAGATTTTTCGGAATCTCCTGCTTCAAGAGACTTCAGAATCCTCTCATGAGGATAGATAATTTTTCTGTATCTATAAGCACCGGGTATTCTATTTAATGTATTGAAACTTCTGGTTATCAGTTGCAGGTTGGCAATGATTTTTGCAAGACGTGGACTGTTACAGTTGTTTATTATTATCTGGTGAAATCTGGTTTCCGCTGCAATGATTCTCTCGTCATTCTTGGTTTTTTTAGCAAGATTGAATTCATTGTTGGCCGCCTTCAGTTTTTTCAAGACAGAATCAGTAATATTCTCTGCCAGGTATCTTACAGCCAGTCCTTCCAGAAGTATGCGGATGTCATAGACTTCTGCTAATTCTTTCGGAGAAGTTACCTTAAGACGTATTCCTATCCCCTGACGGCGTTCAATCAGACCCTCTTCTTCAATGTGTTTCAAGGCTTCTCTAACTGATGTTCTGCTTACTCCAAATTTCTTGCCCAGATAGGCCTCAGTAATCCGTCTGTTTGCTGACCATTCAGAGAGCATTACCTCACGGATATCTTTCAGAATGTTGTCTGCCATTTTCTTCCTGAATTAATCTATTTGTCACACAATAATTTTCTATTTATACTATAATCCTATCACTGAAAGGCACCTCTGTCAATTCAGTGCACAGGTTCCAAAAACTTTGGCCTGTGCGGCTACCAATCCAAGAGATTTTTTGACATTATCTGTGAGAAATGATAAATATCAACAGAAAGGAAGGATGAAAAATAAGAAATCCCACAACGCCCCTCTTTCCAAAGGGGAAGAAGGGGGATTTTAGGAGGTAAAAGAAAAATGTCTACTCAACGAAGACCTTCAGAAATACCTGTTAATATGAAGACTGTGGTGCAACCAGTCTGTCCCATGCTGGTCCATAAAAGTTCGTACGAAGGGCCCTGTAAGACAAGCCCGATATCTCCGGAGGAAGAAAGAAAAGAACAGATAAAAATCTGTGAAAGATTTGTTAAGGCTGTTAAGAAAAACCTGACAGAAGAGGCTGTAATGCTGAAGCCTGTCTCACTTGAGTACAACGAAAACTATAAAATAAGCAAGAGTCAGTGGAAAAAGATTGAGGATGACTTACAGGAGGCAGACATAATCTTGCTTTCGGGCTATTGCAGGGCTTATGGATTTGAACGATACAAAAAACCAGTGGCTATGATAGGACATGGCGTAGGCAATGTAGACATAGCGGCTTACCTGAGGAATAACGGGATTGAAGGGTATGCTCCTTATGACTGGGATGAAATGAATGACCTCATATCTCTGATGCGAATCAGAAAAGATATTGAGAGAACAAAGATATTGGTGGTAACTGACAGACCCGGGGGTCTACCTTCTTACGGCGTTAAAAGTATTATTCCGGGAGATACACTAAAGAAGAGGTTTGGAATTAACTGTAAGTATGTCTCCTTTAAGGAATTTTTTGACGAGATGGACAGGATTAGCCGAAGCAGGTCTGAAAACAAAGAGGCAGATGAGATAACCGAAAACCTCATTAGAAAAGCCGACAGGGTGGATATAAGTAAAAATTTTGTCAAAAACGATGTAAACTTCTATTTAACGGCAAAGAGATTGATGGAAAAGTATAGATGCAACGGTTTTACAATAGACTGTTTTGAGGTCTGTTCCAGCAAAATCCCGAATGAAAGAAAATTTGTTCCCTGCTTGACCCACAGCCTTCTGAAAGATGAAGGGTACCCTTCTGCATGTGAGAATGACCTGAATGCATTTTTGTCTACAGCACTGGAGATATATATGTCAGGAAAGTCTGTATTCATGGGCAATCCTGTCTTTGATAAAGAGACAAACATTGTTCACATAAGTCACGCCGAGCCGGGTCTAAAAATGAAAGGTTTTTCCAATGCTGATTTGCCCTATGGGTTAGGCCATTTTATTGAGGGCGGCTGGGGAACTGCAATAAGATATAACTTCGGAGTTGACAGAGGGGAGGTAGTTACCCTTGCCCGGTTTAATCCTTCATCTACCAACATCTTAATTACCAGAGGAGAGATAGTAGGAGGGTCTTCAGGTATGGGGAAATTAGGGTGCAGTTCAAGTGTGAGCATCAAAATCCCGAATGCACTGGAATTTTTTCACCAACAGGCCAATACCGGACACCACCTTTCACTGGTTTACGGGGATTACACCCGACAGATAAAAAAATTATCTGATATGATGAAATTTCAGGTTATTGACGTATAATACAGACGCAATAAATTAATTGGCAGCCTGTAAGGGGAATTGATAATAGAAGCGGATGGCGGACAACACTCAATTTATAGGAAACAGGATGTTATA
>CAYOYL010000179.1:0-4216 GCA_964408175.1 uncultured bacterium
AATGTGAGGGAAGAGAAAAGGAAAGTATTGAGGAGCGAGTGCGGAAGGGCAGCAAGATAATCCCTCTGGTACTACCTTCTCTCTGTTTTGCCGCCAAAGAGTTATCATGGATTCTGGAAACGTACAATTGTTCCCAAAGTAACCCCTGCTGATTGTATTGCCTTGCCAGCCTCGGTTCCGACACGGCTTCGGATAACAAAATTTTTACCCGGCGTTTCTACCGTAAATTCTTCCAAATCATTCAACTCCTCGCATACCTGCGCCCACTCGGATTTCCACCCCCGCTTGTACATCCTGTCCTGCAATTCTTTCAGTAGTATTAACGCCAGAAAACTGCAGAACACGTGTCCACGGATAGACTGGGTAGTTTTATAGTAAATCAGCCGTGTTTCCAGTATTGTCTTCATTGACCGGAATATCTGCTCTACCATCAACAGTTCTTTATATCGCAGAGCAATATCTCCTGCAGGACATTCCATATCCGTCTACAATACCCATCTCCCGTCATACCGTTGTTCTCTTTTGAGTTTTTCTTCGTCTATCGCAAAAGAATTTTTATAGACTCGCAGGTATTTCAGGAAACCTTTATCCCCCACCAAACTCTTAGCACCCTTTTTCAACTGCTCTTTCAATACCGTTGATACATATCTTGTTTTCAGTGTTGAGGAATTTCTCTTTTCAAAATCTTCACAATTCGTTCCGCAGCCTGGCCATCCCATAAAGGCGGTATCTTCGGCTCCCGCCACTTTCCGTCCATTACATTCCTGTAAGCAGCAAGAATCGTTTCTGTTTTTGTCCCCGCAACCTGGTTAGAACCGATTTCCACAGTAACGGGTCTTTCTGTATTATCCCTCAGGGTAATGCACGGAATTTTTAAAACAGTTGTCTCCTCCTGTATCCCCCCTGAATCGGTAAGCATAATCCTTGCAGAAGACATCAGTTTCAAGAAATCAAAATAACCCAGTGGTTCCACCATGCAGATATTTTTATTCCTCGTCAATTGCTCTCCGATAACCGAACCCTCGATATTCCTTCTTGTCCTCGGATGCACAGGGAAAACAACCGGCATATCCCCACTGATAACTTCAAGGGCATTGACTATTCGGGTAAAAACAGACGTATCGTCAACGTTGGCAGGTCTGTGCAGGGTCATCACCGCAAAGCTATCCATATCAAGGTCAAAACGGGATTTCAACTCTTCCAGTATATTGGAAGACTGCCTTGCCTTTTCTATACTTTTTACAAGGGTATCAATCATTACATTCCCAACCAGATAAATCTTTTCTTTCTCCACGCCGCCGGCAAGTAGGTTGTCAACCCCGTTCTGTTCCGTACAAAAAAGCAGATTACTGATAGCATCGGTAAGAATCCTGTTAATCTCCTCAGGCATGCTCCTGTCCCCGCTTCTAAGCCCTGCCTCTACATGGATAAGTTTAATACCCATCTTCACCGCAGTCAGCCCGCAGGCTATAGTGCTGTTTACATCTCCTACCACCAGCACGGCTTCCGGTTTATACCTCAGGCATACTGTCTCAAATGCCTTCATAATTTTTGCAGTCTGCACCGCATGACTTGCCGAGCCCACGCCAAGGTTAACGTCTGGCTCAGGTATTTCCAGTTGGCGGAAGAACAAATCGCTCATCTTCTCATCATAATGCTGTCCGGTGTGAACCAGTACCGGTTCAATGTCCTCATACTTCCTGTATTCCGCCATCAACGGCGCAATCTTCATGAAATTTGGCCTTGCACCCACCACATTAACTATCTTCATATTCAAAACCTCTCATTTTTTTCTTAGCCTCTCCCCGTTTTTGCTGTCATTGCGAGGATTGTTTTTTATGACGAAGCAATCTCAATGTCAGTCTCGGAACAGGCTCCGCAATCTCATGAGATTGCCGCGCTTCGCTCGCAATGACACCCCGTGCGAGAATAATGCTTGTTATTGACGGCATCATCTCCCGTTCAGATACAAAATGCTCTTCATCGTCTTTAATATCACAAGTAAATCAATGACCAGCGAATTATTCTTTATATAAAAAATGTCGTACTCCATCCTTCTGGTTGCCTCCTTTAAAGTGGTACCGTACGGATAATTAACCTGTGCCCATCCGGACATCCCGGGTTTCATCTGGAACCTCAAATCCCAAAAAGGTATATTTCTATCATAGGAATTCTGCTCAGATTCTTTCACACTTACCGGTCTTGGTCCCACAAGGCTCATTTTTCCTATGAGCACATTTATAAACTGCGGTAGTTCATCAATCTTTGATTTTCTTAAAAACTTCCCCACCTTAGTGATTCTTAAATCATTATCTGACGTGGAAAAAATGTTAGTCTCCTCAGCTCCATCAACCATCGTCCTGAATTTTATAGTTTTAAACACACTTTTCTTGAGGCCCATCCTTTCCTGCAGAAAAAAAACAGGACCTTTGGATGTCACCTTAATAAGGGGAGGAACAAGAATATAAAACGGTATGGAAAGTAGAATCCCTACCAGTGCTCCGAAAATATCAACCCCTCTTTTCAAAGGCGAACAGAAGTATCTCTGTTCGTTCATTATTACAAGGCACACCCAGCGTATATTGATATGCGTCAGCGGTATCCTGTTGGCAATCTGTCCGAAAATGTACGTGCTGGTCGTAATCTCAACGCCTTTTCCGCTGACCTCAACCAGGCGGTTGAGAAGATTTTCTGACCTGTGTTCAACAATTGCTATAATTACCATTTTTATGCCGCGCTCTTCTACAATATCATCAAGATTTGAAGAATCGCCAAGTAACTCAATACCTCCTTCTATCTTCATACCCTGCTTCCCGGGGTCGTCATCTATAAAACCCTCCACCTGCAAGCCGCATTGTGGATGTTTTCTGATAAGAGCGAGGGTTTCCATCCCTGTTTTCCCAGCACCTGCAATCAAACATTTCTTTATTAAAGGTTTCAGCATGCATGTGTAACTGAAAAGAAAACGCCAGGCAATCGTACAAACAAAAGAATTTAGAAAAAACAGCAGTTGAAGTCTTTTACCCATTAAGGAGAAAAACAGCAGAGTGAAAGAAGAAACAAGAAAACTCGCACAAACAACAAGGGCAACTCGGACAATCTCTTTTCCTCTTCTGTAATCCCTGTACGGATTGTAAAGGTCAAAAATGTAATATATGAGAAAATACGGTAAGAATTTAATCGTTACGCATATAAGAAACATTCCAGTTGTTTCATATGAGTAATTTATAAAAACAAACCAGGCAATAATAAAAAAATCTCCAAGAAAAAGTAACAACTGCCTCTTGGAGATAAAAAAATACCTGCATATCTTCATCTTCAATCCTTTTGATTACACAGTTAGTATACCTAACAAATCTATTGTATCATTTGCCGCCTTTTCCTCAAAAACTTCTCATTTTTTTCCATACTATGGCTAAAAAACACAGCGTCCCGGTTACATCAACTCCCACATCCCCAATTGACGAAGACCTGCCCGGTGTGAATAACTGATGAAATTCATCCAGTATGCCGTAACTGACTGAGACAGCAAAAACAATCAAAAATATCCTTCCTACCGGTAATATTTCCTTCCATTCTCTCATTGCATAATACAGCAGTCCTGCCAGTATAAAATACATTACGAAATGTACCGCAATACTTAAAAAATTACCGCCCCACCCGATTTCAGGGAACTCGTCGCCCGGTATAGAAGACAATCCCCAGATTACTCCCATCCACACTACCACAGATACCCATAAATATGCAGGTTTTTTCCTAATGTTATTGAAATTTCGCATCTTCCATCCGTCTTTTCAAGGCTCGCAACCTATCAAATTGCATCGTCATTGCGAGGAGTGCAATTTCCGACGAAGCAATCTCAGTCTTTCTTGTCTTTGCGAGCGAAGCGCGGCAATCTCATCCTTTCGTTAAACGGGAAAATAAAGTAGCCTGTCCCCTTTTTCACTATATTCCGCCGCAACATCCGCAAACCTCATCTTCCACCCCTTATTTTTTCCCGCAGCACTCTATAAAAAAACACCGGCAGCACCAACTGTCTTTTCCACCTCTTGGGATTGGTGACAAGCCGATAAAGGAACTCAGTACCCGTCTTCTGAAATAACCTTGGGGCCCTTTGCACACAGCCGCTTACAACATCAAGTGTCCCACCTATACCCATAAAAAAAGAGGCGTTTATATCCTGCATATTGCGAGCAATCCAAAACTCCTGTTTTGG
>CAYOYL010000180.1:0-4723 GCA_964408175.1 uncultured bacterium
GATATACAGACTTTTTTTGAGACGGGGGATTGACCTGTCAAAGGAAAAGGTGGAGGTCTTTGAGGCGGCACAGCACTTTCAGGGTGGTGTAAAGATAGATGAGTGGGGCGAGACCAGCATTAAGGGGCTTTTTGCCTGCGGTGAGTGTGCGGGTGGACAGCATGGAGCAAACCGTCCCGGGGGCAATTCCCTGCTTGATACACAGGTCTTCGGAAAAAGGGCGGCACTTAAGATACTTGACAGGGTCAGAAGGGCAAAACCGGTATCTGTTAACACCTGTATTTACAAGGATTATAGATATAATTTTTCCGATGCAGAACTGAGAGGTGTCCGTAAAGAGATACAGACAGATATGTCCCGTTATGTCTCGGTTGTCAGGGAAAGGGAAAACCTGAAAAGACTTTACAGTGAGTTTCTATCTCTACAGGACTATCTGCTTCCTATTTTTCGTTACTCTTCGAGAAAGAGGGGGAGGGGAATAACGGAAAAAGGGCAGGTAAACAATTTGAAATTGTATCTTGAGGTCAGGAATTCACTTCTAACTGCAATTGCAGTGGTAAAAGGTTGTCTGGAAAGAAAAGAATCAAGGGGACCGTACCTCTTATGGAAAAATGGCAGAATGCTCTCCTCAGACAAAAAATATGACTACCACTACGTTGTTACGCAGATGGATAATGATAAGATAAAAACCCGTATACAGAAGGTAAGAATGGATATTAGGAGAAAAAATGGACAGAAAAAAGGTGAAGGTCTATCAAAGGATTAAGGAAGATTTCTTAATCCCTCTCTTTTCAAGTTCTGACGTTGAGGTGGCTAAAAAGGTTCTCAATGCAGTTGTTGATGGTGGTTCCGGAATTATAGAGATGACGCACAGGGAGGCAGGCTCTTACGAGGTCTTCAAAAAAGTTGCTTCTGACAATACATTCAAGGATGTTCTGCTGGGCACAGGCTCGGTAATTGACGAACCTACTGCTGCCATGTACATTGATGCAGGTGCTTCTTTTATAGTGGGACCAAATTTTAACAGCAGGATAATGAGGTTGTGCAATCGCATCAACCTTCTTTACATTCCGGGATGCGGTTCACTGAACGAGATAATTGCTGCCTATGAGGAAGGTGCTGTTGTTGTAAAACTTTTTCCTGCAGGAGAGATGGGGGGGCCAAAGTTTTTGAAGAGCATCAGTGCTCCCTGCCCGTGGATAGAGGCGATTCCCACAGGTGGAGTGGAGCCGACAGAAGAGAACCTTAAAGGATGGATAGATGCAGGTGCGGTTGCGGTCGGTATGGGCTCAAAACTTATCCAGAAGGGATTCATCAAGGCACAGCAGTGGGATAAAATAAAAGGACTGGTATCTGATACCCTGAAAATTATCAGTTCCATTAAAAACTTTTAGACTTTAGCCCTCAACCTTTATCTGTTTGATATTGTCAAAGACCTTTCTGAATGCCTCTCCCATAAGTTTTGCAACCTTTGTGTTATTGGGTGCCCTTAGTGGTTCACTGATTACAAAGTGGGTATCACAGTGTTTCTGTGCAGAAGGATAGTCTTCCTTGTTATAGACGACCTTTCTTGCATGGGGACAGTCCCATGGACACCCCTTGCCGTAGGCATTCCTTGCCTGAAAGACGGTCATCGCAGGGAGTATAAACCTTTGCCAGATACCACAGGCTGCACCCTCTGCTTTCAGTGAATTCATAACAGCATCGCGGAAGAGAGGTTCTCTACCCTTATATCCGTAGTAACCAGCATCAACGCGCACGGTAAAGTTGTACCAGTTGTGTTTGTGTCCCTCTGGAACAAAGGGTAGAATCAGACCTGGAATATCTTTTATCTCTTCGGTAAGCACAGATACATTCTCTTTTTGTATTTTAAGATAATCATTCAGTTTGCTTAGTTGTGCCCTGCCGAATGCGGCGACAAGGTCACTCTGTCTGTACATCCAGCCCAGTGCGTATGCATGGTAGTCCCTTTCTTCAACGGGTGTACGTGTTTCCCCGAATGACCAGAGCATCTTGGCTTTCTGGTAAAGTTCTTCATTGTTGGTGACGAACATACCGCCCTCTCCTGAACAGAGACACTTGTTCTGGTTAAAACTGAAGGCGGCGCAGTCCCCCCAGAGTCCGGTTTTTTTATTTTTGAACTCCGCACCATGTGCCTGACAGGCATCTTCTATTACCTTCAGGTTGTATCTCTTTGCAACATTCAGAACCTTTTCCATATTTGCTGAGAGTCCGTGCAGGTGGACGACAATGATTGCCTTTGTCTTTGGCGTTATTGCCGCTTCTATCTTTTCAGTGTCTATATTTACTGTAGCAAAATCTATGTCAACAAATATAGGTATTGCATTGTGATGCAGTATACAGGTTGCGCTTGATGACCAGGAATAGGCAGGGACTATAACCTCATCGCCTGCTCCGCATCCACAGGCGGCAACACCCATATGCAGTGCTGCTGTACCGCTGTTGGTAACGATGGCATATCTGTTGCCGTTCCACTGTGCAAACTCCTTTTCAAACTCAACACAGTTTGGCCCGAATGTATGTGTAGGACTTTCAAGGGAAGCCATCACATACCTGCGGTCTATCTCATCTATAGGCGGCCACCTTTTAATGGTTCCGTCTGCAATCGTTTTTTCACCGCCCAGTATAGCCAGTTTGTTTTTATCCATATCGCCTCCTGTTGCGTTATATTTCAACCTTAAATCCCATTATCTCTCCCAGACTTATCAGTTCTTGTGTATAGTCTCCATATACCATTACATGGTGGTGATTAAATCTCATTGCTTTACGGTAAAAACTGTATACATCCGGAACCTTAATAATGACTTTCAATAAACATCCTATCTCTCTGAATCCACTGCATCCTGTTATTTCTCCTTTTACCAGAAGCATGTTTTTAAATGTGGAATCAAATGTAGATATGTTTACAACCTCTCCTTTATCAAGAGAAAAATCATGACGGATTGTTGCTCCCCATCCACCAAATGTGAAATTCATAATTTCATACGGTAGACAAGGTTTATCAAACCCCTTCATTTTCAGTCCTGGTACATCGTGTTGCAGACTATACAGGTTATTCTCTCTATTTTCCACCCAGGGATTGCCCATAGGTGTTGACCTTCTGGAGATATACATCAGTAACATCATAGCAGGTAACATATACAAATCTCCTTCACATACTGATGGGTACCCCTCATCTTTCAATAGAGAATGGGTCAGACAGAAACCAACCTTTTTTTTATGAGGTATCTTTCTCTCGCAAATTTCGTAACAGGGGAGAGAAAATGCATTGCATCCATACTCCACCATCAAATTTTTAGTTGCCTGATAGAAGTTAACAGACTGGTGAATATACTCTTTTTTCATGTGAACTTTTTGTGCATTCTTAATCAGCATTGTGGTGGTTTCTTCTACTGTCTTTTGTTCAGATTTACATTCTATTACTCTATCCATCTCCCTGAAAATTTCTGACACTGAAATACACTTATAATCTATACCAAACTGTGACTTGATATTTTCTAACAAGGTTTGTTTTCCCTTATCTACCACAACTGCCAGAATCCTGGATTGCTGGACAGATTTTTTAACTCTCAGTGAGGTAATTGTCCGATTTAAATCTTCAAAATCCAATGTGCTCGTAAATCTGGCAGGAAATGGAGGTGTTGCCTTTGTGCTCCTTAGAGGGGCCGACCACATAAAGGCTATCGGTTTTTTATATCTTCTGGCTATCTCAGCACAAATGTCACCTCCCCAACCTATGGATAACAGAAACAGGTCTGCCTCTTCTGAGTCTTCATCTAATTTCCTGAGTTCTTTTTCAGGTATATTATACTTTTTGTTCCATGAGAGAAAGACCGGTTTCAATAGTTCAACATCCTGGTTTAGATTAGGTTTAAGATGCTCAAGAAAACTGGAAAAAAGTTTCTTACCACCTGATATTTCTCCTTCCTGACTGAGTTCCTTTTCATCCCCTGTTCTGCAGGGTCCTTCAAAAAAATCACCTACAAACCTTGTATATCCAACTGGTTTGACCTTTATTCTTGTATTGAGTGCTTTATTCACGGTTTCTCCTTAATTATTTATTCCATAGTTCCTTAAGTACCTTTACTGTCTCTTCTACCAGTTGCTGTCCCCCTTCATAACCAACTATATTGTCATAGATATTGGCACTGTACCCTTTTCCTTTTACAGCCCTTTCTGTGGGCAGGTATGTGCCACCACCTGTCAGTTGAACAATGAATGTCTGGATAAAGGGGCTGCGGGCTTTTATTCTCAGTCCATAGTCCAGAAAGAGTTCAAAAGGATTGGTTGCAAATGCAATGTCTCCTAATCTTATTATGTGTATCTCCTCTTCTACATCTGTCTGTTTTTTCTGTCCCTCGTATTTTTCAAGCACCCTACGACAGCGGTCCAGACTTCTGAATTTTGTTGATTCTTCAACAGCATTTGACGTCTGCCACTTTTCCATCTCTGCCATTTCTTCTTTTATAATCCTCATCTCTTCTTCAGTGACCATCCGTTTCTTCAGTCTAACAGTCTCTGTAATATGTCTGAAAAACATGGTATCTCTTATATCCTTTTTTGCGAAAGGCAGGAGTTCTTCTATGGTACTGGCTATCCTTCTTCCTATCTCCTGTCTCATATCCGTACCTCGCAGTTGTAGCATCCTTTCCTCTGCCTTCTTATACAGGAGTCTGTGAGGTGACTGGTCTCCTGCAGAACT
>CAYOYL010000181.1:0-6321 GCA_964408175.1 uncultured bacterium
AAGTTCACTCAGGTAAATCTCAGTGATAGGTGGAGAGACAAGACCATCTTTAAAGCCACCCGCAGATTTTAACTGTCCTTTTATTTTTTTTGCCGCATCAGAGGTGCTCTCCCCGAAATCACAGTTAAATGCAGATGTTATCTCCCATCCCAACTGTGTACGACGTTCAACAACAAGGATATCCTTACCCTTACCTGCCAGTGTCAAGGCAGTTCCTATCCCGCACATACCGCCGCCAAAAATCACCGTATCGTAAACAGTTGAAAAGGGGCCTCTATACATTTTTAATTCCTCCTGTGGATATTTGCAGATTCTTTGGTTTTGAACCCTATTGTATTACTTCCAGATGAACATGTCAAAGAGGTTAATGCAGAAGTTGAGAAAAATAGGTAACTCTTCCATAATTATGTAAAAGATTTCTGATTTGTATAAAATAGAATATAGGAAACAGGTGAGTGGGAGTGGAAAAAAGATGAAAAAGCAGATAATAAATTTGGCAGAACTGGAAAGAGAAACTGGCAGTGTTACATGAAAAACAATACGGAGAGAATCTTAGCGCGTGGAAGGTATATTGTGTAATGGGGTATATGCTATAGAAGTCTGTAGAGAACGTCCACAACTTTATATACTAACATGAAAACATGAAAATCTAATTCTTGTTACGGATTAAGCCACTCCCCCTGTGTCCAGTACATCTCATCAGTTGCACCTGTTGCACCAATACAGGTACAATATGTCTCTGGGACACCATCAGACATAACCTTATCTCCGATAAAGGTATATTCACCAGCCTTTGTTTGTGTACTGCCTACTGTTGCATTTGCAGTACCCGTCCAGTAACACCCTTGTGTCACGGTATCTGCCCAGATGTCAATGACAGCCATAATGATGCCGTTCCAGTTGTCTATGTCTTCAGGCCAGCCTGCTCCGTATCCCTGCAGTTGAGCATCCTGTATCCAGGCATCTATCGCATACAGAAGGTCAAAGTCTTCTATCACACCGTTGGGACTTTTTGCACCTTCGTCATCATAGATATCCACTGGTATGTACGGAGGGTTAACATCTATTAAGGCATTACCTGTAATCTCGCTTGATACAGGGCTTCCGCTCAGGTTGAAACTAACCTCGCCATATACCATTGATGCACCCTGAGTATCAGGTTCCATTGTAACACGGACAAGGTGGTCCTCAACCCCGCCGTTGTTACCTGCATCAAAGAATAACTTCATCGTGACCAGCCCTGCAGAGGGTGTATCATAAAACAATTGTACCGTTGCCCCCACTCCATCAACTGTTGCTGTCGGTGCATTTGTCTCTGCCACTCCGTCAGAATATACCTCAGTCAGTGTGAAGGAGTATGGCAGGTTGGTCTCATCCACGTCCACAACGATGTTATACTTCATCTCTATATTCACTCCGGCCTTTGCAGGCATATACCGCTGTGCCACCACTGTTCCCACAACCCTCTTCTTGCCCCATCCAAACTTGGAAGAGGTATCAGGAACGATGGTTGTGGATGACTCACCTGTAACAGGATTTGTGCCAGAGGCATAACCAGGGTTTTCAGTGCAACACCCGTAGACATAACCCGTGTATATTGCACCATCCTTTAGGTAGGCTATCCTATCTGCACCGCAGGAAGTGTTCCCATAGTCTGAGTCATAGACAGGCCCATATATCGGATAGGCAAGTCCTGTTCCTTCCACAACAAGGTTATGGTCCGAACCATCCACATTCATCGTGTATATACTGAAACTGCCGTCTCCCCTTTCGTCAGAGACATATAT
Source organism: uncultured bacterium (assembly GCA_964408175.1). GTDB lineage: Bacteria > Ratteibacteria > UBA8468 > B48-G9 > JAFGKM01 > JAFGKM01. Next base: position 1,788 of record CAYOYL010000181.1, read on the forward strand.
GATTTTACTCCCGTCATTGGAGAATGAGGGTTGTTTCTCACTTAAGTGGGTGGTATTGGTAATTTTGTCTAAACAACTGTGAGAGGTAACCGTTGAAGGGCTCACATCATTATTTACTGTTACGCTTAACACCTTGATATCCCATTCATTTGGATTTGCCCCGCTTCCCTGTACCGCATAGACTATCTGTGTGCTGTCAGGGTTGAAGTATGGTGCGCTGATATCTACGTAATGAGCACCTCCGTTGTTATCTATTACAGTAGCAACTATAGTATCACCGGAGAGAAGTTCTGCCACAACCTCGTACTGGGAAGTTCCTGCATCTCTCACATATGCCACCCACCTGCCGTCAGGGGATATTGTGGCTTCCTTCAGGTTTCCGCTTCCACCTGACTCCAGTTCTGTGTCTATCGTACCTGTATGTATCATCTTTCGGATAGAGTTATCGTCATCTTTTGTATATACAATCGTGCCTCCGTTGCGCGCCAATGACGGCTGGATATCTGTCGCTCCAGAACCAGGCAGTTGGATATCATTAGAGCCGTCACTATCTGCACGGTGAACCTTTGAGCCATCAGTATACACAAACATTGTCTCATCTAAACTCACATATCCTGACTCAGGGTCAACTGCACTATCAGGCAGAACAGACCAACTGACAAGTCCATAGTCATCCCCTGCTGTCCTGTCCAGTCTTGACGCATTGGTGATATTTGAACTATCGCTGTAGTTTGCCTGCCATATTGCTACATCTCCAACTCCAAGCAGGTCTGCCTCATAAAACATCTGTCCGTCATTGTATGCAAGTGCGGGCATAGTATCATGATTCCCGAAGAAGGCAGGAGCCAGTTCATCATAATCATCCGTATCGGTCAGTGGTACCTCGGTTCCGTCGGAGGAGTTCATCTTGTATATGTCCCAGTCACCATAGGCATCCTGCTGCCATATCCTCTTTCCATAGATAAGATACGGGTCAGGCATATCTAATACATCTGTATTGTTTGTGGATGCCTGTATCCTGGTGTATTCGGGGCTTACATAGCCGGATATGTTGTTGTTGGTAAGGTTTACGTCTGAACCGCCGCCTGCATCAACAAGCATTATATCCTGGTAGCCCAACTGTATGCCTATGTAAGCAATAGTTGCATCATTGTCTCCTGCCTGCGAAAGGAAGACAGGGTGCTTTATGAAAAGGCCCGGAAGACTCTTTATCTGTGAATTTGCCTCAGTTGCGAAGTCATAGACCCACAACTCTGTGCGGTCTGCTGCCTCGCGGGTATAGACCAGAAGTCCCTTCTCCCCGTCATAGTTGGGAGAGAGAGCCGCATACTTCTTATTGCCAGCAGCAAGGCCTTCCACCATTCCATCTGCTCCGTCAACAAGGGCGTTAACATCCACAATGTAAACATCAAAATCAGTTGTTGTGGGGTCAGGACTGTATGTATAAACCACATTAGCGCCGTCAGAGGTCAACTGAGGATTGAGTATGGCTCCTGTACCTGCAGTGGTATAGTTTGTTATCGCCCTTTCAACCCCTGTCTCAAGGTTCTTGATGTATAGTTCACCTGTTGTAGTTACAAGACCATTATCCCTCACTATATTCTTTACATAAACTATCTGACCTTCATTACCAGACATTGTTGATGATCTTCCGGTGGTAAATGACCATACTGGCGACCAGTTACTCCATGGGTTGGAACGGTACCTTATACGCCAGTAATATTTAGTTTCAGAATCAAGTTGCACGGAGGACGGTACGGTTATCTGAGTTGTTGCGGGATAATTTATTCCACTGTCCCAGTCTATATCAGTAAAATCAATATTTTTAGAGATTTGCCACTGGCTATTTATATGAGGAGCTCCATCTAAGTGTGAATAATTTGACGCAATAAGGGTTGGGGTTAGCCGTACTTCTATAGTACCGTCTGGAGGACTTATAGGTATGGGAGGTTCCGGGGGAAAAGGAGAATCAACATAAGTTGAATCAATATAAAGATAAGCCGCATGTTTTGTATCTCCGGGCTCGCCAGAATTACAGTCTGAAACAGTAAATGTAAGTGTTAATTTCTCACCTATCTGAACCCCATACTCACTTAAATTTAGAGATACATCTTTCCATTCATGCCAATACCAATATTGAAAGGCAATAGGATGCTCGGGAGAATGATATTGTGTCCCCTGATGCCATTCTCTTTCATACTGGACATCAGGCTCAGAAGGAAGGATTATTGTATCCTCAACGAGAACACCCTGTAGATTAGAATAAAGTGTCCAGTTATAATATGGACGGACAAGTTCAGTCTTATGCCTCCCGGCTACAAAAGCAAGCGAAAAGGATATTGTTGCATTTGGGTCTGTAACAGTTAATGGATTACTACTGATTGTTGAGGTTTGAAAATCAGTAGTTCCCCAACTGGTTTCCCATGGCTCCTCATCACCTATTCTTGCGGCGTATCTACCATACCTGACAGTCTCTAATGAATTATTTGTTCTTTCATCAGACCCCTCTTCAATGATTTCTGCATCGTGTTCTGGATTCCAATAATCCAGGGTACCTGTTTCAAATCCGAAGTTGCGGCAATAAGCAGAGAAAGGACCGGCAATAAGCATAAAAATACTCAATGAAAGGAATTTGATATAAAAAGGTTTGTTTAAAATGCAAGATTTCATGATATCTGTAATATATTATATCAGATTCAAAAAGTCAAATTAATTTAAGGCAACGATTCCTTTTCATATAATACAATTCGCCGTCAGATATTCCTGTATTATTTCTAATCCGCCTTCGCAGATTTATCCTCCGCCGCTTTAGCGTAGGGCTATACCTCTGGGATTCCACTCATAGTATGCGGTCTTTTCCGACCAAAAAAACATTTTCCTTTTTCGCAACGGTTAACATTTTCTTCGTAAATCCGCTCTTGCTGAAGAGAATGAAATATTCTTTCCTTGAGTTTTTCTCCCAGTTTACTAAACGCGATTTCTGCTTCAGTGCCTCAAAAATATTTGTTCCCACAGGCTTTACAGACCATTTTGCCTCACCGAAAAGTATCTGTCTGGTTTGCCGGTTTATTCCGACCACATCTATTTCCTGCTCTTTTTCCCACCATTTCCCAACCCGTTCAAATCGGAAAATCTTATCTGACAGGTTCCATGTAATTTCGCGGCATACTTTTTCATATGTTGCCGCCTGCAATAGAGGAAAACTTTCATCCACTATCCTTAACACTTCGTTGAACTGCCCGATTTCAAGGGAACTCTTATAGGGGAATACATATTGGAACCAGAAGCGGAAAAAGTTGTCTGTAATTATATACAGGTTTTTTCTTGACTTGAGAAGATTATTTTCTGTAATGGGAACCTCCTTTTCAATGAGTTTAAGAAATCCCAACGTATTCAAATACTTTGTAAGAACGTTTTTCTCAAGGGCTGTCTCATTGGCAATCTCTCCGAATTTTCTCTTGCCCATGGATATTGCCTTGAGTATAGACAGATAATTCTTAGGTTCGCGCAATTCTTCTTTTAAAACAAACTCTACCTCGTTGTGCAAAAACTCCGTGTTCGGGAATATTTTTTTCAGGATGTTTTCTTTGAGAGACAGTTCTGAAGACAGTTGTATAAGATATGCTGGCAGACCGCCCGTAATGGTATAAATGCCGAGAAATTCATCAAAACTTTGTTTCGGAAAAAACTTCCAACTTTCGTTAAATGATAGAGGTTGGACAAGAATCTGGCCGGTTCTCCTTCCATAAAGTGGGGATTTGTATGTCAATGTTTCAGATTCCATCATGGAGATGCTTGAACCACACAGGATGAAGAAAATATTTGTATTTTTGAGATACTCATCCCATCCTTTTTGAAAAACTGAACTGATTGACCTGTCAACCTCAACAAGGTAAGGATACTCGTCAATCACAAACACAAAATGTTCAGGTGAGCGGTTTTTGAGATATTGAAATACTTCTATCCATTCCCCAAAACCTCTTTTCACCAGTAAGAAATCCTTGAAATGAGTACCCAGAAGTCTGCTGACTTCACGCAAATGTTCGGTAGTTGTCCTTTTGTCTGCAAGAAAATATACTGACGGTTTATCTTTTATAAACTGTTTAATAAGTTCCGTTTTACCAACACGCCGCTTGCCGTACACGATGATGAGATGGGGGGTATACTCGGTCCATCTATTGTTCAAAGATGCAAGTTCCTGCGTTCTGTCCAAGAATTTCATAGGATATCTCCTTTTCCCCGTAACAACCTATTCTAAAGTAGTATACTCTAAAGTAGGTTAATTGTCAAGAGGCTCTTTACTTCATTAATATTTCTATCCGAGCGCGGGGTCATTTTTTATCTTTTTCATCTATCCCTAATCAGAAATTATTGAATGCAACTCGCAAGGTTTGACAGGGGGGGGAATAAAATGTAAAGTATATTGTATGGAAACAAAAAAGTTCGTAGCGATAGACCTGGGAGCGGAAAGCGGAAGAGGTATCCTTGGAAACTGGAATGGTGAGAAACTTGTGATAAAAGAACTGCACAGGTT
>CAYOYL010000182.1:0-6822 GCA_964408175.1 uncultured bacterium
TCCACCCCCTTTTTATCATTTAGAGGTGAATATTTTCCTATAGATTTTATTAATGAGGCAACGATTCCATTTCAGATAGATTTTTAATGAGGCAATTCGCTCTCTTGACAGGGTATCATCAAAAAGGTACTATGTAATGCAAGAAAGTTTATATTTTTGTGCACTATGAACAGTAGAAAGGAAGAAAAATGATAAGGGACACACTGCTTCTGCAGAAAAGGGAACTGGAAAACAGGGCAAAAGAGAGGTTTGTTGAACGGGATATAGACTACGAAAAGCCCCTGCAGAACGACCTGATAAAGGTGATAATCGGTCCCCGAAGAGCAGGAAAGTCCTTTCTTGGATTCAATATGCTGAACAAGAAGGGAGGTTTCGGGTATGCCAACTTTGACGATGAAAAACTCATTGAGACAAAAGACTATAACGAACTCGTTGCAACACTCAATTCCCTTTACGACAATCCTAAGTACATACTCTTTGATGAGATACAGAACCTTGCAAGGTGGGAACTCTTTGTCAACCGTCTGCAGAGGCAGGGATATAACCTTGTCATCACAGGCAGTAACTCCAACCTTTTGAGCAGTGAACTCTCCCCGCACCTGACCGGCAGGCATATGCTGATAAACATCTTTCCGTTCTCCTTTTCAGAGTTTTTGATGATGGGTGGCAGTCCTGAACAACTCACCTCGCAGGAGATTAAGACAAAACTCTCTGAATACCTGAAATATGGAGGGTATCCTGAGCCATGGCAGAAGAAGATAGACCACAAAGAATACCTGACAACACTCTTCAACTCCATCATCTACAAGGACATCGTAAAGAGGTTTAACATCCGCCTTATATCCACCATAGAGAATCTTGCGGTGTATCTCCTCTCAAATATAACAGTAGAGTTTTCCTACAACACACTGAAAAGGATAATAGGAAGTAAAAGCGTGCATACCATAGAGAAGTACCTCGGTTATCTTGAGGAGTCCTTCATATTCTTCAGGATACACAGGTTCTCCCCTGACCTTAAGGACCAGTTGAGTTCCAACAAGAAGATATACTGTATAGACAATGGATTCATACATGCAAAGGGATTCAGCGCTGAGACAGATAAACAGCAACTCTATGAGAATGCGGCGGCGATAAAACTTAAGAAAGAGGAGATGGACGGAGGTGCGAAGGTATACTACTGGAAGCGTCCTGTAAGGCAGGAGGTGGACTTTGTACTGAAGGAAGGGACAGATATCACCCGGCTGATACAGGTCTGTTATGACATTAACGATATAAAGAGATGTGAAAATGAAGAGAAGTCTTTAATTAAAGCCAGCCAGGAGATGGACTGCGACAGCCTTCTGGTAATAACCGAGGACTATGAAGGCGAAAAAGAGATGAGTTGGTTCGGCACAAAGAGAAAAATAAGATACCTCCCACTCTCGAAATACCTCAGAACCTGACCTTATGTCTTCTTTTTGGGGATACCTTACAATTACGTTCCGAGTTCCTTTATCTCAGATTCAAAAAATCTTTTTATCTCTTCCCAGTTCACCTTCTGCAACATCTGGGGCATCTCATCTGGCTCTGCATCTTTGAAAAAAACAAGACTTTTCAGTATGTGAACCTTATTGGAGGCGAGCTTCCCGTATTTCCTGTCGTAAAAACCTAAAATTTCTGATAATCCATAACCTGCTTTGCATATAAAATACAAATCAATGAAGTCCCGCTTCACTCCTCGGGTTGCTACGGCATCTATCTTCATCGCGGCAATGTCACGTATGTCGGCCACACTGAGGGAAAGATATTTTATAGGCTGGTAAATCAGGGGATATTCATAACGGAATAAACTGAACCTTATTCCGTTTAGCGTACCCAGAACCGTTCCTTTGTCAGCCTGTTCTTCATTAAATGAACCCACCCTGGAAATCTCGGCAGAAAACCTCTTGGGTATAAAATCTTCTCTCGTGAAAAAGTCAAAATCCACGGAAATGCGGTGTCCTAACTGAAGGGCTGTCGCTGTACCGCCTGCCAGATACGCTTTCTTCAAAAGGCCGGAACTACCTAATACGGCCAGAACGTCTTTTGCTCCTTTGACGAGTGTTTTTTCAAACATATTACCTTTTCTCTCGGGACATCCAGCATAAGAGACCAGTAATTAGCACTTTTTTGAGAGTATCCGCGGAAATTGGTAAGGGCACTCCTCATCTCCGATTTCTCAAAATTTGCGTACATCCAGGCAACCGCTCTCTCATCTCCGTAGTTTAGAATACGTCTCAAGATATATTCCCTGTTCTCTTGTAGGTTTATCTTCTCAAACTGCACATCCCAGAAATATTTTTTAAGAAACTGCGGTAATCTCTTCATTTTCTGCCTATCTATGTGGCGTTTTTGTCTATACTGTATAAATTATAGCACAAACATCCCTTTCCCGTCAACGTATATTAGGGCAAGGTACTGAATGCAAAGGAATTAAAAAACACCTGGAGACATATAGTGCGTTATCTGGAATTGCCCTCCTTTATAAAAAGCCTGCAGAGACTGTCTCCTGAAGAGAAAGATAACCTGAAATTCATAAAAAGCATGGAAGTATATACTATGTCTTCTTGCTAACCATGTAAAAAAGAGAAAATTTTACGTATTGACAATGCAGGTTTATGGTGTATAATATATACAGGAGGTAATACATATGCGATTAAATATTACTTTACCGGATGAACTGGGGGAAGACCTGAAAAAAATTCCTAATAAGAGCAGATATATAGCAACGGCATTACAGGAAAAAATCAGTAGAGAAAAACAGTTGAGCCTTATCAAGGAACTGCAGGAAGGTTACAAAGCCACACGGAAGGAAGATGCGAAGACAAACAAGGAATGGGAAGCCGCTACTACTGAAAAATGGGAGTAAACAATGAACTTTCCACATAGAGGAGAAATCTGGTTGGTCACAATGGAACCTGTAAGAGGACATGAAATAGGGAAAACAAGACCGGCGGTAGTAATTTCCAATGATATTAATAACGAATATTCTGATACGGTAACCGTACTGCCAATTACCTCCAAAACAGAAAAAGTCTATCCGTTTGAAACGCTTCTTGAGTCAGCAACAGCCGGACTCACCGTAAAATCCAAGGTGAAATGCAATCAGATTAGAACTGTAGACAATGAGCGCCTTGTGAAAAATATCGGCTCCTTATCCGAAGATGAAATCCAGCAGGTGGAAACAGCCCTTTTAATCCACCTCAACATTGAACCATAATGGACATCAAACAGTGTAAAATAATAGGATAGCAGAATGGTATTGAATAGACAAAGTATTTATCATCAAAGTGCAGACCATAACTTTAAGCGCTCACATCAATCTTTATGTTATGCAACTCCAATGGATTTTTTGTCCCAGATGAAGGGAGATAAAGTGTTACCTGTATACCCAACTCATACAAAAACTTGACAAGTGTTGAATAGTGTTGTAATATTTTTACACAGCATTATAAAGTACCGATGGAGGTCATGCTATGACAGAAAAAACACTTTATACCACCTCAGAAATAGCGCAATTTCTTGGGATAAGCATCTCAACAATTTACCGTATGGAGAAACAGGGTCTTATTACCTCAATAAAAACACCTGGCGGACAAAGAAGGTTCACCCAACAAACTATAGAAAAATACCTGAAGGAGAGCAAGAAAATTGAAGCTCCGCAAAATCCAAGTAGATATAAAAAATCAAATTTACACCTAAAGGAAACGCAGAGCAGTTATATTTCTCCATCTGAAGTATATAATGCGATATCTCCTTCTGAAGATAAATTATTTTTCCATACAGATTCTGTGCGGATATACAATGCTGACATTCTGACGGTACATAGTATTCAAGAAAAATCAATAGACTTAATTGTAACTTCCCCTCCCTATAATGTAGATATAAAATATAATACACACAATGACACAATGTCTTACGAACAATATCTTTCATTTACAAGGAATTGGCTTACAAAATGTTATACCTTTCTAAAAGACGATGGGAGATTTTGTTTGAACATTCCGCTGGATAAAAACAAAGGGGGACATCAAAGCGTATGTGCTGATTTGACAAACATTGCAAAACAGATTGGATTTAAATATCATTCAACAGTTATTTGGAATGAACAAAATATTTCGCGCAGGACAGCATGGGGTTCATGGCTTTCTGCAACTGCGCCCTATGTGATAGCACCTGTTGAGGTTATTCTCGTTCTTTACAAAAATTCATGGAAAAAAACAAGTGGCAGTCGCCAATCTAACATAAACAAAAATGAATTTATGGAGTGGACAAATGGCGTTTGGACTTTTAGCGGAGAAAGTAAAAAAAGGGTTGGACACCCTGCTCCATTTCCTGTTGAACTACCAAAAAGGTGCATAAAACTTTTTAGTTTTGTCGGGGATACAGTGCTTGACCCATTTCTCGGCAGTGGGTCAACGTTATTGGCTACATTACAGACAGAACGGCTGGGAATTGGAGTGGAACTTGATATTAAATATTGTGAGTTAGCAAAAAACAGACTTTACACAGAAGGACAAATAGAACAGCAACAATTTTCTTTTGAGCAGAGGAGAAGACAATGACAAGAAGTATCGCTGAGTTGGTTATGGAATATTTCACAAATCATCCCAACCAAGATTTACAACATGGACCTGTAGTTGACTGGGTAACAGAACAATACTTGAAAAATCACAGTAGTCCACCGAGAGACCCATGGAGGGCCATTCGCAAATTGCATCAGGAAGGGAAATTAAAAAAGATAAAAAAAGGGGTCTATCGTTATGACCCTGACTATAAAAATGATATTCAATTGTGGGATTTCCCCCCGGATATCAAAAAAGCCATTTTTGAGCGTGATAACTACCGCTGTGTGGTTTGTGGACGCGGGGAAAAAGACGGTGTAGAGATATGCGCTGACCACATAAAACCCAAAGACAAGGGGGGTACTAATTCTGTTGATAATGGACAAACCTTGTGTATGGAACATAACCTGATGAAGAAAAATTATTCGCAGACAGAAGCAGGGAAAAGATATTTTATAAAACTATACCACAGAGCTATGGCTAACGGGGATAAAAAGATGATACAGTTCTGTAAAGATGTTTTTGATGCCTATGACAAAAATAAGGTTAATGGACATATTGCAAGACCAAATGGGGAAAAAAAGAGATGAAAAGGGAAACAATAATAAATCTCGCGGGAATAAGAGAAGAATTCAGAGAATACTGTAAAGAATACAAAATTAAATTTTCCAATAAAAAATTTATGGCTTTTTTGGACTTTTTAGAGATTGATTTTTATGACTGGGTGCGAGAAAACCTGAGACAGTTTGATAAACCATAAGACTTCCATCTCTGAACGAAACCCTCAAATTCATAAAAGGCAAGTGATGATAAAAAAATACCTGAAGAACATCTTTGAGGAGGCAAGGCAGGGAGACGCAAGAGAAGAGAGTTACTATTCTACCCTTGAAAAATTTCTTGAGGAGTTCGCTAACTCTATAAACAAAAAACATATCTGTGTCACCACCCTCCCCAAAAAGACTGAGGCAGGCAACCCCGATTTCCGTGTCTGGGACGGGAAACAGAAGATTGTCGGCTACATAGAGGCAAAAAGGCCTGCGGAAGAGAATCTTGATGGCATTGAAGATACCGAACAACTGAAAAGATACCTTAATACATTCCCCAATCTCATTCTCACCAACTTCTTTGAGTTCCGTTTATACCGCGACGGGCAGTTGATAGATACGGTGCGAATCGCAAAACCATTTCTTCTGCATCAACTGAAGACCGCCCCGCCTCCTGAAAACGAGGAAGAGTTTGTGAAACTTTTGGAGAAATTCTTCTCCTTCTCTCTGCCCAAAACCTATACCGGCAAAACACTGGCAATTGAACTGGCAAAAAGAACAAGGTTCCTCAAAGAAGAGGTAGTTGCGGAAGAGATAAAAGAAGAAGTAGAGAAAAAAACAGGATTTCTTATAGGATTTTACGAGGCGTTCAAAATATACCTGCTTGGTACACTTGACACCGATGACTTTGCGGATTTATACAGCCAGACCATTACCTACGGGCTCTTCGCCGCAAGGACAAGGTGCGAAAATGGATTTAATCGTAAACTTGCTGTTGAGTACATACCTGAAAGCATCGGCATCCTGCGGGAGATGTTCCAGTTTGTATCCCTCGGGAAACTGTCGCCTGCAATGGAATGGATAATTGACGATATATCCGAGGTACTTGCAACCGCGGACGTGAAACAGATACTGCACAAGTTCTATACTGAAGGCAAGGGTGCGGACCCGGTAATACACTTTTATGAGACATTTCTTGCGGAATATGACCCTGCAGAAAGGGAAAGACGGGGAGTATATTACACTCCGATTCCGGTAGTCTCTTATATAGTCCGCTCGCTGGACGCAATGCTCAAGGAACGCTTCGGCATGTCCGCAGGATTTGCCTCCGAAGGTGTAACCGTGCTTGACCCTGCCTGTGGCACCGGGACTTTCATCGCGGAGACCGTAAAATCCGCTGTTGAGAGTTTTACGCAGAGATACGGTTCGGGAGGCAAAAAAGACTTTATAAAAAGCCATATCCTGAACAACTTCTATGGATTTGAACTTATGATGGCTCCCTATGCCGTAGGGCACCTCAAACTCTCCTTCCTTATGGAGGAACTCGGTTACAAAACAGGCAAAGATGAAAGGTTCAAAATATACCTTACCAACACCCTTGAGATGGAAGAGCAGGAGGAGTCTTCTCTCCCCGGGATGGCATCCCTGACAAAAGAGTCCCACCTTGCCGGCGAGGTAAAAAGTCGCACGCCCAT
>CAYOYL010000183.1:0-6232 GCA_964408175.1 uncultured bacterium
TATCTATTCCGAGCCGGTCCCGAAAGGCCGCCCGAAAGTAGGAATGCGGGGCCGACATCCGGTTGTCTATACTCCGGAGAAAACCCGCAAGGCAGAACGGAACTTTTTAGCACAAGCCATCCCATATAAGCCCGATACGCCACTACAATCAAATTTAAGCATAGAAATCAAGTTTTACCATGCTATACCATTGTCCAAGCCGAAGAAGTGGAAGGCAGAGGCAAGGGAAGGCGGGCAGATAAGACCTGCAACACGGCCGGACATAGATAACGAGGCGAAGCTGGTATTGGACGCTCTTAATACGGTCTTCTTCGCAGACGACAGGCAGATAGTGGAGTTACATTTAGAGAAGTGGTACAGCGCCAGGCCCAGGACAGAAGTAACTATAAAGGAATTAAATGAAAATTGACCTTGATATACTTGAAGCGATTTTCGGGATACTTGAGGTTATCCCGCAAGAACAAATGAAACAAATATTAGGATGTTTTGGTGATGTAGCAAGCGGAAACCATAAATACGGGACGATTGAGTTATCAATAGCGCCGGACAAGAACGGTAAGCCGGTGGTAGCGAGGGTCAAACAAATAAAGCATTTTGAAAAATAGGGGAGGTGAGCAACGTGAGTAAGACAGCAAGAGGTAAGCGCGATGGCACGGGTCCATACAAGGGCTCATACCAGCGTAAGAATAGCAGTGTAGGCAGACGCAGAGCCGCCGGACAGAAATGCCCGAAGCGGTAACTAATACAGGGGAGATTTATGGGGTCTCCCCGTTTCCTCATCACCACCTGAAGCCCAGACGTGATGACACAACTACCGGCACACCGCCGGAAAGGGGTCATTATGTTCAGGGCAACCGACCAGCAGCTCCAAGAAATTCTCACCACCGCAAGGAAACTATCACGCCATTACAGTACCAAGTTCCCCGAAGTAGATTATGACGAGTTTTATTCTATTGCGCAGGTAGCAATAGCTGAAGCATTGAAAACCTACCGACCACGCAAAGGCACTCTCAACCTATGGACAAGCCAGTATATCTATGCCCGTTTTCACGATTACTGTACCCGGCAATACAAAAAACAAAAGCAAATTATCGTAAAAGTGGAGATTTTGCGTATGTCTATACAGAGGCCAGAAACATGAGAGAAAAAAAGAGAACATTCCGGGAATGGAGAGATGAGGCGATGATACAGGCGGTAGCAGGGGAAAAGAATACTGCAAAATGGAACGCCTCTCTCATAGCTATTGACCCGCTCTATCATTCTGCTGAAGAAATTGACTCGGAGATTTTTTTTGACTTCGCAAAAGGTCAAAAGTACGAAAGACTTATCAGAATAAATGTTTGAAAGTGTAAAAATGGACTATAAACCAAAGAAAATTAGCGAAGCCACGATACAAGCAGAGTTTTATCATCAATGTAAATTATCTGGAATCCTTTGTGCACTTGAGTATAGTTCAGCGTATCGATTGTGTTATCCATGACGGGAAAGAAATAAAAATTATTATAGAGGTCAAGACAGTGGTTAAGAAAAAAAGAAAAACACTTACAGATGAGATCCTTTTTCATAGGCAAACAAGAAAATTTAGCAGGAATTCGGGATGGTGCAGCCGCTGGTGGTGCAGAAGAAGACAAAGCAGATTATTGCAGGCCACCAGAGACTGAAGGCGTTAAAAGAGCTGGGGATAGCAAAAACGACGGTAGTTTTCATTGAGGTTGATGATACCCGGGCGAAACTGCTTAACCTGGCTCTTAACCGGATATCCGGGTCGTGGGATGAGGAGAAACTTGCGGAGATTCTGGCTGACTTGGATAAGGTCCCAGATATAGATTTATCGTTAACAGGATTTCTTGATAAGGAGATAGACAATTTAGTGGAGTCTATGGAAGTGAATATACCGGAGAATTTTGACCTGGCAAAAGAGGTGAAAAAGGCGAGCGTCAAGGTAAAGACCCGCCCGGGTGATTTGTATGAACTCGGGCCCCACAGACTTCTATGTGGGGACAGCACGAAAAAGGAGGACATGCAGAAGCTGATGGGTGAGGAAAAAGCGGATTTTTGTTTTACCGACCCGCCTTATATTCTTGAATACTTACGTGGTAAGTATAAAGGTACGTTAGGGTTTGGGTATAAGACGAACAGAAGGTACCTCACCACAGAATCAGCTCCGGAGTTTGACGACTGGCTTTCCAAAATCCATCTTGTGGCAAAGCGGCAGTTTAACATCATTGTGTTTGAAAACTGGAAGAATACTGTCAAACTCTGGCAGGCAATGGAGAAGTACTGGAAGGTCAAGAATATGCTCATCTGGCATTTAACGAACAGATGCCAGGGGTTTGCAGGAAAGAGTTTTTTCTCAAAGTACGATATAGCTCTTTTTGCCAGCAGTCAGGCAAAGGTGGAGTTAAATATGGCTAAAGAAGAGGAGCCGATAGAAAATGAATATCTGGTGGCGTTATATGCTATCGGAGGTGGTAAGCCGTATTTTGATACCCAGTCTATGAAAGGGAAATATTTTGCGTCAGACCACATTGATTTCAAGGCGTCAGACGCGACAAGTTCCGGGCAGTCAATCATCTTCGGGACCAAGCCCATAGAGATATTAATTCCCTACATAAAGATACTTACCAGGAAAGGGGATATTATAGCGGAACCTTTCGGGCGGGTCAGGCTCTACCTTGATTGCCGCTCATAAACTGGGAAGAAGGTGCTTTGTGATGGAGAAAACGCCATTGTACTGCGATGTGATTCTCGCACGGTGGAAGAAGTTAAGCGGGATAGAACCCAAACTGGTCAAAGGCAAAGCGAAAAAGGGAGAGAGGACTACAGGAGAGTAGGTTTATTGTAGTTAACGTACATTGGTTAATAACATAACAGTAATAGTTAAACATAAGTAGGGAGGATAAAGAAGTAAAAGAAAAAATGGCAAAGAAGGGAAAAAGAAAAACAGAACAGCCCAGAAACATGGACGGGACATTTGCTAAGAAAAAAAATCTTCCTGCAACCAGGATGGAAAAAAGAAAAGTTCGCCCAACAGCTATTAAACCTGGGCAAAAATTAAATCCAACTGGCAAAGGTGGGTTTCAAGACCATCCTGAACTCAGGAGCAACGGGCGGTGGAGCAAAGAGACATCTTTCAGGTATTGGCTGAGTTATTTCAAGACTCTGCCGCTGAAGGAATTCAGTCAGTATAAAAACCGCAATCCCAATATATGTATGGCGGCGTTGGCAGCATGGGCAAGGGTAGCGAAAGCAATTGAGAAACTGGAGGAGTTTAAAGAGGTTGCCAACAGGACTGAAGGGATGCCGACACAGAGGACGGAGTTAACAGGTAAAGAGGGAGTTCCTCTTGTTTTTGATGTTCAACTAAGGCGGATAAATGACAACAGCGACAATGATAAAACCGCAGGTTAATATTGAGGCTACTAACAAGCAGAGGGAATTTATAGAGTCTCAAGCAAAGCGGAAAGTAGTTCGTGCAGGCAGACGGAGTGGAAAAACGGTAGGAGCGGCTATACTTGCGGTGAAAGAATTTAGCAAAGGGATACGTGTGTTATATGCAGCTCCGACACAAGAGCAGACTGAACGGTTCTGGCATACGGTTAAGATTTTATTACAGGGACTGTTGGAGGCTGGACTTTTGACGAAAAACGAGACATTGAAAACTATTGAACGTGAGGGGACTGAACAACGGGTAAAGGCAAAAACAGCGTGGAATAGCGATACTTTACGCGGAGATTATTGCGATTTGCTGATATTAGATGAGATGCAGTTAATTGATGAAACGGCCTGGACAGAAGTAGGGCAGCCGATGCTGATTGATAATGATGGAGATGCGGTACTGATATATACCCCACCCTCACGCAACAGCCGAAGCGTGAGCAAGGCCCGAGATAAAAAGTTTGTTTCTAACCTATTTAAACGTGCTGAAAAAGACAAGTCTGGCCGGTGGCAAGTATTCCATTTTACCAGCCACGATAATCCTTTTGTTTCAACATCGGCAATAGAGGAACTCGCAAATGATATGACTTCAGCATCCTACCGGCAGGAAATATTAGCCGAGGATATTGAGGAGATACCGGGTGCGTTATGGAAGCGTGAATGGTTTGTTAAGCACAGGGTCGACCAAGCGCCAGAGTTATCCCGCATTATAGTTTCTATAGACCCATCTGTAACCAGCAAGGCTACCTCGGACGAGGTTGGTATTATCGGCGCAGGATTGGGGATAGACGGCAGGTATTACGTGGTGGCTGACCGGAGTGGAATAATGAGTCCGGATAAATGGGGTAATAGGGCAATAAACTTACATCGTGACTTAACTGGAGATAGAATTGTTGCGGAAGTAAATAATGGTGGGGATTTAGTGGAAACAGTTTTGCGGACAATTGACAAGAACATCCCTTATTCTCCAGTAACAGCCAGTCGTGGGAAGATAACTCGTGCAGAACCTATAGCGGCATTGTATGAACAAGGGAAAGTTAGTCATGTGGGTATATTTCAGGAGCTGGAAGACCAGTGTGCCGAATTTGTGCCAGGGGATAAATCCCCTGACCGGATGGATGCGTTGGTATGGGCATTAACAGAGTTAATGACAGGCAGTGGCAAACGGTACGGTGTTGATAGTGTCTAAACAGGAAATTTTATGAACATATTACAGCGGGTTAAAGTGGCTGGTAACGTGCTGGCAAAAGGATACAGTGGCATTCCTGTTATCAATGATGCGGATTTCCCAGGACTGAGCACAAGCACGTTCCAACGTACTAAAAAAGGCGATAAGCAGGCGTATGTAAGCAATTTTACCAGCTGGGTATACGCGGCGGTATCGTGTATTGCACGCAGTACGGCCAAGGTGGATATCCGGCTATATGCTGAAAAATCAAAAGGCAGCCGCGAGAGTTGGGAGCAGATATTTGACCACCCATTTATTGACCTGTTGAATAACCCGAATCCATGGATGGACATGTATTTCATCAAGTACCTGCAGGAGATATTTATGGGGTTGCTGGGTAATGCATACTGGTATACACCGAAAAATAAGCTCGGGTTACCAGGGCAGATTATACCGTTGCTTGCACATCGGGTTATTCCGTATAGCAAGAATCAAGTGGAGGTGGAATATTACGAGTACCTTGTAGGTAATTCTATCGTCCGGTTTTCTCCTGATGAAATTCTGCATTTCAAAGAACCGAACCCAAACAGCTTGATATTGGGACTGTCGCCGCTCGATGCCCTGTTGCTCTCGGTAGATACAAACAAGGCGATGATGGAATACAGTATGTCACTGTTTGAGAACGGTGCGTTTTTCGGGACTGTCATCAAGGTGCCTGAAGAGATGGGCGATGTTGAGTACAAACGGCTCAAACAGGAGATTAGGGAACAGTTCACAGGTGTAGGCAAAGCTGGAAAAACCAAAATCCTGCGAGGTGTTAAGGAAGTTGAAAACCTGGTCAAGACAATGGCTGAGCTCGGATTCGCCGATGGCCGGAAGCTGACCAAAAAGGATATCCTGGAGGGTTATGGCGTGCCGGAGTTCAAACTGGGCGAGGGCGCAAGCACGGCATCGTCCTCGCGGAGTAACGCTTACGAGTTGGACCGGATGTTTACGGAAGAAACTGTGCAGCCGCGGCTAATCAGGCGTGACAGTGTTATCAATAAGTTCCTGTTGCCGCGCTGGGATGAGAAACTGGTATGTGAGAGTGAGGATATTTCCCCGACGGACCGTGACTATGAGCTTAAGAAAGAGGAAAGCAGATTGAAAAGCGGATACTGGTCGATAAACGATGCACGGGCATTGAATGGTGAAGAGCCCGTAGCGTGGGGACACCGGCCCTGGGTTGGCATGAATCAGATCCAGATGTCCGGATACGTCAACAACGACAAGACCGGAAAGGCTTATAAACACGTTGCAAAACGAAGCATGCGGGAGAATTGGCAGCAGATAAAAGAACAGAAATGGAACACATGGGTTAAACGTGAGGAGAGTATCGAAAATAGGTATATTACCGACTTGAAAAAGTTCTTTACCGAGCAGCAGAAGATAGTTCTTGCCAACCTGCGGCGGATACTGGATGCTGGCAAAAGTAAAGGATTGATAGATTTTGTATTCCCCAACGTGCAGGAACAGGCGAATAAATTAACTGAAGTTCCAAGAAAGCATACCGCAAAAGCCATAACGTTCGGGGTATTGACTGCGATAGAGTTTGAAAACGGTGGTAAGGCGAGTAAAGCAGAACCT
>CAYOYL010000184.1:0-8209 GCA_964408175.1 uncultured bacterium
TTATCACCTTCCTGGTCTTTAATGGAAGTTATATCAATATCCGAAAGTGTAACCTCTTCTACCCTTACAGTAAAACCCAGTGATATATTTTCCCATCTCCTGCCAAACCTCAGTGCACCACCGATTCTCTCATCAGTATAGTCTGTCCACTCTCTTTTTGTACTGTATAAATCAGCACCAAACCAGACAGGCTTATCAAGAAAATAAGGCTCAGTAAAACTCAGCCTGAAATTCTGTGCCTCTGTGCCGAGTTCCGTAGTAAAGGTAAGATTCTGCCCACCCCCCGTAAAAGAAGGCGGATTGGTTATGTCAAAATTGGTCTGCTGGACACTTATAACTCCGATGAGGTCATCAACACTGCTGTAGCCTCCACCTATAAGGAAGATACCTGTTTTCCCTTTCTCTTCAACGTCAACCACAACATTTGCCGTCTGGCTATCTTTTGCAAACTCCGGATAGATATCAATCTTCTCAAAATAGTTGAGGTCAAAAAGGTTGTTGAAACTCTTCCTCATTCCGTCAGAAGTAATCTTGTCACCGGGTTCAATTTTTACCTCCCTTCTTATAACCTTGTCCTTGGTCTTGGTATTACCTCTTACAATAATCTCACCTGCGTGGTAAATCATACCCGGCTCAATAAAATATGTTATGTCCATTACATCAGACCTTTCTCCTATCATAGGGACCTCTTCCACACGACCCCGTAGATATCCCCTGTCTACATAAAAAGTAACCAGATTCTTAAAATTCTCGTCCGCTCTCTTTCTGCTAAATATCTCCCCTTTCTCTTTAAGAATCAACAGGCTTATCAGTTCTACTTCATCAAAGATAGTGTCCCCTTTAAATTTGATATTCCCCAGATGATACTGTTTACCTTCATCCACAGTTACCTGCACATTAAGTAAACGGCTCTTTTCATCCGCTGAGATATTACTTTTAATCTTAATGTCAAGAAAACCTCTCTCTCTGTAGAAATTTTTTACCCTTTCTATATCTTTCGAAAACAAATCTTCTTTAAATGTCCCCCTTATAAAAGGCATCTTTCTCTGTTTTATCTTCATTAATCTCTTAAGGCGTGATGAAGAGAAAGAGTTATTGCCTGCAAACATAAGATTTTTAACATAGCCTCTGCCTTTCTCGTCTATTAGTATCTTGACTGTTGATTCTTCTCCATTTTCAATTTCATAACTTATCTCTGTAAGATAAAATCTTTTTTCTCTGTATTTTGTTTTTATCTCTTCAATACCACCTAAAATCTTCACCTCATCTAAGATATCCCCTTTGTTAACCCCGAGAAACTCTTTAAGTTTTTTTCCGCTGAACACCCTGTTACCTGCAAACTGAATATCCCTGATTACGGGTTTTTCAACAACGTATATCCTGACAATTACTCCGGCTTTACCTTCCTCTGTACTATAACGGACATCCGAAAAAAAGCCTGTTTCTACAAGAGACCTTACGTCCTCTTTTAAAACCTCTTCGTTAAACTCACCCCCGGTCTTTGTCTTCATAAGGAGAAGTATCCTCTGTTCACTTACGTTTCTATTGCCTGATATCTCGATTCTGTCTATTCTGACCTGGGAGGATGCAAACGTAACAATGTTAAGCAGAAGGAGCAACGGTAGTACTCTTAATCTTTTCAAGGGAGTCTCCTTTTTTTAATATCCTGAATGTGAGTTTCTCTTCTGAAGCCGTATAATCAACAATAACTGTGGAACCCTCGGTATAAAGGTCTTTCAGTATTTCTTCAGAGAGCGGGTCTTCAACATACCTTGAGATAATTCTCTTTAAAGGTCTCGCACCAAATTCGGGACTGGTTCCTTTATCTATCAAGAACCTCTTTGCCTTTTCAGAAACTATCATTGTAATGTGCTTTTCTTGCATTCTTTCTTTGACTGTAGTCAATTCTATATCAGCAATTTTTAAAAGGTGTTCATTGTTCAAAGGATGGAATGTTATTATCTCGTCCAGCCTGTTTAAAAACTCCGGTCTGAACGTTTTCTTTACCTGTTCCATTATTCTGTCTTTAAGGTTGGCGTAAAAATTGCCTTCGTTTCCCTGCTGGAAACCCATAACTGCCCTGTTTTTAAAAATCTGCGTCCCGAGGTTAGACGTCATAATAAGTATTGTATTCTGGAAATTAATGCTCCTGCCAAAACTGTCAGTCAACCTGCCATCTTCCAGTACCTGAAGGAGAAGGTTAAAAATCTCGGGGTGCGCCTTTTCTATTTCGTCAAGCAGTATAACACTGTACGGTCTTCTTCTTATCTTTTCAGTTAACTGCCCGCCCTCCTCATAACCTATGTATCCTGGAGGTGCCCCTATCAAACGGCTCAGGGAAAATTTCTCCATATACTCGGACATATCAATCTGTATAAGTGCCTGTTCGTCACCAAAAAGAAACTTTGCAAGTGCTCTGCCAACAAGTGTCTTCCCCACACCTGTGGGTCCGAGAAACAGGAAACTGCCTATCGGCCTCCTCTTGTCTTTTAAACCTGCCTTTGACCTCCTTATTGCCCTGCTTATCGCTGAAATTGCCTCGTCCTGGCCAATAACCATCTTATGGAGAAACATCTCCATCTCCAGCAGTCTCTCTTTTTCTTCTTTGCGAATCTGAGATATAGGAACACCTGTCCACTGGGAAACAATATAGGCTATATTCTCTTCCGTTATAATTTTTTCTTCTTCAGGGATAAGATTACTCCAGTCTTCTCTGGAGTTATCTATCTTATTCTTCAGTTCCCTTTCTTTATCCCTGAGTGAAGCCGCTTTCTCATAATCCTGTTGTTTTATGGCTGATTCTTTTTCCTTCGTAACCTCCCTGATTTCAACCTCAATTTTTTCTATATCCTCCGGAGGATTGTAAATCTTTAACCGTTTATGACTTGCAGCCTCATCTATCAGGTCTATCGCCTTGTCCGGTAAAAATCTTCCTGTTATATATCTGTCACTTAATATAGCAGCTGCTTCAATCGCCCCGTCTGAAATCTTAAGATGGTGATGAAGTTCATATTTCTCTCTCAGTCCCTTTAGAATCTCCACGGTTTCTACAACACTGGGAGGATTTACAATAACCGTCTGAAATCTTCTTTCAAGAGCACCATCTCTTTCAATATACTTTCTGTACTCATCAAGGGTAGTTGCACCAATACACTGAATTTCTCCACGGGAAAGAGCAGGCTTTAATATATTTGAAGCATCTATAGCCCCTTCTGCCCCACCGGCTCCGACCAGGGTATGTATCTCATCAATAAATATTATAACGTTTCTGGAATTTTTTATTTCGTCAAGAACTATCTTTATCCTTTGTTCAAACTCTCCTCTGTATTTTGTTCCCGCAACTATTGCGGCAAGGTCTAACATAATTACCCTTTTATCTTTCAAAATCCCGGGAGCCCTGCCAGAGACAATCTTTTCGGCCAGGCCCTCAACTATCGCCGTTTTGCCGACCCCAGGTTCCCCAATCAATACAGGGTTATTTTTCTTTCTCCGGCATAAAATCTGCATCAGCCTTTCTATCTCTTTTTCTCTCCCAATCACAGGGTCAAGTTTACCCTCCTCTGCAAACTGGGTAAGGTCTCTTCCAAAAGCATTAAGGGCGGTTGTCTTACCTTTTTGATACGACTGAGAAGAAAAACGTCTATTGTCCCCGCCAAATTTTTGCTGCGGACTATTGAGAATTTCCTCAAAAATTTCACGGGCAATCTTCAATGTTATGCCGTTTTTCCTTAATATCTTTGACGGAAGCGTTTCTTCTTCAGCTATTATACCGAGAAGAACATGTTCGGTACCTATGTAGTTGCTCATATAAAACTGAGCTTCCTTTACAGCAATCTCAAGAACTTTTTTAGACTGTGTGCTTAAAGGCAGGTCTCCTACGTAGACAGGAACTCCTATCTTCATATTCTTTTCAACTTCCTGCTTCATCTTCTGGAACTCAATACCCATATGATGAAGCATTGCAACCCCGACACCCTGAATATCTGACAACATTGCCAAAAAAATGTGTTCGGGTTCTATCCGGTTATGCCCGTATTTAACAGCCTCTTTCCTGGCAAAATCCAGTAGAATCTTTACCCTCTCGGTAAATCTCTCAAACATGTTCACCCCACTGTTTAAACGGTGAATCCGAAACTATAACCGCTTTTATTCTACCATATTTTTACTATTCTGGCTATTTTTAAAAATCATTTATATATCGGGGTACCTTCTGCTTTTGTCAAAGATAAAAGCTCTTTCCTTATCCTTTCTGTCATGCCCCCAGGTTTCCCGGTTCCTATTACCCTTTTGTCAAGGGAAATCACAGGGACTATTCCGGCAGCAGTCCCAGTCAGGAAGCACTCTTCAGCGATAAATATATCTTGCCTTGTCATATTTTCCTCTTTTACAACAAATCCCATGTTACGGGTAATTTCTTTTATGGTGTTTCTCGTAACACCTTCAAGTACCCCAGCGAAAACAGGAGGAGTAAGGAAAACATTGCCTTTAATTGTAAAGATATTCTCGCCTGTACATTCACTTACAAATCCATCACTATTCAGCATAAGACCTTCGGCAGCCCCTGCATTATTGGCTTCTATCTTTGCCAGAATATTGTTCAGATAGTTCAACGACTTTATAGCTGGATCTATTGCTTCTGACGAATTTCTACGGGTTGCTACAGTTATTACATCAATCCCTTTCTTATATAAAGCATCTTGATAGAGTTCTATACTGCTCGCTATAATAATAAGAGTCGGGACTTTACACTTTTTGGGGTCAAGTCCGAGGTCCCCCACCCCTCTGGTAACAAGTATCCTTATATAACTATCCTTCAGTTTATTTGTTCTTACTGTCTGAATAACAGCATTTTTTAAATCATAAAAATTGAGCGGGACCTCAAGCATTATCCCTTTTGCGGAGTTATATAAACGCAAAAGATGTTCATCCAGTTTAAAAATCCTGCCGTTATAGCTCCTGATGCCTTCAAAAACACCATCACCGTATAACAGACCGTGGTCAAAGATTGATACCTTCGCCTCTTCTTCCTGTACAAATTTCCCATTTAAATATATAAGTAACCCCATTTATCTCTCCTTTACCCCTCTACGGAGGTCGGACCTCCGTAGTTACCTTTCCTCTATTTTTTCTATTTCTCCCTCATTTAAATATACTACTTTTGTGGCAAATTGTAAAAACTTTTCATTATGGGTGCCTATGATAAAAGTAACACCTGTTTTTTCATTCAGTGATTTTATCAGACTGAAGAAGACCTCGGAAGATTTTTTATCTATGCTCCCGGTTGGCTCATCTGCAAATATTACAGAGGGCTTACATATCAAACTACGACATATGGCAGCCCTCTGTAATTCTCCGCCTGAAAGCATGGAAGGGTAAAAGTCCTTTCTTCCCGAAAGTCCGAACTCTTCCAGAAGGCTTTCAGCCTCTTCATAGTATGCTTTTAGTTTCAATGATGTCTTCTCCTTTATCCATAGCGGCAGCATAACGTTTTCAACGATGGTAAGTTCCGGAATAAGATAGAAAAACTGAAAGATAAAACCGAATTTGCTGTTCATTATCTCACACCTTTCCGATTCTTTAAGAGAGTTTATCTCTCTCCCATCAAGATAAACACTGCCTTCAGTAGGTCTATCAATTAAACCGAGGATGTTTATTAAAGTGGTTTTACCTGAACCAGAAGGGCCTAGAAGAGTCAACACCTCTCCGTTTTCTACCTCAAGGTTAATGTTACGTAAAGCACGCACACCACCTTGATATTCCTTGGTAACGTTTTTAGCCGTAAGTCTATTCATTTCTTATTGCCTGTGCAGGATTCAGCCCCGCCGCACGCTTTGCCGGATATAAACTGGCAAAACTGACTATAACAACAACTGAAAAAATTATCCACAACAGGTCAGATACCGATATCTCTATTGGCAGACGGGACAGGTCATATATAAACTCCGGAAGTTTTATAAACTGGTACTTTCTCAACATCCATGCCAGAATTCCGCCTGCAGCAAGACCGCAGACAAGTCCCTTAATACCGAGAATCAATCCCTGGTAGATAAATATTTTTTCCACGTCTTTTCTGGAAAGTCCGAGTGCCCTCAAGATACCTATCTCCTTTACCTTCCTGTAAACTGTTATCATCAACGTGGAAGATATGTTGAAAGACGCCACCAGAATTATCAGACCGAGTATAACCGCCATAGATTTTCTTTCCAGTGCAAGTGCGGCAAAAAGTATCTTGTTCTTCTGTATCCATGTTGTCACAGTATACTCATAATCAAGAACGTCACGTATTTTCTCAGCTAACCTTTCTGAACTGTAAATATTTTCCGTACGTATGCCGATACCATGCACCATTTTCATCGGGCTTATCGTTTTGTTGTCCAGTGAGGTAAAACCCATGGAAGAGTCAAAGGCATATACCCCGTACTCAACAATTCCCACTACCTTTGTTTCTTTACCCCCAGAAACTGTCCCTGAAATTACCCATAAGGGGTCTCCTACATCAACCTCAAGTTCCCTGGCAAGTTCACTGCCGAGAATAATGCCCTTTTCCAGACCTGCGAATTCCCCTTTTTTAATAAATTTCCCTATATTTGTCACATTCTGCTCTGAATCAGGGTCAATACCCTTCAAGATACCGCCTATAAGATATCTATCAGACCGATATATGACCTGCGTGGAAAAATACGGTGCTGTGCCCTTAATTTCAGGGATGTTTTTCTCCACCTTTTCAATAATACCTTCATAACCCTGTATAAGCGGTCTGCCCTCAATGGTGATGGTCGGGTGCGCTCCTACTATCTTCCTTTTCAATTCTCTTGAAAACCCGTTCATAACACCAATGACAAGCATAAGGGCAACAACGCCTATGGCGATACCTGCAATGGAAAATGCACTTATGAACCACAGGAAACTGTCTGCACGCTTTTTCTGCCCGGCGAACCTGTTTGAAAGGAAAAAGTTATACGAAACCATAGACTAATTATATCAGAAATCTCATCAATCCTGAAATCAAAAGGCCCCTACCTTGAAAATTATTTGCCTCATCTGCTGAAATATTATAAAGTCTTATGAGTTGAAAATCCCCCTTAATTCCCCTTTTCTAAATGGGGGAGATAAAGATACCCTTCTCCCCTCGGGGAGAGGATTAAGGTGAGGGGGGATGAGAGGGCCCCTGGAGGTTCAGGGAGGATTTGTGGAGAGGAAGATGGTTATGAAAAGAGAAAAAGACGGACCAGTAAAATACACGAAAGAAAATCTCAACTACATTGCTTTTCCTTTAGGCGGTATAGGAACAGGAATGCTCTGTCTGGAAGGAAACGGAGGGCTGACAAGCATCTCCATACGCCACAGGCCGGAGATACTTAACCAGCCTGTTATATTCTCTGCATTTTGCATCAAAGGGAATCCTGAAAGTGCTCGGGTTCTTGAGGGACAGGTCCCCAGATGGAAGATATTTGGACAGTCTAATGCAGGTGGGGGATTAGGTCTTACATCCTTTGGTTTACCGAGATGTGATACGGAATATTTTACATCAAAATTCCCTTTTGCAACTGTACGGCTAAACTATCCATTCCCCCCTCACCCCTACCCTCTCCCCTCAAGTACGAGGGGAAACACTCTGAAGGTGGAGATTACAGGGTGGTCTCCCTTTATTCCCGGGGATGCGGACAATTCAAGCATACCTGTTGCCGCACTGGAATATACGTTCATCAACGATGGGAAAAGAGGTATTGAAGGGGTTTATTCCTTCCACTCAAAAAACTTTCTTGCAGAAAAAACAGGGAGTAGTGTCAATGCAACAAAAAACGGTTTTATACTGCATCAGTCAGGTTCTAAAGAACAGCCGTGGACAGAAGGCAATCTCTGTGCTGTTGTGCCTGAAGAGAAGACCTGTGTTGACTGCAGATGGTTCCGCGACAAATGGTTTGTCCCACTTACAACACTCTGGAAAAATATTGAAAATGGACGTTGTATCTCCAACCATCCTTTTAAAACGGGTGACCCCAGCCCTGGCGGCAGTCTTTATGTCCCTGTCAGGATACCTGCAAAGAGTAGAAAAACTATAAAACTATTGCTCTCCTGGTATGTACCCCACAGCAACCTGAACATAGGAGAGAACCCATCAGAAAAAGATAAGTCTTATTACCAGCCCTGGTATTCCGGCAGATTCAAAGACATTAAGGAGGTTTCTGACTACTGGGATAAAAATTAT
>CAYOYL010000185.1:0-2797 GCA_964408175.1 uncultured bacterium
TTATTTTCCCATAAGGGCGGCGGGGATGCCGAATACATAAGGCTTTTTTGAATAGGGATTTTTGTAGACAAGCGCCTTTGTATCATATACCTCTTCCACGTTCTGGTAGGTAAGCACCTCTTCGGCACTTCCCTGCGAAAATATCTCTCCGTCTTTCAGCAGGAGCAGTCTTGAGCAGTATTCTGATGCGAGGTTCAGGTCGTGCAGAACTGTAATCACGGTCAGTCCGTCACCATTGAGTTTCTTAATAATGTCAAGTATCTTAAAACTGTGTCCTATGTCAAGGTGTGAGGTGGGTTCGTCAAGTATCAGCAGAGAAGGTTCCTGCGCCACAGTCTGGGCGAGGAACACCCTCTGTTTTTCCCCGTCAGACAACTCCCATATATTTCTGTCTGCGTAACGTCCTATTTCAAATTCGTTCATAGCGTTTTTGATTGTTTTTTTGTCTGATGCTGAAAGCCGTCCGTACCTGCCTGTGTGGGGAAATCTTCCCATGGATACAAACTCTTCAACAGAGAAGGAGAAAGAGATGTTGATGTCTGACGGCAGGTATGCAACCTTCTTTGCATATTCGCCGGCAGGTATTTCACATATTTTCGCCTCGTCAAAAAAAAGATTTCCAGAAGATGGCTTCAGTATCTTCGTTATAAGTTTTAACAAGGTGGTCTTTCCTGAACCGTTGGGTCCTATGATGCCCAGCAGTTCACCGTCTTTTACCTCTGCTGAGAGGTCTTTCAAAACCCTGTCACTGTCGTAAGAGAAATTGAGTTTTTTTATGCTTAACATTGTTTGTCACCAGATTTCTTTATATCTGCCTTTTAAAAGCATTGTAAGGAAGAAGAGCCCCCCGAAAAACCCGGTTATCACTCCAACCGGAATCTCCACAGGACTTATGATGGTCCGCGCAAAGGTGTCTGCAAGAACGAGAAAACTGCCTCCGAGCAGGAAGTTTACAGGCAGTGAACGTTTATGTATTGAGCCGAAAAAGAACCTTGTTATATGGGGTATAATGAGACCGACAAACCCGATAATCCCTGCAAGACTGACGCAAAAACCCACAATGATACAGCACAGTATCAGGGCAAGTTTTTTTTCATTCTCAAGGTTCAGACCGATTGAAACGGCCTTTTCCTCTCCGATGCTCATAACATCGTAGACCCTGCCGGAGAGAAAAAGGAAAAGCGATATGAGGGTTATAACTATTATTCCGGTTGAAAGCAGAGCATTCGGGAAATAAGATATGTCTCCTATGAGCCAGAGCATCGTTGACTGGAACTGTTCATTTTTGACCACTGCCATAACGAAAAGGACGAGGGAAGAAAAGAGAAAGTTCAGTGCTACACCCAGAAGTATTACAGTGGGATTGGAAAACCTCTTCTTTATTGATGCGAGTAAAACAATGGTTGTGCTTATTACAGCCCCGAGAAATGCGAAATAGGGGATGACTCCTGTTTTCCCGAGTATTACGCCTATGCATATTCCCAGTGATGCGCCGCCTGAGATTCCGAGGGTATAACTTTCCGCCAGGGGGTTTTTTAAGATTGCCTGCAGTACCGCTCCGGCTACTGACAAACCGGCACCCACGATGAATCCAGCGAGAACTCTCGGTATCCTGATTCTGAACAGAATTGTACTGTCAATCTCCGAAAGTGAAAAGAGGCGTGCTATGCTGTAAAACTCCGTGCCGAAACAGATGCCTGCCAGTATTGCCAGAATAAGAATAATGAGAACCGTGGCATATTTGGTTTTCAAGGATTATCTCCTTTTTTGTCAAGTGTCAAGAGTTGACCCCTTAGAAGTTCAACCGAATCAACAAAACTTTCGGGTGTGGGGCTTCCGATAACCGTCGGTTCTATACCAACTGTCCTATTTTTATTCACTGCATCAACGTCTCTCAACCTGTCCCACAGAACCGTATGTTCCTCATCCATCCTGAGAAACACAATGTTTTCAGGATTGCGTCTGATTACCTCTTCAATACTGCAGGAGAACCACTTTTTGTTTACTCCGGAAAAGATGTTGGTCCCTCCGGCGTATTCAATCATCTCGTTGATGTATGTAGCAGAGCCTGTGGTAAAGAGGGGTTTGAACCCGAGGATGAAAAAGACCCTTTTTCTTCCTGTCCGTGCAGAACGGCTGACATTCTTCCGTATTTTTTTCAGTCGCAATTTTTGATATTCTACTGTATGTTCGGCTTTCTCTCTGACGTTCAGTTCCTTTCCGAGTATTAAAAGGTTTCTACAGATGTCCTCAAAGGTGTACAGTTGGTTGAGTATGACTGTCTTTATGCCGAGTTGGTGCATCTTTTGCAGGTCTCCTTCTCTGTTGCCTTCCTTGGAGCCGATGACAATGTCGGGTTTGAGGGCAAGGATTTTCTCTATGTTCGGTTCAAGAAGGGTTCCCACAATTTCTTTACCCTTTTTTATCTCTGCACTGTCATGCACTGTAAGTCCGACAATGTTTTCCTCAAGTCCGAGCAGGCACAGGTTCTCTGTGATGTAAGGTCCCAGTGAGACTATCCTTGTATCATCCGCTCCCGCAGAAAAGGATGCGAGCGTAAGCAATAAGAGTATCTTCAGTTTTTTCATAACGGTTCCTGTAATTATCTTCTTTCCGTGATAATACTGTAGTTTCTTATCCCTGCCAGCCTGACCTCGTCTATCACGCTGATGAGAATGCCCACGTCTGCATCTTTGTCCGCCTTTATCTGCACTGCGTCCACCTTCCTGTCTTTAATAACCTTTGCAATCTCATCCTTAAGGGCTTCAATCTTCACCTTTATGTTCATAATGTATAC
>CAYOYL010000186.1:0-9612 GCA_964408175.1 uncultured bacterium
ATGGATTTTGGCAAGGGTTACCTCACTGCGGGCACGTTCCAGCATACTCCTCACATAGTCAACCTGTCTTCTCAGGGAACGGGTAATGGCATCCGTATACTGGAAGTTTAAGAGGAAAAAATATATATCATCCATAACCCCCAGCATCTTCTCACACTCTTTCAGGTTGCCCTTCCGTATCTCATCCAGCATATACCTTCTCAGTTCCCCATTACTCTCACACAGCCCATGCAGGTAACTCTTGTAGTCAAACCCGTACTCATCCGGCAAGGGGATTTTCCCGTCCCTGATAATGTTAAACGTGATAAACGCCTCCACAAGTTCCTTCTCAGCATTGTGGAGAAACCCTGCGTACATAATCTCAGGAAATCCTTTAAGCGTTTTCTTGGCGTTTTTAAGCAAGACGAGTGCCTCTCCCATCTCTTTCTGTGCCTCCGCATAGTGCCTCTGGTGTATCTTCTTTATGGAGTCCGCTGACATCCTGCCTATCTCACGGGACATCTTCAGGGACCTTTCACGCACCGCATCCTCTTTTTCAAAAAAAGACTTCAGTTTCTTTTCCAGTCCTTGTTGAGTGACCATTTCCCCCTCCTAAATCCCCCTGTATCCCCCTTTCAGAAAGGGGGAAGAGATGTAAATATCTATTGGGTTTTGTAGTGTTCCTTAAGTTCTTTTTCTATTGTAACCCTATTTATCTCGCGTCCGCCTTCATTCCGTTCTTTCCCTGTCTTTCTCACCGGTGGAGATACAACTGCAAGAAATTCCTCAACGTTCAGTACGTTACCGCCCAGCAGATGCCCGCAGTCCTTTACGCCCCTGTCGTTGGAGACAACCGTCTTTGTGCGGTTGTGGGAGGTCTTTTTTTCAAGGAGTTGTCTTATGACCTCGTCTGCGGTTGACTCGTAGGAAAATAGTATGTGTATCTTCCTGTCTTTTAAAAAAATTCCTGCTGACGGCGGAAACCCGTCAAATACAACAGTAAAGATGACTGAAGGGTGCTTCCTTTTATAGTCAAGCAGAAGATTGAGCAGGACATCCTTCGCATATTCCATAGACCTGCTGTGTTCGTACCTGCCGATGTAACTGCACTTTATGAGGTTATACGCATCAATTATGTATTCCATCTTGTAAGGGGGTCAACTCTTGACACTTGACAAAAAAGCATGATTTTCCAGAGATACCACCATTACAATGTAAAATGTGTCAAGTGTCAAGAGCTGACCCCATGCCATCGTCATAGAGGGCTTTTTTGCACTTGGAACAGATTTCGGTGCCGGGGGCAGTGCCTACCTCTGGGAAGTGCACCCAGCAGCGCTGGCACTTGCCATAGGAGGTCTTCTCTACTGTTACTTTTATCTTTTCACCCTCACCTTTCTCCTCTCCCCTCAAGGGAGAAAGGGAGAGTATCACCTCTGATACGATAAAAAGTCCCGGCAGGTTTTCAAATCCTTTCAGGAACTTCAGTCTTTCTTTATCCGCTGTAATTGTGACCTTTGCCTCAAGACCGCTGCCCAGAACCTTTGAGGCACGTTTTTCTTCTATCTTCTTCATTACCAACCTGCGTATTTCAAAGAATCGTTCCCACCTTTCCAGTACTTCTCTATCAGGCTCCTCCTGCCTGGGCCAATCTTCCAAAAATATACTCTCCTTCTCTTTCCCCCACGGCAGCAACTGGTAGGTCTCTTCGGCGGTGAAAGAGAGCACCGGCGCAAGTATCCTCACAAGAGCGTTCAGGATAAGGTATAGCGCAGTCTGTCCTCTTTTCCTTTCTGGAGAGTTTTTCCCGTATGTGTACAGCCGGTCCTTCAGGTGGTCAAGGTAAAAAGAAGAGAGTTGTACGTTGCAGAAGTTGTGAATCTCCTCAAACGACTTGTTGAAGGCAAATCTTTCGTAGTGGACGGTCACATTGTTTATAACCTCTTTGAGTTTTTCCGCTGCCCACCTGTCCACACCGCCGAGTTCCTGCACAGGGACTGCCTGCTCCGGTTTAAAGTCGTACAGGTTACCGAGGAGAAACCTCAGCGTATTGCGGATGCTTCTGTAGGACATCACCATATTCTTGACAATGTCCTCTGATATCCTTATGTCCTGCTGGTAGTTTTCCGCCACGCTCCACAGACGCAGTATCTCTGCCCCGTATCTTT
This sequence comes from uncultured bacterium, assembly GCA_964408175.1. Taxonomy (GTDB): domain Bacteria; phylum Ratteibacteria; class UBA8468; order B48-G9; family JAFGKM01; genus JAFGKM01. The sequence goes on from CAYOYL010000186.1 coordinate 2,145, forward strand.
TAATCAACTCTTCAGGTTTTATGACATTGCCGAGGGACTTGCTCATCTTTCTGCCTTCCGCATCCACCACGAACCCGTGTGTCAGGACCGTTTTATACGGTGCACTTTTTCTGATGCCGCAGGATGTGATGAGTGAGGTCTGAAACCATCCCCTGTGCTGGTCGCTGCCCTCCAGATAGAGGTCGGCAGGCCACCTTAAGCCGTTGGATTCCTTCAGTACCGCAAGGTGGCTGACGCCGGAGTCAAACCATACATCCAGAATGTCTGTCTCTTTTCTGAAACTCTTGCCACCGCAGTGTGGGCAGACAAATCCTTCAGGAAGAAGTTCTTTTTCTGCCTTTTCCATCCATACATTGGACCCGTTTTCCCTTATGAGTCTTTCTATGCGTTCAAAGGTCTCTTTTGTCATTACGGGCTTTCCGCAGTCGCCGCAGTAAAAGACCGGTATGGGTACACCCCATAAACGCTGTCTTGACAGGCACCAGTCAGGTCTGGAGCTGACCATCGCAGAGATTCTGTTCCTGCCTTCCGCGGGTACCCACCGGGTCCTTTCAATCTCTGCACTGAGCAGGCCCCTCAGGTCGTTGTGGTCAATCTTCAAAAACCACTGTTTGGTGCTCCTGAATATGACAGGCTTTTTGCAGCGCCAGCAGTGCGGATAGGAATGGACTATCTCCTCGCTGTAGAAAAGAGCACCGTCTTCTTTTAGTTTTTCTATAATGAGAGGGTCTGCGTCAAAGACCTTTATCCCTTCAAACTCCTTTACCTCTCCGGTGAACCTGCCTTTTTCGTCAACGGGCGAGAATATCTTAAGTCTGTTTTCAAGTCCAGCGTAGTAGTCCTCTTCTCCGTGTCCCGGTGCGGAGTGTACGCAGCCGGTGCCTTCTTCGGAAGAGACAAAATCGGCAAGTATAACCCCTGACCGTCTTTTTACGAGGGGATTGTCATACTGGTAGCCCTCCAGTTGTGTGCCTTTGAACCTCTTTACCACAGAGAATTTCAGCCCTCGTTTTCCCATAACCTCTGGTAGAAGTTTTTCTGCCAGTATGTATCTGCCTTCTTCTGTATCAACAAGCACGTACTGCAGGTCAGGGTGTACCGCTATCGCCATATTTGCAGGCAGCGTCCATGGGGTTGTTGTCCATATGAGAAAGGATGCATCCCCTTCCCTGCCGTCCGCAAGCGGGAACCTTACGTATATAGCAGGTGCTTTTTTGTCCGCATACTCTATCTCCGCCTCTGCCAGTGCGGTTTCACATGAGATGCACCAGTAGATGGGTTTATATGCCTGATAGATATAACCGTTAAGTGCCAGTTCTCCAAATGCCCTGATTATGTCCGCTTCGTAGTCAGGAGAAAGGGTAAGGTATGGATTTTCCCAGTCTCCGAGGATGCCGAGCCGTTTGAATTCATCTCTCTGTATACTTAGAAATTTTTTTGCATACTCTGCTGCCTGTCTTCTGAAGGTCAGGGTGTCAACCTCGCCTTTGCGTGCCTTCATCTCCTTGAAAACCTGGTGTTCTATCGGCATACCGTGGCAGTCCCAGCCGGGCTTGTAAGGGGAATAAAAGCCCTGCATTGAACGGTACTTGACCACAACGTCCTTTAGTATCTTGTTCAGTGCTGTCCCCAGGTGTATGTGCCCGTTGGCGTAAGGCGGACCGTCATGCAGGATATACAGAGGTCTGTTTTTATTTTTTTCAGCCGCCTTTTTATAGACATCCTTCTCTTCCCATAGATTCAGGAACTCCGGTTCTCTCTCCGGCAGGTTCCCTTTCATAGGGAAGGATGTTTGCGGCAGATGCACTGTCTTAGAATAATCCATTCTCCATCTCCTTTATTCCGAACCACGCCTTCTGTCTTGAGACTGCTTCAATCCATTCGCAGTGACAGATGAAAAATCTCAAGCCTCGCAATGACAAACTATAAAAGATTTTGATTTTTAAGGTAGATATTTTACCATAAGTGTTGACAAAATAATAAAGAGATATTAAAATTTGCGAAAATGTTAAAAGGGTAAAACGGAACCTCTCATCCTAACCTTCTTCCCAGAGAGGGAAGGGATGAGGGTGAGGGGTAAACAAGCGAGGTTAACGATGAAAGTATTTGTAGACGAAGACATTTGTACCCTCTGCGGTATATGCGCAGACATATGTCCTGAGGTATTTGAACTGACGGAAACGAGTTGTATTGTAAAACTAACCGAAATTACCGAAGAGATTGGGGAGAGGGTGAAAGAAGCCATGGAGAGTTGTCCTGTGGAGGCTATCACTATTGAGGAATAATATGAAAACTTTTCCTCCGTATGATATATTTGAGGTGTTGACAAAGACAGTCCCCCGGGTGCCGCTGTGTATGGAGATGCTCGGAGATATGGAGACTCCTGTCTCTGCCTTCCTTAAACTCAGGAAAGGCAGTTACAGTTTTCTGCTGGAGAGTGCAGAGCAGGAAGAAAGGACGGGTAGGTACTCCTTTTTGGGGACGTCTCCGGATTTCGTGGTCAGGGGCAAGGGTAAAAAGGTTGAAATTTATGATAATCTTACAGGAGAAAAAAGAGTCATTACCTCTGACAATCCAACAGGCGTAATAGACGATATACTGAGGGAAAACAGGGCACCCGGTTATGCTTCTCTGCCGGGTTTCAGCGGGGGGCTCATTGGTTACTTCTCCTATGATTTTATAAGACAGATAGAAAAAATTCCTGACAGACTGAGAGATGATATGGATTGTCCTGACTTCTTTTTTATGTTTGCCGGTGACGTGGTTATATTTGACCACTTCAAAAGAAAAATTATACTGGTTTCAAACGTTGATACCCGACACTTAAATACATCTCCCAGGAAATCTTACGAAGAGGGTCTGGAAAGGCTGAATGCCCTGAAGAAAAAGATAGAGGGTCCGCTGTTTCAGGTGGAGCCGCAGGCTAAAACAACTCAGGATAAACCATTTAAGAGTAACTTCAGGCGGACGGACTTCATAGAGGCGGTAAAGGCTGCCAGAAGGTACATTAAAGAGGGGGATATTATACAGACAGTCATCTCACAGAGGTGGGAGAAAAAACTGGATACGCATCCTTTCAGCATATACAGGGCATTACGTTCTGTGAACCCTTCACCTTATATGTTTTATGTTGATGCGGGGGAGACAAGGCTGATAGGCTCTTCTCCTGAGATACTGGTGAAACTGGACAGCAAAATAGCGACTGTGCGTCCCATAGCGGGTACCAGGCCGAGGGGTAAGAGTGAAAAGGAGGAAGAGCGTTTGGAGAAATCCCTGCTGGAAGACGAGAAAGAACGGGCTGAGCACATAATGCTGGTTGACCTCGGGCGGAACGACCTCGGAAGGGTTTGTAAACCAGGCAGTGTAAAGGTAACAGAACTGATGGGCATTGAGAAGTATTCTCATGTGATGCATATAGTTTCTAACGTAGAGGGCATTTTAAAGTTAGGCAGGAGGGCAACTGACCTGTTTAATGCCACATTCCCTGCCGGGACAGTCACCGGTGCACCCAAGATAAGGGCGATGGAGATAATAGAAGAACTTGAACCCGTAAAAAGGGGTCCCTATGCCGGTGCAACAGGATACTTCAGCCTGCAGGGGAATATGGACTTTTGTATCAACATAAGGACGTTTGTGGTCAAGAATGATACCGTTTATCTACAGGCAGGGGCAGGGCTTGTTGCGGACTCTGTACCGGAGAGGGAGTACGCAGAGACGAAGAACAAGGCAAGAGGGCTGATGGAGGCATATAGGCAGGCCAGACACATACAATAAAAAAGGGGACAGGCTACTTTTTTAAAAATCGGATTGAATACACCTGCCTTATGTGAAAAAAGGGAAAAATTACTTGAATATAAAAAGTAGCCTGTCCCCTTTTTGGGAGAGATGGTATGGTACTGATGCTCGATAACTACGATTCTTTTGTCTACAACCTTGTCCAGTATTTTGGTGAACTGGGCGAGCGGGTTGCCGTGTACAGAAACGATGCCTTAGACATTGACAGGATTGAGGGAATGAAGAGCGTATCCTGTATAGTTATCTCTCCCGGACCGGGCAGACCTGAGGATGCAGGCATCTCCTGTGAGGTTATCAAAAATTTCGGGGGACGCATTCCCATACTCGGGGTATGTCTGGGGCACCAGTGCATAGGGCATGTCTACGGAGGCAGGATAGTCAAGGCGGAACGTCTGATGCACGGTAAGACCTCTCTTATACTCCACAGTTCAGAGGGTCTTTACAAAGGTATCCCCAGCCCGTTCGTTGGAACAAGATACCACTCTCTTATCATTGAGAACAATTCCCTGCCGGATGAGATAGTTGTAGATGCATGGACAGAAGAGGGTGAGATTATGGGGATAAGACACAAAAAACACAGTATTTTCGGCGTACAGTTTCACCCCGAGGCAATACTTACACAGCACGGTAAAACCCTCCTTAAGAATTTCCTCGCTCTCGGGGGTCAATAAGGTGTGAATCTATCTTCTTTCTATTCTTTTTATGTCCTCAAGGGTGTCAACACAGGGTGAGTCCTGCTGTATGATGGCAACCTTAAGTTTGTACCCGTTCTCTATTATCCTCAGTTGTTCAAGCCTTTCAATCTTTTCCAGATAAGAGACCGGCATACCTGCAAAGGTCTTAAGAAACTTCTTTCTGAAGAGATATACCCCTATGTGTTTATAAAACTGCACTCTTTTAAAACTAAAAGGTTCTTTGTCTGCAAAATAGGGTGTAGGATATGGAATCAGTGACCGCGAAGAATAGAGTGTAAAATTGTCCTTGTCCACCACGATTTTTGCGATGTTTGGGTCATACAACTCCTCTCTTTTCCGTATCTTTGTTGCGGCAGTTGTAACACAAAGGCTCTCATCCTCAAGTAAGAGTTTTAACGGTTTTTCAACTGCAGCGACAGGTATGTATGGCTCGTCAGCCTGTATGTTTACAATGATGTCTGCATCAATCTTTTTTGCCGCCTCCGCCACCCTGTCACTGCCGCTGCTGCACCTAATGGAGGTCATTATTGTTTTTGCCCCGAACCTCTCAGCGGCTGCCGCTATCTTTTTGTGGTCGGTTGCGATGTAGATTTCGGAGAAACTCTTTATGAGTCTCGCCCTGTTATAAACCCTCTCCAGTATGGACCTTCCTTTTAACTCATAAAGAACCTTTCCTTCAAGACGTTCGGAACCGTACCTTGCGGGTATTATGCAGACTACAGTTGTGTTTTTCATTTCAATATCTTATAGTCCTGTCCGGTTTAAAATACCCTTTGCTGGTGATTCTTATGCCCGGTCTGCCGGTTATCTCTCCCGCCACCTTCGCCCTGATTTTATACTTTGACGCTATGGCAACCACCTTCTCCGGTCTGTCAGTTACCAGAAGCATACCCTGTCCCATATTCCACGTCCTGTATGCCTCTTCATCCTCAACCCCTCCGAGTTTCTGACAGAGGAGCATCAGTTCACAGGGATAAAACGGACTTGAAATATCAGCACCGATTTTCCTCTTTTCAAGCAGGCGTCCCATCTTTCCGGGTATGCCGCCTCCGGTTATATGAATAACAGACGAGATATAGTTAAACATCTCAATGACGGCTCTTGTATAGATGCGTGATGGAGCCAGTGCCTGTTCTCCGAGAGTTTTTCGACCGATTTTTTCCCTGTGCCATTCAGGACCGTACGTCTTTTCCATTATCTTACGCACCAGAGAGATGCCGTTTGAGCGGAACCCCTTCTCCTCCAGTGCAACTATGGCGCTCCCTTTTTTGATGCTGTTTCCGGTAAGGTCTTTTCTGAAGATGCTGAGCACCGTTCCGCCCCAGTTGTAACTGTTCGTACCGTAGCCTTTTACCCGTTTGCCCAGTTCCGCTATCTCTCCTGAGACCACGGTAACGCCTGCATCCTTAGATGCCTTCACCATACCCTCTGCCAGTTCTTCAACAGTCTTTCTGTTCAGTATATTGACGTCAAGGATATTTGATATGGCAACCGGTTCGGCTCCATACCTGACTGCATCATCGCAGAGCATCGCAAAAAGGTCATAGGCCATCGTGTCATGCTTCCCTGTCCTTTCAGCAAATTCAACCTTGGTGCCGATGCCGTCGCTGTTTAACAGCAGTCTGAGACCTTTGAGTGAGATGGTAATTATCCTGTGCAGTCCCTTCTTCTCCAGCACCTTCACCACTCCGCTTTTACCCCTTCTGTTGGAAAATGTCCTGTCAGCCGCAGCAGACATTATCTTTGAGCAGACATCTCCCAGTTCAATATCCACCCCTGCCTTCCCATATGTCGTCATTTCCCCCCTCGGGGTCAACTCTTGACACTTGACATTTTTTTACAGATTTTGCGTCCCCATCAGTACATTAGTGCTATTTTTGTCAAGTGTCAAGAGTTGACCCCAGCGGTATCAACTGGAGACCGTACTTTTTATATACAGCCTTGAGTTTTGAAACATCCCCGGGCGCAACCTCCAGAAGGTATCCCGGACTTTCGCTGAAGAGGAGATAGTCTTCGCGCAGACTTCCTAATGCACCAAGGTCAATCTCCATACATATTTTCTTTTTCCGTGCCGTCCTCAGCATCCTTGCCAGAGCGCCGGCAAGCCCCCCGTTTTCAATGACTGCGGAAGATTTGAGCAGGGACTTTTCCGCTGATTCCAGTACTGCATACTCAAGCCTGCCTGCTTCTGCAGGTGAAACTGATGGAAGGTTCTTGCCTGTTTTCCCTTTAAGAAGTGCATACTCAGAGCCCTTGAACTCGTGCTTCCTTTTCCCAACGAGGAATATGAGGTTTCCACTGCCTTTAAGTCCTGTTGTTACGGTCTTGCGGTAGTCTTTTATCCAGCCGAAGACCGCCGGGACCATAGAAGGGTCAACTGGTTCTTCCATTCCTTCGCTGATAAATGTATTTTTGAGAGAGACGTTTCCTGCAATCACAGCCATAGGCTGTTTCTCCCCGTAAAGAGGAATCTTACAGGCCTTGTTCAGTCCATCTATACCCTTTTCAAAAGAGTAGTAGTGTTCAGGATTCTCCGGGTTGCCGTAGTTGCATCCGTCCGCTACCGCTATCGGCTTCAGACCTGCCGCCGCAAGTTTCAGACGTGCGATAACCGTTGCAAGGTATGCCTGCGCCTCTGCCGAACCGTTTCTTCCCTGTATGGACTTCCCGCCGAAGACGAGCGCTACTCCGATACGTTTGTTTTCGGCGGTTGTCTTTTCATTCTTTAACGGAGCAATAACGCACACGTCTGTCTCTTCCGGGGTCGTAACAATGTGGGCATATTTTTTGTCTCTCAACATACGGAATACATCCGCCTTTGAATATACATTCTTTGAAGAGACTACCTTCAATATCTCATCCTTCAGGGATTTCGGTTTATCTATGCTGAATTCCGTCTCCTTTACCGCAGGCTTTTTTGAGGTCGGCTTGTAGACCGGCGCTCCGGTTATAAGACGTACGGGAATGTCGCAGTAAAC
>CAYOYL010000187.1:0-8116 GCA_964408175.1 uncultured bacterium
TTCTACAGCAATCAGAAAAACAGGAAGGCATTCCGCTTCTTATCTCGCTTACTGAAGGCAGAAAAGAAGATATGCCCTTAAACCTAACCGCAGTATGGCAGATTAGAGATGAAACAGGACTTCAGTATGACGGCGGAAAGGTTGACTTTAATATCTCCGTACAGAAGCCTGCGGGGGTCTTGCTGAAACCTTCAGTACGCCTTCTTACAGGTACATCCGAACTGTTTTATGACATCATTGACGGCAACGGCCGCCTCGTCTCCTGGGGAGAAGATATAATCAACACTGAAGGGAAGATACAGACCTCGGATATATCCCTGCAAGACTTTTATAAACGGACATCAACAAAATTTACAGGGAAAATTGCGGTTAAAAACAGTTGGCAGGAAGCAAAAAAAATTTCTGTCTCCTTCAAACTTTTTGACAGTCATAACAAACGCATCCCCTTTGCCTTTCAAAAACAGTTAGTGCTGAATCCAGCAGGTATAACTGAAACTGAGTTTGAATTTCAGGTTAATTTTAACTACCTCTTCGGTCCCATGGGATTCTTGCACGTTGAACTTGCAGAACCGGCAAAAAATGGAACCGTTATAGAAAGGAAGAAGATACCATTCTTTGCTCCAGAGTCTCCATCAGAATTACTAAAAGACTGGCAGGTTGGCGTATGTGCGGGAGGACCCGACATCTTCTGGCCTGCATTTGCAAGGGTTTTCAGAGAGTATGGATTCAACGCAGTATTCAGGGGAATATGGCGTTATCCCGATGACCTCCTTTCACTGGCATCTGAAGGTTTCAGTATCTACACTGAGTATATATACACGGCTTTAGGACACTTTTCAAGGAAGTTCGGAGAAAATATCTGGTTCTGGGACAAGACTACGAGGCAGGGTTCTTCAGGATTGGTTCCGCATAGTTCTGAAGAGGGACGAAAAACGATGGAACGACTTACCGACAGAGCCTCCGCACTCCAGAAACTCGGGGTTGTAGGATATGCAGCATCAGAGGAGGTCGGGCTGGGACCTCAGGAAACATGCTTTTCCCAGACGGCACAGGAACTTTTCCGCAGGTGGGCACTTGAAAAATACGGAACCATTTCAAGGCTGAACGATTCATGGGGAACAGATTATCTTGAAGAAGCAGAAATTCGCGGCATCTTGCTCTCTGACGCTATAAAAGAATCACCAAATAATCCAGCCCACTGGATAGACTTCCGGATGTTTATGGAAGACGTTTTTAACGGCAGGATAGAGGACTTCAGCCGTTACGGCAAGACGGTCGTTGAGGACGGATTCTGGGGTTATAACGCGGGTCCTTACAGCGAAGTTCCTTATCAGGGACACAACCGCGCCCGACTCGGCAAGACCATAACACATTGTGTGGAATATCTTGGACCATGGTTAAACATGGGCTCAATAACCAGTTATTTTGACTTCCTCCGCAGCCGGAATGTACCGGCTCTTCTCTCAGTAATCGGTTATCCCAACTATTACAGGGATTCCGAGTCACAGTATAAAAACAACGTCTGGTATACCGCACTTTACGGTGGAAAAGGCGTTATATACTATTCAGCCATACATCCTCCTAACTGGGCAAAGAATGACGGAACAGGAGCACCTCTAAGGGTTACGGAACTCATCAAGGAAGCAAACAGTGACCTCGTCGGCGGCATGGGCAGAATGCTTATAGAATCAGAACGTTCCAACACAGGCATAGGAATCTATTACTCCCGTTCATCTGAATACACCCTCTCATGGCTAAACAGAGTGCTCTTATCGGAAGAAGAGGGGTCTAAAACAAAAGGGGAAGAGAAAAAAACCGCCGAGGCAATGCGCGACGACCCTGGCGGCGGAGAAATAATCGCCGCAGTAAATCCAAAAGTCAGGTCCGACAGGTTACGGCACCTTTTCGCCCACAGTCTGGGGACAATGAGGGAACTGGTGCTTTCAAGCGGATATAACTACAATCTTGTCTTTGAGGACCACCTCGTTTCAGGGGAACTGAAGAAAAATTATAAGGTTATCCTTCTTCCATCAGCGGTCAGCCTTTCAAATGCAGAGATTGAGGCACTGAAGGAATTTGTCACCAAAGGCGGCCTTCTTGTAGCAGACCTGCAAACAGGCATTTATGATGAACTTGGAAGCGTCAGAAAAATGAAATCCGATATTGAAACCCTTTTCGGTATAAAAAGGGACACTGCAATTTTTGCGATTGAAGAGGTTGAAGGTATGTTGGATAAAAACAGCCCTGTGGAAGGATACGGCACGGGTGATGTAAAAACTGCTGGAGGACAACCCTGTCTCTCCATAGAAGGACATGATGCTCTGATTATAAACCACTATGGAAAAGGCAGAACGTTATACCTCAATATGCTCCCCAAACGCCACGGTAACTGGGACAATGTTGCCCGCGACCCCTTACTTGTTTCCCCTGCTCTGAGACATCTCTTTATTCACATGGCTGAATCAGTGGGGGCTGAACGACCTATTGTTCTTTTCCATAAAGATGGAGAAAAAGAACTTCATGGTCTTGAACATATTGACATTGTGAGGTTTAACCACGGCAAGAATTATTATATATTTCTCCACAGCAAACACAACGCCGGTGCCCCCATAGAAATTATGGCGAAACTTGACAGACCCTTACATGTTTACGACATGAGAAAAAGGAGGTATCTCGGATATACAGACAGGCCATTGTTGAATACCTCGGAACCGGGAGATGCTTCTGCATATTCATTCCTTCAGTATCGCGTGACGGGAATAAAGGTAACCCTGCCGAAAAATATAAAAGCAGGTATGCGTGTACCCATAAATGTAAAACTCGGGACATCAGGGGAAAAGCCGCAAAACCATATCGTCCGACTTGAGTTCTATGAACCCGGTGGAAGTCTCAACAGAAAACTTACACGCAGCATTGACCTTCCCGGGGGAGAAACAGATACCTTTTTACATCTTACACTTGATGAAACTTCAGGAGAGTGGAGACTGGAAGTTAGAGATGTACAAACCGGAGTCAGCACAAAGACAGCATTCAAACTGCAAACTGTAAAAAACTGATACAGGAGGAGAAAAATGATTAAATCTCTAAAATTCTCTTTGTTTTGCATACTTTTGACCGTCGCAGTATATTTTTTACACCCTGATGTATGTACTGCCTCTGAAATTACTATTGAAAATGATTTCTGGAAGGTAACAGTACAGCCCGATTATGGTGGACGCTCCAGTCAGATTTATTCAAAGACTTATGACTATGACTTTGTCGTCAAATGGACACCTTCAGAAGATAAAAAGATGGTCACAGGTGGAGCATTTGCAGGCAGCATGGTCGGCTCGTTCGTATCTTTCCGGGACCCTGCAGGACAGATGAGCCAGAAGTATGAGGTCGTAGAAAAAAACAAAAGCAATATCAGACTGAGGTGGGAACATAAAGCGGTACTTTTTAAGGGACTGGAGGAAGAGAGAACCATAACCCTTGAAAATAACCGCCCGGAGATTTCTCTCGGGATAAAGGTAACAAACCGCTCGGATGAAAAGCGTATGATTGCCTACCGTTTTCAGGACTGGCTCGGAACAGGCAGAAACCTCGGCTATGAATCTGTCTACATAGTCCCTCAAAGCGGCAACAGGGTACACACCTACCTCTATCAACCCAGTGTAATAACACCTACCCTGCTCGTGCCGAACCCGTCTAAACCCTGGTATGCTGTAGTTGACCTGCCGAGGGACGTAGGGCTTCTGGTAAAGGTAGAAGCAAGCGAGGTTGGCGGTTTTTCTCAGTGGTTCCCCTCCAATCCCGACCCGGAGGTAAGAACAACTGAAATATTTTACCCTGTTGTCAGGTTAAACCCAGGTGAAGCATGGAAGACAAAAATTACTTTTACTGCATTCAAACCGTCAGCGTCAGTGCCGGAACACATTGGCATGGATGAAGCAAACCATCTCAAAAAAGAGGTCATAGTAAACTCACTTTTAACCATAGCATCATCCAAAACAAGGAGCGGCCCGCCTCTGAACGCTAAGATGCACATCTCCTCAGAGAGCCGGATGTTAAAAATTACGCCTGTACACCCTACAGATGCTCTCCTGGGCACCAACCTTATCCAGGACTATGGAGGTACACTACAAAGCATCCACCTTTATGGAACGCCCGGAGAACCCATCCCCTTAGCCTTTTCAGTTACTGCCAGATGCAAAATAGGTGCTGCAAAAATCTCATTCACAAATCTTTACACGGCCGGCAGGTTATGGAGAAAAACCATACAGAAAGAGAGTATTGAAGCATGGTTTGCTTCAACCGACGGACAGGGATACCTGCTGAAAGACTGGGGACTTGCCAGGAACCTGCCTGAAGAGGTAGGTGGTATAAACAACTCCCTGAAGGACGCTCCAGAATTAACGCCTTTTTCACTATCAGAAGGCGAACATGCGGGTATATGGGCTCTCTTACGCCTGCCTGAAAATACCGTTCCAGGAGACTATTCAGGAAAAGCAGTTATAAAAACCGAGGGGGGAGAAGAATTTTCTTTCCTGATAAACCTTACAGTCTATCCCTTCAGTTTGCTTAAACCTGAGGACAAAATTTACGGAGCCGCTTTCCGCTATCACCTGAAAACAGGTAAAGATGATACGCGGGAATACGCAGTGGAAAAACCTGTATTAAGAAAAGCCCTTGAAGGGATTACCGAACTTGGATTCAGAACCTTCCTTGTCTATGGGAATCGTGATGAAACCCTCTGGAAAATAGACCAGTGTGTTGAACTGGGCTGGCGCAACGCCTCTTTTATCATTACCTCATGGAATACCATAGCCCCTGATGAATTGAGGAAGCGTTACGGCAATTACAACTTCAGGTTCTACGCGTGGGCGATTGATGAGCCACGGTCAATAAGTCGGGGAGATATTGAACGCACACTCAGCCAGCACAGCAAGGCTGTAAAAATCGGATATCAGCCCTTTTATTCATGCAACTCTCCGTTCGCCCTTATCTTCGCAGAACTACTGCCTGACATGGTTCCCTGCCATGTAATGAACTCCCCTCTTTTTCTTGATGTAACACGCCGCTATTCAAAGGCGGGCCGGGACATCTACTGGTACGCAGCTGAACTTTCGGAACGGAGTAACACCATGCGGACAATAGCCCGACTGCGCAGAGGCATCTACTTCTGGAAAGAACCCGTAAACGGCTTCCTTGACTGGGGAGAAGACAGTATTTATCCTAAAAAAAGTGATGCCAATACCATCGGCTTTGCCGGAACCGAGGTACTCCACCGCACAGGCAGAGAAAATATACGCCAGGCGCTTACCGATATGTATTATCTCTACACCTTGGAACAAAAGGTTATGAAAACCCGGAATGAAACGGCTAAAAAAGAAGCCGAACAGTTTCTATCGTGGATAAAAGAGCATTTCAACGGCGACCCTTCATACCATGCACAGATGATAGGCGACCTTGGATATCTTGACAGCCTGCGTCGTGAAGCGGCAGAACTGATAATAAAAATCATGGATGAATAAAATACAAGGTGTAAATAACAAAAATTATTGACAAAAAAATGCAAAAATGTTATAAATGATAACAGGAGGTGATAGAAAATGGAAAGACGCAAAAAAGGTTTTACCCTGATAGAACTGCTGGTGGTGGTGGCTATCATAGCCATTCTTGCGGCGATGCTGCTACCGGCACTCAGTCAGGCAAGAGACAAAGCGAGAGCAGCCGTATGTATGAGCAACCTTAAACAACTGGGACTCTCCGTAATGTTTTATGTGCAGGACTATGACGGCTGGCTACCTGCCGGAGGAGGTAATCAGTATGGAGGGTTCAAAACCCTGATACCACTGGGTTATTTTAGCCCGAAACTCTGGGCATGTCCGGGAGACAGAACAAGAAGAGGGGGAGCATCAGGTTTTGCATGGGTGAGCATGGGTGATTCCATAGCAAACAACAAACACTGGTACTAGTATTCCTGGATGGCAACCCCAACTGGTTATTATCCCAGTTATATCTGGAACATAAAAACCGGAAGTTACACAATCCCCTACCCTATGGTAAGGCTAAACAGACTGAAATACTCGCAGAATGATATTATAGTCGGTGAAGGTGAGACCCACAGAAGTAGTACTCCTTACTACCACAAGGCTGATTATATGTACAACTGGTTCCCACAGTATGACAAACTTTCATGGGTATCCATGCATGGGGGTAGGCTAAACTTTCTATTTGCCGATGGAGGCGTAAGGTCAATGTCAGTTGAACAATTTCTCAACTGGTATTATACGGTGCCGAAGGATTTTTCTTAATACATATGTTAAACTTTGAACCTTTTAACCTCCATTGAACTGATACAGGGTGCTATTATCTTATTTTGGCCTTAATCAGAAATTGTTATTCCAACATACCATTGCAAAATTTAACCTTCCAGCCAGGTGCGGAGTGAGTCCTGCCAGTCGGGCATAATGAAACCGAGACCTTCAAGTAGTTGGGTGCTCAGAGTGGAGTAGTGAGGCCTCTGTGCCTTTTTGTCTTCAAAGTCGGAAAAACTGACAGGGACGAGTTCAACATCTTTAACGCCAAGTATCTCCCTTACCTTCATTCCGTACTCATACCAGGAACATTCTCCACTGTCGCAGATATTTACTATTCCGTAAAACTGCTTCTTTATAAGGAAACCTATAGCATTAGAAAGGTCAACCGCATACGTGGGAGAATTGATGATGTCCTTGGTGAGGGTGAGCCTTTTCCCTCTCTGTCTTATAAGTTCAGGTATGCGTGAGGCAAAGTTTCTACCTCCATTACCAAAAATTCTTGAAGGCCTTATTATGAGAAATCTCTTCAGGATGTGTGAAACGTAATACTCTCCGAGTAGTTTCGTTTCCGCATAGACACTTAAGGGACCAGGCAGGTCTGTCTCCACATATGGAGTCTTTTTCTTACCATCAAAGACAAAATCCGTGCTGATATGCACCATCGTAGAGTTGACATCAGCACAACCCTCTGCAACATACTGAGTGCCGAAAGCATTGACGCTGTATGCCTTTTTTTTGTCAACCTCACACCCGTCAACGCCGGTAAATGCGGCGCAGTGAACCACAACCTCTGGCTTAAAATCCCTGATTGTCTTTATAACCTTTTCTCTATCCGTTATATCAAGTTCCTGTCTGCCCGGTGCATAAATATCATTACTGCCTTTTATAGATTCAGAGAGATAACTCCCTACCAACCCTTTACCGCCTGTAATAAGTATTTTCAATGGTATATTTCCTCTTTCCCCTCATCCTGACCTTCTCCCCCAATGGGCGAAGGAACCAAAAGGAGAGATGTCATTTGTAGTGTTTTTTGTAGTATCTTAAAAACTCACCGCTTTTTATCTTCTCCCACCACTGCCTGTGTTTTTTATACCAGTCAACGGTTTGTTTCAATCCTTCTTCAAGAGAAGTTTCCTGTCTCCATCCGAGTTTTTTTATTTTTTCGCAGGAGATGCTGTACCTCCTGTCATGACCGGGTCTGTCCTTAACAAACTGTATCAGTTCTTCAGACCTACCAAGATACTCAAGTATTTTTTTGGCGATATAAATATTTTCCTTCTCGTTTTCTCCTGCAATATTGTATATCTCCCCGTCGGTTCCACTGTGCATAACAGCATCTATCCCCGCACAGTTGTCAGTAACAAAAAGCCAGTCTCTGACGTTAAGCCCGTCTCCGTATAATGGGAGCCTTTTATCCTCAATCGCATTGGTGACAAAGAGCGGGACAAACTTCTCAGGATACTGGTTCGGACCATAGTTGTTAGAACTTCTGACGATGTTCACCGGCAGTTTATATGTCTTGTAATATGAAAGGACCAGGAGGTCAGCCGCCGCCTTGCTTGCAGAATAGGGACTTGAAGGGTTTAGTGCACTCTCTTCAGTAAAGGTCTTTCCTTTATCGGCACTACCATAAACCTCGTCTGTGCTTATCTGAACGTACTTCTTAATCCCCGCGTTTCTGCATATCTCCAGAAGATTAAATGTACCGCTAACATCTGTTTTTAAAAAGACCTCAGGTTGGTCTATGGAACGGTCTACGTGAGACTCTGCAGCAAAGTTGACAATAATGTCACATCCTTCAACCGCTTTTTCAA
>CAYOYL010000188.1:0-7396 GCA_964408175.1 uncultured bacterium
TGCCCATAAAGAAGAGGTGGATAATGACCTGTTATGTGTGGGGAGCAAGGAACACGACATCCGAGGTCCATCCTGGAGGTAAGGGCAGATACAGCAATTTTACAGACGGACCTGGCGGAACCGGAGGGAGTTGGCTGAACAGGGTATATCTTGACGGCAGTGTACACCTTATCCATGTTCCGCCGACGTCTAACTATCCATATACCAGCGGCCGGTGGACAAATGATGGAGACAGTACGCCATTTGACTGACATATTTAATAGTACATATCAACCTGAAGCTATATCTTAACAAGAGGGGGTAAAACTGTGAAAAGGATATTTTTTCTTTTGTTTTTTTTCATATTCCTCCCCGCAGGAGTCTTCGCGGACTTTGTATTTCCTGAGATTGACAGGCCTTTCTTAAGGCACCATCCACTTGTGCCTTATTATTCATGGAACTCCCCATCCTGTTATGGAAAACTGAACGTTTTGGTCATAGCCCACAGTTGGACCACACCTGAGTTTGCCGAATTTTGCAAAAGGTTTAATATGGAATATGACATTGTTCCCATCTGGAGTGAGAATTTTTTATCCCGTTCATTTCAGTCTCCCGAGAGCAAAAAAAACTGGCAGAGGATTATTGGTCTGCTGAAAGAGAAAAGGTATGATGCCATACTTATTACCTCATATGGGGACTTTCCTGCAGTTGTTTGGGAGTCTATATACCGCGCTTCCATTGAAAGTAAAACGGGTCTTCTTTTTTTTAATACAGGCGGCCCTTATTCTGCCATGCCCAAACAGATGGAAAAGGACAGGTTCATCAGTAAGGAGGACCGTCTTACATCCCTGCCTCTGCAGGCTGTTTCTCTGGGAGGGCTGTATGAGGAAGTGCCGAAGGTCGGCAGTGACGGAGGTTTTGCGGGGTTTGAAACCAAAGAGTTTCCTTTCGCTGACAGGCTTATCTTCAGTGTAAATAAAAATGGCTCAAGGGTTGTCCTTTTTGACTGGCAGAAGTCCCCTTATTTTTACTGGAGTATTCATCAGGGTATTGTACCTGCAGGTTTTTATTTCCCTTACGGCAGGATATTTCCGGCGGCAGACCACCTTTTTGCTCTCGTGGCGAAAGCGGTTCTCTGGAGTGCAGGAAAAGAACCTGAACTGTTTTTTAGCAGGATATACCCTCTGGACGAAAAGATACCTGTTGAGGATGCAAAAAGTCTTACCTATAGCGTAACTGTCTCCAATAACTCTCTAAAGAAGGGAACCATAAATATTGACTGGGAGATACTGAACGAGGATGAGGAAGTTATTTCTTCCGGCAGGGAAAGGGGTGAAGTACAGGGTAGGGATGAGGCTGTATTTAAACTGAACGGGGCTCATTTGAGCGGGAAACACCTCTACCTTCGCGCCCGACTTCTTGTCAGGGGCAGGGTTGCTGACTGGGCAACATCACACATAGAGGTTGTTTATCCTGAGGACGACTGGGAATTTTCGGTTGCAAATGGAACACTCCTCCGGGATGATGGGTTTGAGTGTCATATTAAGATGCCTGAAGGTGCGGGCAGAGATTCAGTGGTGATAAGTCTTTTTGACAGTTGGAGCAGGAGGTTGGTAAGCGTTGTCTGTGAAGGCATAAAGGATGAAAGGGTGATAAACATACCCGTCAGGGACGTCCCGGGGGTGAGCTGCAGGCTCCAGGCAAAAAGGTTCAGAGATGGAAGAGAGATAGGCATAAAAGAGCACTTCTGTACCATGCTGCGCGTTCCAGAACAACGTTATTTTGGTATTCGCTCAGAGAGTATAAATTCAACAGTTACAGGCTGGTATCTCGGACATATCAACAGCCTTTTTGGCATGGATTTTTTCCGTACCAACAGCACGCCATACTTTGCCAATACCCTCTTTGGTTTTTCTTCAGGGGTTTATTCCTATTATGGGCGTATTACGGGACCTATCTCTCCGGAGATGGAGGATACATACAATTCCTTCATAGAAAAAGACGTGGTATCTGTGAAGCCTTACGGCGGCTATCTCTACGATTTCGGGGATGATACGGGTGTTGGTGCCGGGCTTTTCAGGTCAAAGGCAAAGACAAAGGAAGAAAAAGATAAGGAAGAGTTAAAAGACCTCGGGAGGTTTATTGAATATCTCAGAGGGATATACAAAAGTTCTTCGAAACTTTCTGAAAGTTGGCAGGTAAAACTCAAACTTTTTTCTGATGTTAAAAGAGAGATTATAACCGAGGAACAGAACAAAAATAATCTCGTCCCACTTCTGGACTACCGCCAATATCAGGAATATCTTTATGCGAAGCACCTCAGGCATATGCGGACAATACTTAGAGAAAAAATTCCATGGGCAAGGACAACCCTTAACGGTTACGGGAATATAGGCAGGAATATTGAGGCAGTTGCTGGGGAGGTAGACAGTCTTGTCTCTTATTACAGGCCGCACCATTTAAGGGAGTTGCGGGGTATTCTCGGCAGGGATAAGTCGCTGGGAACGGTTACAGGTGCATACTACAGAGAAGACACAGATAAACGTTTCCTTTCTTTTATACCATGGGAGACAGTTTTCCTCGGCGGTAATGTGGTCTGGCTCTGGGGAAGCGGATGTATAGCTGAGGATGGCGGTTTTTCAAAGAGTACCGAGCCTATCTTCCAGAGCACAAGAGAGATTGCCTCAGGCATAGGCGAACTCCTTGCAAATGCAGAGTGGAACAACCATGGCATCTACATACTTTCCTGTCCTTATTCAAAACATGCGCAGGAGATGGGACCTGAACTGGGAACCGTGCAGAATTCAAGCGAAACCTTCGCTACCCTTCTTGAAGAACTTCAGGTAGGATATGACTTTATATCCTCGTCAGATGTGGCAGAAGGCAGACTCATCAGCAAAAAAGCGAATGTCCTGTTTCTGCCCTATTCTGTGGGGATAGACCCTGCTGTCCAGAAAAAGGTAAGGGAGTTTGTCTCAAATGGAGGTACAGTGGTTGCGGACTTCAGACCCGGAACAAGAACCCCCAGAGGCAGACCTCTTTCGCATGGTGGACTTGATGACCTTTTTGGGGTGGAACAGGTTGAATCAAAGGTACCTGTTATTTACGGGAAGTTACCTGAGATTGGCATTGAGACAATGGTGGATGCCGCTACGAGGGTTACTACCGGAAAGCCTTTGAAGACGATTGAAACAAAGCCGATACTTATTGTGAATCAGTACGGACAGGGGAAAACGCTTCTTTTAAACTCTTTTGTAGGCAGGTACCGCACCCTCTATTCTGCAGGAACATCCGATGCACTGACCGAGTGGCTGCTTCCTGCACTGAAATCTGTCGGTATAAAAACAGAGCCCTTTGGCAGTCTTCCTGCAGGCACAAAGGTTTTTCGTTATGACCGGGGCGTGATAAGATACCTTGCCGTATACCGTGAGGATATACCTGAAACTCCCGAAAGGATGGATATTAATCTGTCACTGAACGCCCCGTATTATATCTACGATGTAAGAAAGGGCATATATCTCGGGAATAAGAATGCTATCCCGCTGGAGATAGGGATACAGGAACCGCATCTTTATGCAGTTTCTCCTGTTTCTCTCAGTCCTTTTACCGCTAAAATAGAGGGGTCTTCATGGTGGAGAATGCCCGGTATAAAGCCCGGTGAGAGTTTACGAATCAGTCTTTCGTTTCCTTTGTTGCCTGAAAAGAGACTTCTGCGTATGGAGGTTTTTCTGTCTGACGGAAGGATTTACCCCGGGACACCAAGGTTGATATGGGCTGACGGTAGTACCGGTATTGACTGGAAGACTGCTTTTAACGATATACCGGGGAGATATAAGATGGTGTTGTGTGATGTAGAAACAGGTCAAAAGTGGAGCAGTTACGTGAAGATAAAAAACTGAAGACTCTCCATTATTCTTATAGGAAGGAGTACTGTGATGAGAATTTTTTTTAGAAGAGGCAAAATACTTTTTTACATACCCTTGGTATCTGTTTTTTTTCTCTCACCACTTCTCTGCCGTTCTGAAGAGGATACAGTAAAAAACGTGTGGTTATATCAGGTACAACGTGTTTCTCATCCTCCTGTCATTGACGGCAAACAGGATGATAAGGCATGGGATGAGATACCCCCACTCACGAATTTTGGCAAAGACCGCTATGACAGTGGTAAACATCCTATGTTGAATATATCGGTTCAGATGGGATGGGACAGCGTTTACCTGTACTGTCTTTTCAAAATATATAATCCAGGTGGTGAATTCAGGATTAACCTTGCCGAACTGGAGAAAAAACAGAGAGAGCGTATGTATGACACCCCGATGTGGTGGAACTATCCTTCCCAGGAGGTAAGAATTGACGGCAGAAGAGACAGAGCTGGTGAAACGATGATACAGATGAATATGGTTGGTCAGAAAGAGGCGATGCAGAAGATTGCTACAGGCTGGTCAACTGAATACTCTGAAGGATGGGAGGTATGGGGGGACTACAAATACGTTGCTGGATATGATGAACAGGCATGGTGGACTGAACTGCGTGTGGCGCTTGAGGACCTGGGGGCAGAGCCTGTTGCTAACTATGTTATGGGGGCACAGTTCAGATACTTTCATCCGGGAGGTTTTTTTGCCTGGACACCGGGCGGCTATGATGTGGGTCTGTATGGCGACCTCTTGCTGGTGGAAAAACCTCTTTCCTTTGAAGATGCCATGAATATAGCGCATCCGGGCTACAAAGAGCAGGTTGTCAATATACCCTGGCCGGATAAAATCGTGGTTATAGACCACGGCAGGTTTTACGAGAATACCTACCGTGAGATGCTTACATCCCTGTTTAATGACCTGAAAAAGGGAAAAGATGCCCTTATGGAAGAGTTGAAGATGTGTTCAGGGATTGACCAGAAGAGTACAACGGAATATATCAATAAAGAGTTTGCTCTCGTTGAGGAAGAGTTTAAGAAGACTGTTGAGTTCACAGCAGCCGATATGATACGGATGAAGCAGCCCATGGAGGCATTTCAGTTCGCCCTCTCTGAGGTAAAGGCCCGTGTCAATATTTATCACTTAGTCAAAGGAAAAGATACGGAGGGAAAATGAAAAGGAAGAAGTTTCTTTTACCCGCAACTATAATGCTTTTTCTCGTCTATCTGTCTACCCAGATTTTTTCTGCAGGGGACAGTGTTATTTCACAGCGTCTCAGGGAGGCTAAAAATATACAGATACAGACTGGTAAGGCACTATTACCTGAAGGACCTGAGAGTGGACTGGTACTCTTTGCAGACTTTGAAGAAGAGGGGAAGGTGTATTTAGGCAATACCTTTATAGACCTGCCATTTGAAATCTCTCATTATCTTAAAGGACGCTTCGGTCAGGGTTACTATTTTGAGAAGCCAAGGGCTAATATGCTGCCTGCTGAAATGGCAGATATAGAAGGTAATATCAGTGGTTTTAAAGGTACAGGGGATGCAGGACTGAGAACCCTGCCTTCTGAAACAGACTTTGGTAAGAGGGTTCTGGCAGTCACGCTAAAAGGGAAAGATGCCGGCTTTCAAACAGTCCCTGTCCCTGTATCCTATTACAGAAGGTCTTGGCATGAAAAAAAATGGACTCTGCTTGCATCCTGTTATGTCAAAGGGCCTAAGGATACTGAGATAGTGGCTGATGTCTCCTTTGTAGAGAAAGAACTTGTTATCCCTGAACCAAAGAAAAAAGACGAAAAGAAAGAAGAGAGAATACCTGACGAATCATTTCCTCAGAAGATAACCCTTACAGGAGACTGGCAGAGGGTTGCCGCATATGCTGTCTCTGACATCAGGCTTAAAGAAAGAGATGCGTCTTTTTCTATCAAAACATCCTCTCCTGCAGAGGGTGTGCTGATGGTTGATGGCCTTCAGTTTGAGCAGGCAGGGTACTATCCCCACGGTCACCTGATGCCCACAACCTGGCTGCCTGGTGGCACGCAATCTCCTGCTACCTTTGTTTCTCTGAAAGACCAGATGAAGAGTATCTTCCCTGTGAACGAAGGGAGTGTTGCATTCTGGACAAAGACCCCCCTTTCTTCTAACCTGAAATCCCCTGGCGGAATCGCCTGGTTTTCTTACGGGAGTGGGTGGAACCCTAACTGGGGTATGAGTACATACAGGTTTTACACTGCTTCTGAAGGGTTTATATACTTTAACAGAACCAAAACCAATGCCACAGATGGCAACTGGCATCATATAGTAATGGGTTGGGATAAAACAAAGGGTTACTCATATATTGACGGTAAACTTTATGGGGAGTTTGAACGTAAGGAGGTAAAAGATATATCAGGAATTATTGAAACCTACAGGCTGCTTATAGGCGGGAGTGTTTCAGATGGACAGGCAGCCAACTCCATAATGGATGAGTTTGCCATTTTCAACAGAAGACTGACAGATGAGGAGATACTGCAACTGGCAGAGGGCAGACAGATAAAACCTGTTGTGTCACCAATACTTTTTTCCATCTTAGGCAGAAAGGTCTTTTTCCGTGATGAAGAGGCTTCCTGTGTTGAGGTAAAGATGGTAAAAACATCCAGTGACGGCAAAAAAGGTTCTTTAAGTGTAGATTTCTCCATTGGGGATGTACTGTTCTTTACACAGGAGGCAAAAGGTGAGGGAGAAAGTTTAAGGTTTCATTTTAAACCCGGACACCTCACAGCAGGCAGTTACCTGTGCAGGGTTGGAAGTGTAGAAGAAGGCAGAGGAGGTTATTTTGAGTTTGAGATAGATATTATCCCCCCCTTGAACGGTGAACACTATATAATCTCTTCCTGGGGCGGAGGTGCAGATACACAGGACTGGCGAGACTTCTATAAAAGGGTGAGGTTTAATGCCCTTGATACCTACTCTGAAAACCTTGACCTTATGGCAAAAAATGGCTTCTTTTATTCCTGGCACTATAACTTTGGTAACGGTATATGGAGCCCTGAGAATAGAAAGGATGTTCGTGAAACCACCCTGAAAGGAGCAGAAAAGAGGGCGGGGTACCCTAACTGGAAGTATGTACTGCTCAACAGTGAGAAGGCTCCGTGGAACCTTCCTGATGAGAAAGAGAGAAAAGAATGGTTTGACATCTGGGCAAGGAAAGAACTGGGCTTCCCTATCCCGGAAGGCGGATGGAGGTTTGGCACCCCGCATAACCCTATCCAGTGCTGGTTTACAGATGAGAACAGGCCTGCCGAAGATGGGGTTTATGAAATATCAAGAGAGTTTCAGTTTCTCTACTGGTGGTATAACAGGGGTTGCGGCTGGTGGAGGCTTAATGCAGAAGCGGCAGATGTAATAAAAGGTGTAAGGAGTGATGTAAAGACGTGGACAGACCCACTAAGATACTGGGGGCAGGTTGCAGAACTGGATGCAGGTGGTACCTGGAGTTATCAGTTAACCCCTGAGCCTCTTATCGGG
>CAYOYL010000189.1:0-1744 GCA_964408175.1 uncultured bacterium
ACAGGGAATCTTTTATACAGATGCTGAAAGACAAAGGACTCTATGAAAAGTTTTCACAACTGAGTTATCCCACAATAAACGCCTCTTACAAAAAGAAGGCACTGCCTCCTGAACTTGCCGAAAAACTGCAGACGGAGAAGGGATTTCGCCTTACCCTGAACCAGAAGGCAGAACCAAAAGACGAATAGGCAAAATACGCCAGTTTGAATTCTAACAGGGAAAAGAAAAATGCTTGGGCGATAGCAGGATATAATCGGGTCTGTGCACGAACACTCCGGAATAAAAACAGATGACCTTCTGGAGATACCATTAATTCCCGCTCCCGATACAAGGTAGATTTATAATTTCTCAAGTCTTGGGATAATACAAAATACAGTTATTGTTTGCGCCAGTTGCAGGGAAACAAAGTGTTACCTATATACCCAACTTTAACAATGTCTTGACCTTGCCGAATAAAAAAGGTATTATTAGGTAAAAGTTAACAATTTTGCCTAATACATTGGAGAACAATGGACAAAAATTACACATTGAATATTCTCTCGGACTGGAATTTCTGGGAGAATGCTCCATATACAGGAAAGACAAGAATCGGATATCTTGAACGGCTGGAATCAATGCTGGATACCCATTATGTCGTGGTGGTAACCGGAGTACGACGCTCTGGTAAATCCTATCTTATGCGTCAGATGATAAAAACCTTACTTGAAAAAGGGGTGGATAGACGAAATACACTTTTTGTTAATTTTGAAGACCCACGCCTGCCGCAATCTGACACTTCTCTCCTTGAGAAAATATACAAAATTTACCATGCGTACATAAAACCCTCAGGCATCCCCTACCTGTTTCTGGATGAGGTTCAAGAGGTTGTTGGATGGGAAAAATGGGTGAGAATGATGCAGGAATTGGGGAAGGCCCGTATTGTGATTTCCGGTTCCAACGCACGCTTATTGAGTGGTGAACTTGCAAGTGTCCTTACTGGAAGACATCTGGATGTAACTGTATTTCCTCTTTCTTTTGAAGAGTTTCTGTCATTCAAGGAATTCTCTGGGAAAAACGTTTCTGAGTCCGAAAGGGAAATCATGCTGAGGCAGTTGCTGAATGAATACATGGAGTATGGCGGATTTCCTGAGGTTGTATTAAGACCGCAACAACGGACGGAAATTGTAAGGGCGTATCTGGAGGACATACAGGGAAAAGATATCGCACAGCGATATCGGGTAAGAAAAACGGAACAGATAAAAGAACTGGCCCGTTATTACTTTACCAATTTGGGTCGTCCGTTCACATTCACTGGATTGGAAAAACATTTTCAGATAAGCGCCGACACGATTGAGAAATTCACATCCTACTTTGAAAATTCATATGTCTTATTTATGCTGAAACGGTTCTCCTATAAGATGAAGGAACAGGGAAAGAGTCCGCGTAAGATATACGCTATTGATAACGGTCTTGCAAACTTTGCTGGCTTCAAGTTCAATCCCGACACCGGGTTCGGCATGGAAAACCTTGTTTTTCTGCACTTGAAAAGATATCAGGCTATGAATTCGGATGTTGAACTGTATTACTGGAAGGATATCCACGGCAAGGAAGTGGATTTTGCAGTTAAACAGGGAACAAGAATTAAATCTCTCATTCAGGTGTGTTTCCGGACAGACGATATTTATACGCGTAAACGAGAACTGAAAGCATTACAGAAGGCAATGCAGGAACTGCACACAAAGAGTGCGATAGTTATCACGGGAGA
>CAYOYL010000190.1:0-4468 GCA_964408175.1 uncultured bacterium
TGAAGGGATATATTGCAGGTTTATAATAGTGGCTGTCAGCGAACAATTGACAGGTACAGCGTTATCCGAGAGAGAAACTTCCCCCTGCCAACTGCCGGAGGCAACCAGAAATGCAGCAGTTAAGAATAATAAAAAACAAATAGTAATAAAAAATATTTTGGGTCTCATTGTTTTAAATAATTCATTAATCCCATGGACGGTAGCCTCCCACAAAAGAACCATCATAAGCATCTATCCAAACCTCAAAGGCCCGAGCCTCTGCGCGACACCCTGCTCACACCCCAGCCCTAACAGGCGGCGAACTCCCGCGAAATTAGATTCCATATAAGCTAAGGGCCTGTACAGTACGTGGAATACCAGACTCAAACAGCTCTTTTCCGTAAGGAACTGCGGGATAACCGTAATTCTTCTCCGCTCTTCCACAAACATCCGTTCTACCAGATTAGTATTGCGGATGGTCTTCCTGTGCCGGTATGGCAGTTTCAATACGTTTAATAACGCATCACTGTCATACGCAAGGCAGTGGATAAAAGACGGATAGTCATGCTGATACTTCTTCACCAGATTCTCCAGTCTCTCTTTCCCTTCCTCATATGTGAGTGAATCCCTGATTGCCACAACCTCCGGCGGCAGTTTGTTGGACAGGTTGCGCATCCTGTGTAACCAGCAGCGGATACGAAGGGACTGTGAAAAAACCTCATCTATTGCTTTTATCAATCCCGGCGCTGGTAACTAAAAGAGCCATTTTCAACCCCTGCTTTACCATATTCCTGAAAAACTCCCGGCAGAAGTCATAACTCCAGTTGTTCCCGGCGTCCGTATGCAGCAGTACCTTCCTGCCGTCTCTCGTAACTCTGTATGCCACAAGTATCGCCTTGAGCCTGTCCCCTTTGGAGGGGGTGGTGTCATTTCGATAGAAAATCGCCTTTAGATACGGCCTCCTGCAAATTCAAGAGGACATCTTTTTTGCTACTAAGAGGAACTATTGAAGAATTCAAGACACGTATCAATCGTTCCCCATCCTGCAATAATTTCCATCCAAATTCACCAGCCTCATATGCCGCTACTTTCTTCTCTCCCTCAATAATCCCCATCTTTTCCTCATGTTTAACCGCAATTTCAAGTTGTGTATACGCTAAGTCAGTACAGCCATTCTTATCGAATAATTTCACAATTTCCAATTCTTTGCTGATGATTTTTTCCCTGATTTCGTCTATTTGTTGGTCAAGATGTTTAATCTTTTCCTGCTCTCTCTGAATTTGTTCTTTGATGTTATCTGGGATTGAATCCCCCGGAAGGGCCATAGTGGTAGGATGTTTTACCACCTTTAGTGTAGCCGTCCTTAATGCTCTTAGTAAATCATTTTTTTCTTTTGAAGTAATCTCTTTACTGTTAAGCACCTCCAAAAGTTCCTGTCCCCTATTGGGAGGAAGCCCTTTTTGTATTAGGTCAAATAGTTCCTTAACTTTTTCGTTCTGACTCGTTGTCTGACACATAACTGGACACGGGAAAAAATATATCCCCCATAGAAAACATACAAACAATAGCAGTCTCGCTATTTTAACATGCGCAATCTTCTTGTTGTGATTCATTGTTCTTCCCCCTTTTCAGTATTTGTCGATCGTTTCAAACTTGGCTCCTAAATCCTTAAGTTTCTGGATAAACTCCGCTAATTTGATCCTATTTCCTCGGCTAGCTCTGAACATATGGTCATGCATTAGAACTATTACTTTGCCAGGTTTCGTCTCTGTACCTTCAGATAGTAAGGTTTTAATATTATCTACTACAGTCTGAGGGTTTTCAACCGGATCGGAAGCACTTGGGTTACCACTATAATGCCATTCTATATCCCACCCATAAATATCATAGCCATTTCCCGATAGATGATCAGCTACTCGACCAGAATTTCCATCATCCTTATCAATACCAGATACCCGCCAAGCATTCTTACCCGGTAAGCGAGAGTATATAAATTTCTGGGCAGGACTTATATCAAGAACTTCCGATAATCTTGTATCATTACTTAGAAAATCATCTAACCATTGACTATTAGTTTTGCCTGGCGGGCAATCATCCTCATAGTTTGAGGAACTGTCCCAGTGGCTATAACTATGATTACCCAAAAGATTCCCGGCATTCTCTGCATCTTTGACTCGATTTTCATACCAAGAGGTATCCATGTGGCTACCTATCATCAAGAATGTCCCTTTTAGCTCTTTTTCGGTCAAGACAACTACACAATCATCAGTTCCGTATCGAGGTCCGTCGTCAAAAGTTAGATAAACGGTTGCATTAAGAACTCTCGGGTTTTTGCTGGCGTTTTTCTTATTCTTGAAATCTCCATCCCAAGAAGACTCAGCAAATAGATTTTTGGTCGGATAAAATAATATAGTTGCCAATACTATAAAACAAAACTTAAGAAATATCTTTCTCTTTTTGTTCATATTCCTTTGCTCCTATTCATTAGCGTACCGCCACAAAGATATCAGTATCCGTTGCTGTTATTTCCACATATCCGCATTCGCTCCCTGCTGTGTAGAGAGATTCCGATAAGCCTTCCGAGTCTGTGACATCCGAACCAGGAGTGAGTTCACCATAATTTGACGGCCCATTACCTTCATAATCAGGGGCATAGTTATTAAAGATATATACCTGTTCATCGACATCGAGGTCTTCCCAGTAAACTCCGTATTCAACGAATGCATAATCATCCAACGTCTCCATTGTCCAGAATTTGAATTTCCAGATGATTGTATGTCCAGGAATCGGATTTTCACAATATGCCGTGACCGTCAGTCTGTTTAGAGCTGTGTCTCCTTCCGTCAATTCATCCAATTGCAGTGTCGGATTATTCGGGTCAAGGAAACAATCATAAGTATTACATGGCGGATCATATTCAATCCAGGTTGTATCTGACTTTGTATTATCGTACATGGCTTTGATTGCGACAGAATAATATAGTAGTGTATCCCAGTTACTGGCATCTTCACCGGACATTAGATAAACTGTCGCATAGCCGTTATCATCCGTTAGCGCAGAATTACTGCTCAGAGTACCTTTTACACCTCCGACATCGTAATACGTCACAATATCGCTGTCATCGTAAACTTGGTCATTGGATAGAGAGAAGTATATTGGCAGTCCCACAACCGGTGGGCTGAAAATTGCGGTAACAAGCGTTGTCTCACCGGCAACGTTATCTCCACCTGCACAGAGCCAGTAATCATCCGCATCCACCGATATGTTATATACAGTAGTTTTTACAATATCGTCAACACCGGCATAAGCAAGTTTGACTTCCGTATCTTTGAAGTAATCGCTGAGATTATATCCCTCTAAATAGAATGTCTGTGGCAGTTGACTGACGAGATATTGCGTCTGAGTTATTTCTATATCCTTGCTTGTACTATCCCAAAGTTTTATATTGTTTCCCCATGATAACGTTACAGTTCCTGGCAATCCAGACGGATGCACGTCAATCTCTATCTCTCTCAGGTCGTTTTCCCCGGATACCGGATGTTCATCTTTGTCCAGGATCGTATCAGAGTTGTCATCGTCGTCGTTTAGCGGCAAAAATAGCCCTGTTTCTTCTTCTGTTTCCTCCGATAGACCGGTAACACTCACATCTACCTTGAATACCGTAGCTTTCACGATATCTTCTTCTTGTGTCTCATCAGGGGCGGTATAGGTTATCTTGTATTCCACGTCCTTAACCGATGAACTGACGCTGACCCCTTCCACCCACAACCATGTATCTGACTGCAGGTCGTCAGCGATGGAAAAGACGGTCTGAGACATCTCTGCATCTTTAGTCTGATACCACCATGCGGCGGTATGTGATGTATCTTTTGTCAGCGTGATATTTCCTGGCAGGTTCGAGGGTGTGGGTGTTCTAATGATGAGTTTTCTCGTATCGTTTTCTCCTGTCACGGACGTATCGTTTTCATCATAGTCAAGCCATGTGTCGCTGTCGTCATTATCATCATTCAGAGGTATATACAATCCAGTTTCTTCCTCTGCTTCATCACTCAATCCATCCCAGTCCAGGTCTATCTCATATACAGTTGCCACCGCAATATCACTCCCCCCTTTGGAGGTGGTCAGTGTCAAGGTGATGTCTTTTATGTTGGTTGAGGCAGTTTCGCCTTTCAGTGTCAAATTCTTAGTCAAAGAAGATACTGAACACTCATAGGGAAAGTCCTTTTCTATCTCTCCGTCCCAGAGGGATACCTTGCTGGGGTTACTGCAGGATAAAGTTACGGTGGCATCCTGCGGAAGACTACCCTCCAATTGTAAAGAACAAGCCTTATTATCTCCTTTTGGTATATAAACTCCCGGTTCTTCCTCTGTATCATCCTCCAGTCCCCCCACCTCTATATCAGGCCTGAATATCTCTATCCCCAAACTATCCTCAGCATAAGATTCGGTTCCCTCTGGAGTAAACCTGACCTTCAGGGTAGCACCACCT
>CAYOYL010000191.1:0-4006 GCA_964408175.1 uncultured bacterium
GACTTTTCTATTTCTCTTTCTATCCCGTACTTCACGAAAAGGGAACGTTCCTTTTCTTTGTGCAGTGATACCTTTCCTTGCATCTCCGGCAGAAAGAGATTTACGTATCTTTTAACCTCCTTGAATGTTCTTTCATCATCCACTATAATCTCTTTAAAATCCAAGGTTACATAGTCCCTTACAATGTTTATGAAGATAGGTAGTTCATTCCAAAGGATGGAAGGGGCTTTCTTTACCTTACTATACCGTCTTATCTTGCTCCATGTGCTGAGGAGTATCTTTAATTCTCTTATTATGTACCTTTCATTTTTACCCTCTGCGGCAGTGCGTATGATAAAGCCCGTATTGTCAAAAATCCTTTTTTTGACAATGTTCATAAGGCGTTCTCTTTCATCCCTGTCTGTTATCTTTTTTGAGAGGGTCCTGAGAGATGAGTTGGGAATCAGGATGATGAACCTTCCGGGGATTGAAATCTTCGTTGTCAGTTTCATACCCTTCTCCCCTGTAGCTGGTTTTGATATCTGGACAATGATTTCCTCGCCGGTCTTATAAGGCTTTGTAGACTGTTCCTGTGGTGAAGCGGCAGTTTCATCAATTTTATATAGCGGTTCCTCTTTCTCAAAAGGGAGAAAACCGTTTCTTGATTCCCCTATGTTGACGAATGCTGCATTTAGACCCGAGATGACCCTTTCAACACGTCCCTTGTATATATTCCCCACGCCTGTCTGAAGGTCAGGACGGTCTATAAACAGATATTCCATGCGGTTTTTATCTATGATTACAAGGCGTTTCAAAAACTGTTCGTTGCTTATCAGAAGTTTGTATCGTGCTTCCATTTTATATATCCTCTAAAATTTCCCTTGAAATGTTTTTTACTGAGCCACTGAGTAAAAGTTCAGTTAGTTCCCTGTGGCTAAAATTGTTGATTTTTATCAAAATAGAGACCCTGTTTTTGTCAGTCCCAACTATCTTCCCGAATTTTTCCAGTCTCCCGGAATCAGTCTTTTTTTCTGTTTCAACTGTATACCTTGCAAAGGTTGCCTGGCTGTTTATAGAAGGAGCACCTTTGTCTATCCACTGTGCAGAATGGAAAACGATGCCTTCGGGAAGAATTCCTTCTGTTTTTTTAAGGAGTACCGCAGGGTCAGGTTTTTCGTAAAGGAAGATATCAAAGGACTCATTCACGCCTGAAATATTCAGCGGCAGAGAATGCCCAAAACTTATTTTTGGATGCGGACTGAACCCTTCGGTTAATCTCAAAGGTGCACCTATCCTTCTCAATGTACGTTCCATAATCTTCAGAAGGTTCCTGCTGGATATAAATACAGCAGTTCCAGTTTTCTCGTAAAATATCCTCAATCTGTATGTTTCCATCTATTGGTTAAGTCTAATACTACAATTTTACCTCTTATCACTTCTTTTGATGTATATCTCTTCTATGTTGTGTAATACACCCCCATAAGATGTTGGTTTCAAATTTCCAAATTTGTTCCTTACCGCTGTCATTACAGTTGAACTGGTTGTGTATATAAAAGGCAGTTCTTCTGATACTATATCCTGCCATTCATCATACAGTTTTTTCCTTTTGACCCTGTCCAGTTCTTTCGCTCCCTCTTCAAATAAAATATCAATTTTCCTTTCCCATCCTGCAGCATTTGTACCTTCCGCTCCCATATTCCAGATGTGCAGTTGTCCTTCAGTATGCCACACATTTTTTCCACTGTGTGGTTCTATCCCTCCCGTTAATCCTATTATAACAGATTCCCAGTTTTTTGTAACATTTAATCTTGTCACAAGGGTGTTAAATTCCACTGGAAGAAGGTTTACGTTCATCCCGAGTCTTTTGAGGTCATCCTGTATGATATTTGCCATCTGTATCCGTTCAAAATTATTGCTGTTGGTAAGAATTGTAAATTCAACCGGGTTGTTTTTCCTGTCAAAGAGTTTTCCGCCCTTTTTATAGAACCCCTCTTTTTTAAGCAGTTCCTCTGCTCTTTTAATATCATATGGATATTTTTTGACATCAGGGTTATGAAAAAATCCGGAAGAGACATTCATAGGTCCATCCTGTGATATTGCAAATCCGCCATAAACGTTTTTGGCGATGCTGCCTTTATCAAGCATATGTGCCACCGCTTTTCTAAAAGCAAGGTTCTGGAACCATTCCTTTTTACAGGGCATAATGGGTGCCTGTTGATTCTGATTGAAGGTTATGAACTCAGAACCCAGTGAGGGTCCCAGATTATATATCGTAAAGTTCTGTTTCTTCTCGAATGGTTCAAGAAGCGGATAGTCCTGGCCTCTCACGGAGATTATATCTATCTCCCCTGTTTTGAACTTGAGGACTGCCATGTTTGCATCGGCAATTATGAGGAATACAACCCTCTTTATATACGGGAGGGAATCACCCTTCCCGTCTTTTACCCAGTACCTGTCATTTTTTTCAAGGACTACCCATTCAGCAGGCCTGTATTCTTTCAGTCTGTAAGGCCCGGTACCCACAATATTTCCCGTTTTCTCATTTACGCCCCAGCAACTGTTAAATGTCCCTTTCTCAACAAACTCCTGAAGTTTATGTCTCGGCAGTATCTCCTGTCCCATAAGCCGTAAGAAGGGGGCGAATTTTTCAGGCAGGGTGAATTCTACCGTGTAGGTATCTAACTTTTTTACCTTTATAGGTTTTCCATCTATGCTTAAAACATCTCTGCTGCTTGTGGGTATATCAGGATTATATATAAGACTGTTGAAGGTAAAGACCACATCGTCTGCCGTAAAGTTAACCCCATCATTCCACTTCACATTTTCCCTGATAAAAAACCTCCATACCTTCCCGCTTTCGTCGTGTTCCCATCTTTTTGCCAGACAGGGTTTCACCTCAAGTGTTACACCATCTGTTTCTGTCAGCCCCTCAAAGATAAATCCGGTAATAGATGTTGTGCTGGTCTCCTTGGCTATCATAGGATTGAAGGATTTTGGGTCGGTGGAGGATGACATTACAATCGTATCATCTACTGGGTTTTTCGCAACACGTGTACTACTGCATCCTGCAAGAAACAATATCAACAGGGCAGCAAGTAGGATTTTCCTGTTTATCATAAGAGATTCTTCAGTTCTGAGAGTAAAAGGTTCATAGATGAATATCTCAGCCTAAAATCTTTCTGGGTGGCTTTCTTTATAATATCCTTAAGAACTACCGGGATGTTAAAATCCTCGCATATGATAGTCTGTTTCCCTATGTTCTTTCTATAACTTCTGATATCTATCCTTTTGAAATAGTCTTCTTCATTCTTTTCGGGGTTATCCGGCATCTGCATTTTTGCGGTTATAACCTCGTCCATAGTGACACCAAAACTGTATATATCCGAACAAAAATCAGCTCTACCTTCAACCTGTTCAGGAGAAACATATGAGATAGTACCATACTTTGTTACAGTCCCGCCTTTTGGGAAGATATCTTTATTCAGGAATCTGCCAGGGACCTTTGCTATACCAAAGTCTGTCATCTTAACAATCTTAAAATCCTTGGAGACCAGAATGTTATCAGGCTTTACGTCCTTGTGAATTATGTTATGCTCATTTATATATTCCAGACCCTGCCCTGCATCATAAAGTATTTTCAGGATGATATTCAGGGGAAGTTTTTCTCTCTGGTAAAGAATCTCTTTCAGGTTATTGCCGTCTATGTATTCCATAATTATTGCATACTGTCTGTTATACCTTCCAAAGTTGTGCACCTTGACTATATTTGGGTGATTGAAACCTATGGCTATATTGGCTTCTCTTTCAAACTGGCTTACGAGTTTTGCCCGTTCCCTCCGCCCTCCTCTGAGATATAAGAGTTTTATTGCCACTGTATTGCCATATATCGGTCTGGCAAGGGATGAGGTTGCTCTATATATTTTTGTATACATCCCGCCGCCTATGACCGTGTCAAGTTTATAACCTCCGAAGTTATGTAATCTCATATTGCAATCTCCTGCATATCAAGTGATATTATCTCTATATC
>CAYOYL010000192.1:0-11057 GCA_964408175.1 uncultured bacterium
CATCCATTGAAGGGGGCCTGTCAAAATGGTCCTCTGCAATGTTCAGGAGACATCCGAGGAAAGGCTTGAATGTCAGCGTTTTTTCCATCTGAAAACTGCTGACTTCCAGAATCACCCATGTGTTGTTGTGAATTCTGTCAATCTCGCCTATGAAGGTATTGCCTATGTTGCCGCATGTAATATAGGGAAGCCCAGCGTTTTCAAAGAGACTGCCCGTCAGAGAGGTGGTTGTCGTTTTACCGTTGGTGCCGGTAATTGCGATAATTCTCCTGCTCTCAGAAAAGAAGAAGGCCAGTTCAATTTCACTGATGAGCGGAATTTTTTTTGTAAGTGCATATTGTACCGGTAGGGATGTATCAGGGATGCCCGGGCTGATGATGAACATATCTGTCCCTTCAAGAAATTTCTCAGTGTGTCCCCCAACCTCTGTTTTTATGTTTCTATCTTTCAGGAGAGAACTGTTTCTGTTGATGCTTTCGCTGACGGCGGTTTCTGTAACAGAGACGTCAGCCCCTCTTTTTGAAAGGAAAACAGCGGTGTCAAAGCCTGTTTTACCCAGTCCTATGACCACGATTTTTCTGTTTTTTATCTCCATCTCTTCCTTACGGAGGTCCGACCTCCGTCCTTAACGTATCTTGAGTGTTACAAGCGTAAAGAGCGCAAATATTATTCCGAGTATCCAGAACCTCACTATTACCTTTGATTCAGGTATACCCTTGAGTTCAAAGTGGTGATGTATAGGTGTCATCAGAAAAACCCTTTTACCTCTTGTTTTGAATGAGGCTACCTGTATGACAACGGAAAACGCCTCCATGAAAAAGATACCTCCGACTATAATGAAAGAAATTTCCTGTTTTACTATTATTGCGAGAAGTCCTATTATTCCGCCCAGCATCAGTGCACCAGTATCCCCCATGAAAATTTCGGCGGGGTAGCAGTTATACCATAAGAAGCCGAGAGCGGAACCAATAAGAGCTCCCGCGAATACTGTCACCTCTTCGGCACCTTTTATGTAGGGTATGTTAAGGTACTCCGCAAACTTAATATTCCCTGCGACATAAGAGATTGCACCATAGGCAAGGGCAACCATCAAAACCGAGCCTATGGCAAGACCGTCCATTCCGTCAGTAAGGTTTACCGCATTGGATGTGGCAACAATCATAAACGTTGCAAAAAGAATGTAGTAGGCACCGAGAGGTAAAATAATATTTTTAAAGAAGGGCAGGTGTAAAGATGTATTAAAATTCAACCCTGAGTGGTAATAAAGAATACATCCTAAGATGAATCCTATACCGGTCTGTCCGAGTATCTTTACAAGAGGTCTGAGTCCTTTGTGGCTTTTCTGCCGCAGTTTTATATAGTCATCCCAGAACCCGAAAAAAGCCAGCCAGACAGAGAGTAGTATGAGAAGTAGTACATAAATATTTTGCAGGTCTGTCCATAAAAGAACAGAGATGAGTAAACTCCCGAGTATCAAAAGCCCTCCCATCGTAGGTGTCTTTTCTTTGCTGTCCTGTCTGAAATTGAGCATATTGGGATGACACAGATGTTTCAGTCCTGCAATTATTCTTGCACCGAAAATTATCAGGATGAATAATGACGTTAAAGTGGCAAATACCGTTCTTACTGTTACGTATCTGAATACATTGAATCCAAACCAGTATTCCTTAAGACTATATAATATTTTGTATAGCATTCAATCTCCCATTAAATGATTAACAATACGTTCCATCTGCATCACCCTTGAACCTTTTATAAGAAAAACATCTCTCTTCTTTGCAGTGCCGGATATATATAAATTCAGTTTTTCTATATCTTCAAAGTGTTTGTGTTGTTTCCCTGATATCTCTGAGATAATTCTACTTTTTTCCCCGAACGTAATCACCCTGTCTATCTCCATCTTTTTGAGAAGTAGCCCTGTATTGCGGTGGTACAGAGAAGAGAACCTGCCCAGTTCTGCCATATCGCCCAGAACCGCAATCTTCCTTTTAAATCTTTTTCTGCTTAAACTGTGAAGTGCTGCTCTGACAGAGTTCGGGTTTGCGTTATAGGTCTCGTCTATAACAGTCAAGCCACCTGTCTTGTGGATAAATCCCCTCCCATGCAGTGGCTTTATGCCTGCAAAGACTTCCGCAGTCTGTGCAGGGCTGATGTTGAATCTTTCGCTGATAGCAAAGGCAACGAGAGCAGGATATATAATTGAGGAGTTCCAGAAGTTTATCCTGAAGGTTTGTTTTTCACCACTGACTGTGAATGTGAAGAAATCATTACCTTCTTCCTTTATATTGCCGCGTATGTCTGCTCCTTGTCTGAGTCCGAAGCTGAGCATTTTTGAGGTGTGTGCTTTTTCCCTTAGAAGGTTGAAAAATACACTGTCATAGTTAAGTAGGCATAACCTTTCATCCTGCAGTGTTTCTATGAGTTCGGACTTTGCATGTGCGAGTTCTTTACCGTTTTTGAAAAACCCGAGGTGGGCAGATGCAACGTTTGTTATCACTCCTGCCTGCGGTCTTGCTATACCGCCCAGGTACAGAAGTTCATTCTTTTTGTTCATTCCCATTTCAAGAATACAAAAATCAGTACTTTTATCAATATTAAATATGGAAAGGGGAAGTCCAAGGTGGTTGTTCAGGTTGCCCTCTGTACCCTTTACGTTATATCTTACGGAGAGGGTTTTCTTCAGAAATTCCTTTGTGGTTGTTTTCCCGTCACTGCCCGTAACCCCTATCACGTAAGTATTAAACTGTTTTCTGTATCCTCTCGCTATATCCCCCAGTGCTTTTTGGGTATCCTTGACATTTATTATTTTCCTGTCTTCATTCGTCTTTTTCCCTGCTGATATAACGGCAACGGCCCCTTTTCTTATTGCTGTATCCATAAAGTCATGACCGTCAAAGTTTTCACCCTTGATGGCGACGAAAATATCTCCTTTTTTAATAGTCCGCGTGTCTGTGGAAATTCCACTGCAGTGAAGGTTGAGAAGTTCTTTATCCCTTACGTTTCCTTTACACCAACCTATTATTCTGGATAGTTTTACCGGTTCCATTTCTGTCTACGGAGGTCCGACCTCCGATCTTCTATGTTTTTATCAGGCGTATTGATTTTCGGGATTCCTCTCTATCGTCAAAGGGGATGGTTGTGTTTTTTAGTATCTGAAAGGTTTCGTGTCCCTTGCCTGCGATGACAACACAGTCACCCTCTCTGGCTATTGATATCGCCTCTTTAATTGCCTGTTTTCTATCGGGGATAGAGACGTATTTCCTCTGTAGGTAGAAAGGTATGCCTTTTTCTATGTCCCTTATTATGTTTTCGGGGTCCTCTGAACGCGGGTTGTCCGATGTGATAAAGACAATATCAGCCATCCTGGATGCAACTTTTCCCATCAGAGGACGTTTGCTTCTGTCCCTGTCTCCACCGCATCCGAAAACAAGTATAATGCGTCTTGGATGCAGTTCCTTGACCGATTTTAACAGGTTCTGCAGGGCATGGTGCGTGTGTGCATAGTCAACGATAACCTCAAATGTCTGTCCCTCATTTACGGATTCAAATCTTCCTGGGACCGAAGAGATTTTTTCAAACGCATCTCTTACCACATCTATAGATATGCCTTGGGACCGGGCAAAGGCAATGCCTGCGAGTGCATTATAAACATTTCCCAGCCCCCGTATCTTTGTGTAAAAATCTTCCTTTTTGCCTTCAATCTCAGTGGTAATAAAATTTCCCTCTTTTTGTATCCGGTATTCAACAAGTTTTATATCCGCCTTACTGCTGCCGAATGTAACATAATTTATTGAGTTTTTTCTGAGAGATTTTATAAAGTGTCTTGAATAAGGGTCATCCACATTGATAATGCCCGTTTTGTTTTTTTTCTCACTGTCTCTGAGATAGCAGCTGAAAAATTTCAATTTGGCTTTCAGATAGGTCTTGAAATTTTTATGATAGTCCAGGTGTTCATGCGATGCTATGTTGGTGAAGATTGCAGCGTCAAAATGAATTTTTGATATTCTTCCCTGGGCTATTCCGTGTGAAGAAACCTCCATAACCGCCCATTTACATTCCTCTTCAAGCATGTCAGAAAACAGTTTCTGCAGGTCAAGGGACTCCGGGGTGGTGTTTATTGAACTGATGATGCGTTCTCCCACCTGATAAGCAATTGTTCCTATGAGCCCGCATTTGTTGTCTGCTGTTTCAAGGATTTGTTTAAGAATAAAGGCGGTTGTGGTTTTACCGTTTGTTCCCGTAATACCTGCAAGTTTGATTTTTTTTGTAGGTTCACCGTAAAAAACCGATGCAATTCTATGCAGTGCCTCTCTTGTATCATCAACTATAATTTCTCCCACGTCTGAAGGAAGAACGGCACTTTTTTTGCTTGCTACAATTGTCCTGGCTCTCCTTGCCAGAGCATCGTTTATAAACTGATGTCCGTCAGACGAACTTCCCTTTAAAGCGAAGAAAACAAAGTTTTCTTTTATCTTGCGGGAATCATAGGCTATCCCTGCCACTTCAAGGTTGTTCAGATTAGAACTTTTTTTACAGTCAATATATTTTAGCAATTCTTTTGTTTTCATTCTCTCTGTCCCATCACCATCCTGTGGTCTTCAATATTTCCAGAGGGAGGGATGTTTTTTTGCTGCAGTGTCCGCCACAGTATGTTTCTAAATACAGGAGCGGCCACAAGACCTCCGTAATATATTGGTTTTGGTTCATCCACCTTTACAAGGATTAACATCTTCGCCGCAGGATTGTTCAAAAAGCCTATAAATGAAGCAACATATCTGTTTTTTGAATACCGGCCTTCAATAATTTTTTGGGCAGTTCCTGTTTTACCGGATATGCTGTAACCGGGAATATGTGCAAGAGGCGCTGTTCCTGAAGTGGATATGGCTTCTTTGAGAATGTCCTTAAGAATTTCACAGGTACCTTCAGACAATATTTTTTGCCTATTTTTCTCTCTATGTAGAGGTATTTCTTTTGAGTCTTCCTTTACGCTTTTCAGGATGTGAGGATTAACAAGATAACCTCCGTTGGCAATAGCAGCCATTGCCCGTATACCCTGTAAGGCATTGATACCCACCTCCTGTCCTATTGGAACAGCAGTGATTGAATAACCTGACCACCTGTTCAGTGGTCTTAAGATACCATGGATTTCTCCAGGCAGGTCAATCCCGGTGGGTGTCCCAAATCCGAATTGTGTACAATAACTATACAGGGTCTGTTCACCTAATCCCATTGCTATCTTTACGGTACCTATATTGCTGGATTTTTCTATAACCTCTCTCACCTTAAGTCTGCCGTAAGGATGAACGTCTCTCAGATAGTGGTTTCTTACAAACCACTTTCCTTTTTCACAGTATATTATGTCATCAGGAGAAAATATCTCTTCTTCAATTGCCGCGGCTGCCGTTACTATTTTGAAGGTGGAACCTGGTTCAAAAAGGTCAGTAACAGCCCTGTTTCTTCTATCGGATAAACTGAAGTGCCCGGGGTCATTCGGGTTATAGTCAGGCAGGTTTGCCATGGATAGTATTTCTCCTGTTTCATAGTCAATGACAATAGCGGAGACGTTTGAGGCATTGTACTTCTCATAGACTGTTTTTATCTCCTCTTCAACCATAAACTGAATACTTGAATCTATTGTCAGGTAAAGGTCTTTTCCCTGCTTCGGGAGTATAAGGGTTTTCTCTATGGAATGTACAAGTTCACCGGAACCGTCTTTCAAAATAAGAGATAGGCCTTTTTCTCCCTCTAATAAACTGTTATAGTACGATTCTATACCTTCCAGACCTTCTCCATCGGTTCCTGAAAACCCTACTATATGGCAGGCAAGTCTACCATGTGGATAAACCCGTTTATAGCCGGGGTAGAAAACTATACCCGGCAGGTTTGCAGTTTTTAGTGCAGTATATTCCTCTATGGACAACTCTTTTTTAATCAGTGGATACTTCTGGGTGAATTTATCTTCAACTTCGGAAGACTTGAGTTTCAAGATGGATACAATCTCTTTCTTCAGCCGCTCAGTATAAGACGGCTCATTTTTTTCCCTGTGTTTAACCTCCCATGAATCAATATACAGAGAATAAAAGGGTACGCTCATTGCAAGAACCACACCGTTTCTGTCATGTATTGTACCGCGCGGAACAGGGACTTCTATTTTTTGATATTTGCCGGTTGTATCATTCTTATGACTGAATACCTGAATTCTCAGCAGGTAGGAAAAAACGATAATAAAAAGTGATATAAAAATGATTTTTATTCCTGCCATCCTTGATTCAAACAACCTTTCACCTGATTCCTGCTTCTGCGGTGTCATTGATATTCATCCTTTTTGAACTGCAGGTATTTACATCTATGTAGCACCAGTTGGATGGACTTATCAGCTCCATGCCTGATTCTTTTGCTCTTTTTAAAAGGTTTTCCTGTGAGGAAGAAGTTAAGATTTCAGCCTTATAGTTTTTGTTTATCATTGTCAGTTCGTCATATCTTTTCTTCGCTGTTTCCATCTTATACCCTATGGCTATAAGTTTAGAGTAAAGGAATACGTAGAAGCACAAAAATATCCAGAGCGTAATCAGGAATACTCCAAGGGTTGACAGTGACCACCTATGTTTTTTCATATCTTCTCACATGCCCTCATCTTTGCACTTCGGCTTTCCGGATTCATAGATAATTCTTCCGTATCAGCCGTTACGGGCTTTTTTGTCAGGACTATCAGCCTTTCGTCCCTTCTGAAAAAATGTTTTACAATCCTATCTTCAATGGAGTGGAAGGAAATTACCACAAGACGTCCACTACTTTTAAGTGCGTCTGCGGCTTTCTTAAGTCCCTGTTTTATCGTTTCAATCTCGTCATTTGTCGCTATTCTTAAAGCCATAAAAAATTTTGTGGCAGGGTGGATTTTTCCCCTATATCGGTAGTATTTCACTATAAACTCCGATAGTTCATCCGTTGTCTGGAACTCTTCTTTTTTTCTCCTTTCAATGAGAGCGGAAACAAACTTCTTTGCCCTTTTTATCTCCCCGTAGTTTTCAAATAGATAGACAAGGTCGTTCCTGCTCCACCTGTTGACTATCTCTCCTGCTGTCAGAGAACTTGTTCTGTCGTACCTCATATCCAGAGGACCTTCCATCTGAAAGCTGAATCCTCTTTCTCCATCCTGTATTTGTTCAGTTGAAAATCCGAGGTCCATCAAAATTCCGTCAACCCCCACCACTTCTTCCTTTTCCAGAACCCTGTCCAGATTTTCATATCCTGAGTGTACTGCCGTGAAATTTTTAAACTTAGAGAGTTTGTCTGATGTGTCTTTAACTGCACCTTCATCCTTGTCCAGACCGTAAAGAATAATATCTTCACCCTTTTCAAGTATGTATTGGCTGTGTCCTCCGTGTCCGCATGTGGCATCAACGTAAGTCCCTCCCTTTTTAATATTCAGATATTTTAGCACATCATCTTTTAATACAGGATAGTGTCCCATTATAGTTCTATCAATTTTTCCGATATCTCTTCATATGTTTTTAGTGAATTTACATAATATCTTTTCCACCTGTCTTCATCCCATAGTTCAATTCTTGTTCCTGCACCGATAATGACTGTGTTTTCTTTTATTCCTGCATATTCAAGGAGTTGTGAAGGTATAAGAATTCTACCCTGTCTGTCAACGTTTGACTGGAAGGCTCCTGAAAAGAAGAGCCGCGTGAATGTTCTCGGGTTACCCCTTGTGAAAGGCAGTTCCTTCAGTTTTGTACTCTGACTTTTCCATTCCTGCTGAGAGAAGATAAAAAGGCAGTTTTCCAGTCCCTTGATGATGTATACGGGATTTTTCTTGCCGGTGGAAATCAAACTTCTCAATTTAGCCGGGATAACGATTCTTCCCTGTTTATCAGTCTTTCCCCTAAATTCCCCAAAATATACCATTTTGTTCCTTTTCTGTATATTAAACACCCACTAATTTTTTTTGTCAAATTTATTTTTACATTAAAAAGGGGACAGGCTACTTTTTCAGTATTCAATAGATAGGTAGGGATAATTTCGAAAGACAATCAGAGATTTTTCCCTTGTCATAATTTAAAAATAAAAAGTAGCCTGTCCCCTTTTCCTGTTACACAGAACTGGTATTAAAAGGATGGAGGTTTCTGTTGAACACTATGAGATAGAATAGTCCACCGATGCCGACAAGAGGGAAGAGACCGGCAGGTAAAAGCATTACCTTCCACATATGCTGAATGCCGATGCATTTAACCAGTATACCTGTAAGATTCATCGTTACAAAAAGCAGCAGTCCATTGAGCAGTCCTGATATAGCCATTGCAGAACCGAATCTTTTTCCCTCATTGTGGATGAGAGTGCTGACCATTGCTGGATACTCGGCTGACCAGCAGAATGCCCCAAAAACATATCCGCCTGCTGTAAGGATATAGTTTCGCGACAGTAATCCTGCTATCAATATACTTCCCCCGATAATCCCTGGAAGTACAAGAAGTGTTCGGCGTCCGATACGCTCAGGGAGAGTTGCCAGTATTCCGCGGGACAAAAGATAAACCAGTCCGTAGGCTGAAAGTACCATGCCGGGTGGAATTACTTCTTTTTGAAATGAACCACTTTCAAGAAAACGTGACATCCATATATGTAAGGTGCTGTCTGCTGTGCCGTGAAGTGCCATTAAAAGTCCAAGTAAAAGAGTCCGTGGAGGTAGAAGCAGGTCTCTCCATTGCCAACGGAAGAGATTCTTTCCATAGGTTTGGGGACCTGCCGAAAATTTTCTACGATAAGCAAAACTTGCGGATATTAAAAACGCACCTGTTAAAATGAATGGCAGGTGCAGGATATCTTCAAATCTGATTGTCTCATATTTTTTTGAAAGGTGTAACAGCCACTCTGCAACTATGGGAAACATCATTCCCCCGAGGCTGGTGGATGCGAGATTAAGCGAAATGATGCGTCTTTTATGCTTGGGGAAAAGTTTGGCAAGGTAGATATTGATTGCTATAAACATAGGAGCCGAGAAGATTCCTGATATCCCTACAGCAACAGCAAATAGTAAAAATCTTTGTCCGCTGAATGCCACAGTCAGCATACTGAAACCAATGCCTGTCATAGATATCCGGATGACACGTCTTGGTCCCCACCTGTCAATTAAACGACCTCCAAGCAATACACTGCTCAGCCCTGTTATTGAACCGATACTGAAAAGTAGTCCGAAGCGGTCATCACCTATCCCGAGGTACCGCATAAGATAACTGCGGAAGACAGGTAGGATGCCCATATAGCCGGAGATAACAGCTATGCCAGTTATAAAAGCGGCGTACATAATGTAGCGGTGTGTGCGTGAAAGGGAAAAAGGTTTACCAGGTTTCATTACATTTCTGTATAATAAAATTTTATAATGGGCTTTTTTTTTATTATCTGCTTTCTATCTTCTTCTGATAGTTGCTTTTAACGTATTCTTCAACAGGGTCCACCGGCAGGTCTTTTTCCATTCTTGCCTGTGCAACAATCGGTCTTACATCGGCATTGATGAGAGCATCATTGGATATCCTGTTGGCACGTATTATTTCATCTCTCTGGCGGTGTCCTTCCATCTTTTCTGTGTCTGCAAGGATGGCCTTGGCGAGAGATATCTGTAGAGAATCTACTGAATGAAGGAGTGCATGTATCCTGTTTTCTCTTCCGCTTGCCTGGTCTATCATATACGCCCAGTTTTTACCCTGTTTGTTTACGACGACATTCCCCCTGACGAGTTCATAGAATATCCTTGCCATCTCCTGATTTGGCTCAACAGCATGGTCATCATCCGCAGAGTACCTTGTGTTGAAGTGAAAACCGCACTGCATGTTCTCTGATATAAGTACCGCAACTATCTGCTCTATGTTTGTACTATGGTGGTGGTGTCCGAGGTCTATGAGGACTCCTGCATTCTTTCCCAGAGAT
The DNA here is from genome assembly GCA_964408175.1 of uncultured bacterium. Classification (GTDB taxonomy): domain Bacteria; phylum Ratteibacteria; class UBA8468; order B48-G9; family JAFGKM01; genus JAFGKM01. The sequence goes on from CAYOYL010000192.1 coordinate 9,925, forward strand.
TTTGCGAGCATATAAGAGGTTCCCCAGTCAGGTATGGTGGTACTGTATGTCCCAGGCTCAAATACCTTGTATTCTATGAGTATTTTTACATCAGCAGGGACTGATTTGTAGCATTCAAAAAGGGATTCTTTCATTCTAATGTAGGTATCGCTCAGGTCAATTTGTCCGGGATAAAGAGAGCCGTCAGGGAACCACAGACTTAGTACCCCATTTCCGAGTTCCTTTGCTATTTTCCCACTGAGTATGGTCTGTTCAATATACCTTTTCCTTGTTTCTTTTATGGGTGAAGTAAAACTTCCTGTTTCAGAGCCTTTAAGAAAATATGTGGGATTGATGGCACCGAGTGATAGTCCCTTTGATTTGCATTCTTCTCTCACATCTTTAGCAATTTCGTAGTCTCCTTCCATCCCGTCTTTTGAATAGTCCCATAGAATATGAGTGGCTATTCTCGGAGTGGCACCTGTAAGTTTGTTGATGAATGCAGCATCTTCAATTTTCTGGTGAATGTTTCTGGCACATCCCGGTGGTGTATAATCCCCGAATCTGCCTCCCCCAAAAGGGCCGAGTGCCCAGGATGGTACCTCAACCTCAAATCTTTTAACTGACCCAACCGCTTCCTTTACCTTTTTTTCTCCAAACTCTTCAGCAAGGTTTTCAATCCCGCTGTCAATCCACTTTTTGTTCATCTGTGTTTCTCCTTATGAATAAACAGAAACAGTTAGCATTCTATCTGTTAATCCTTTATGGGTACCCGTAAATCCCCCGTGCAACCGCTTCAAGTTTATAATTTTATCTCCAGACAGTCAATTTACAGTTTTTTCAGTATTGGAGAAAGGATAGGGTGGACGTTAGTTTGTATGTGTAAACTTCAGGTCGCCAGGATTTGTAATCCAGAGTACAAAGCGATTGCCGCCGCTGCCTCCGTGGTTTTTAATCAAGAGGATATTGATACCTTTTTTAAGATGAATCTTTGCAGTTGTGGGGGAGTCGCTAAAAAAAGTGGCACCGTCTTGTGCAACAGCACTTGCAGAACGCTCGGTAGTTAAAGGCTGCCCGTTAATCCAGCCTTTAGACCAGTAGTCGCAGGAAATGGAAATCTGTGCGTTGCGTTCAGTAGGTGAGTTGATGAAGGT
>CAYOYL010000193.1:0-4134 GCA_964408175.1 uncultured bacterium
TGAAGGGATATATTGCAGGTTTATAATAGTGGCTGTCAGCGAACAATTGACAGGTACAGCGTTATCCGAGAGAGAAACTTCCCCCTGCCAACTGCCGGAAGCAAATAGAAATGAAGCGGTTAAGAACAATAAAACACAAACTGTATTGATATATGTTTTAGACTTCATTGTTTTCTCCTGTTTTCCCGCAATTGTTCTCTATACTGTGCAAATGAAATTTGTGCCATCCTGCTTACTTCTCCTTTATATGGATGTTCAGGAAACCGGCTTAAAAATTCCTGTGCATAGGTTTTTACTTCCTGCTGTTTTTCTGCTGTCCAGTAATAAGCAACCAGACAAGCAAGAGCATCAGGCAGACAGGAAGATTTGGGATAATTGGAACGAAGTCTTTCCAACATTGCCAAAGATTTCTCTTCTTCTTTTAAAAACACAAACCTGTGAAAAACGCTGTATATTTTCCGGTTGTCTTTTACTTCCACTGTTTCCAGATAGTGATTTAATGCTGTCTTGATTTCTTCCCTCATCCTTTCTCTTTCAGGAGAAGGGAGAGTCTGCAATATATCGCACAGATAATTAATATACCGTTCTATATATTCAGCAACAGGTTTGGCGTCGGTCATTTCCATCAGTTTCCGGTAAGCCGCAACAGTCGGCATAACGTAGTTTCTGTTTCCTTTTAGGTGCTTCTCCTGCGCATCTCGTGCAAAAGCGTAAGTCATTCCAATCGCTTCTTCTTTATCCAGACATTCAGGCAAACGTTCGAGATAAAGAGCAGTAAACTGTTCACCAAGAGTTTGCCGGTTATTATCAAGTACGTAGAAGACAATTTTTTCCAGCGCATCAGATAAACCACTGCTTTTTCCCTGTTGTTCTATCCATTCGTTCAACGCTGAAACAACCCTGTCTTCAGATTCTTTTGCTTCAGGTACCAGCGGAATCTGTCGCGAGGTTTCCGCCAGTATCCATCTCAGAATAAAAGTATCTGCGGTGGAAAGTTCTTCCATTAGCAAAGCAATCACCTGTTTTTTTAAAGCCAGCCAGTCTTTTCTTTGGTTCTGCCATGACAAAGCATTGTCCTGCCAATTCTCTGAGAGTTTTATAAAAGACCTGACTGTACCGGATGTCTTGTCAGACTCGGGATGTATCATAACAGGGATATCCAGCGGCGGTTTCAGTCTGTCCAGAAAAACACCCGATATAAGGGTGTTCAGTGAAAGGTCTCGGCAAATCCTGACGGTCAATTCCTGCGGGCCGGATACCAGAAAATGTTTATATACGCCTCCACTGAAATCTTTCACTTCAGTTGCTGTCAGGATAGCACCGGTTTGTTTATTCTTGAGATAGACCGTATATTGGCGGTTAGGTTCGTAGTAGTTGAAGTCGTTGAGGAAATACAGACTTAAAAGAAATAATCCATCCTCAGACAACGGGATATCAAAAAAGAGGTCAGGCCCCTCGCTGGAAGCATAGAGTTCCCCCTGGTCATCCCAGTTAGCAGAGCGGCGTTTGCCGGTCAGGGGGTTGATAAGGAACTCTTCTCTTGTTTCTTCAAGGTTGGTTATCCAGCGGCAGGCAGAGAGTTTGGTGTTTCCTGTATAAATACGATATGCAGTGTCATAACTGAATTGTCCGGGGTTTACCTCTTTCAGGTGGCGGAAAAGGTTTAAAGCGCTGCCTCCTGTTATGTCAAAGTGGCCTGCCATAGCGCACAGAATAAAGAGATAATTTCCGTAAGAGTCTGTCCAGTTACCGTGTGTCAACCGGTCTTCACCTGCATAGACGGCAATCGTGCCCTGTTTGCGGGAAACGGGTAAGGAATCTTCCGATAGCAGGTTAAGCCGTGCCAGATGATTACTGGCCAGTTCCGCAAAATATCGCTCCTGACCATCCAGCAAATCCTGATAGGCTGACGCTGCCTCTTTCAACCTACCCTGGAATTCATAACAGCGGCCTGCATAATACAGGGAATATGAAGAAAAGGGTGCTGTAATCCTGAAAAGTGTTTCTGCTTTACTGTAATTGCCTTGATTGAAATACGAAATGCCCGCCAGTTCCACGGCAAGAAGGTTGACTGTTTTCCCAAAAGCCTGCAGGGGAGCGTCATGGTCTTTGATACGGTAAGATGTAGAGTTTCTATCTATAAGAAAAATCTGTAGTATTTCCTGTGTCTGATAGTAATCACCATAAAGGCAATGACATAGCGCTGTCATATAACGGGCAAGCAAATCAAAAGGTGCTTCTGCCTTCATTTCTATTTCCTTGTAGATCTCTGCCGCCTGTATAAGTTGACCTTTCTCTACCATGAGGTGTGCCTGTTCCCATTGTTTTGCCAGAGATGTCTTTACATCCTTTAAACGCGATTCGTCCACGTTATCATGTAGCAGTGAGTAAATCTTTACTATCGTCTCGCCTACCTCTGCTGCAGTCAGTCTTTCACGATTATGAGTATTGACAAAGTTCTGGTTTTCACGAACAATTGCCTTGAACGGTAAAAGAGGGGTGGTGGAGCGAGCTATGCTGTTCAGATAAAAGGCAATTGCGTTGGTGTAATCGCTCTGTGCTGACAGGTGTTCGGCTATTGTGTGAAAGGATTTGATGGCAAAAGGGCTCTGAGAAAACGTATCGGCTAAAAAACTATAGGTGGAAAACGAATCTTCTGTCTCACCCGCTTTCGCCTGCAGACTGCCGATGAGATTATGGGTTTCAGAGAGAAAATTAAACCGGTCTGTCTGGGCACGTGCACGCTGGAAGGGATGTATCCGGGTATTTGTCAGGTATTTTTCCAGCAACTGCGGGTAAACGTCCAGCAATTGTTTTCTAATCGCGGCTGCTGATGAATAATCTTTCAAGGAGAGATAAGATTTTTCTATTTTGCTAACCAACTGCAGAAAAGTATTGTAATCGGGTTCTGTTTCCAAAACAGTACGGTATGATACTATCGCTTTTTGATACTGCTTCTGTGAAAGGTAAAAATCACCAAGGGCATTACGGATTCGGCTGACATAAGCGGTATCGTTCTGATATTTCTCAAGTGCGTTAAGATAGGTAGCTTCTGCTTTTTCAGGTTGGTCAGTCTTAATATAACAGGTGGCAAGAATAAGTATAGAATCTTTTGCCTGCGGTGTATCCGGGAATTGTTTAAGGAGTGTTTCAATCTGTTCGGCTGCTTCAGGGTGTTTTTCTTCGGTTATCAGTTTCCTTGCTTCCTGCAGGAGAGTTTGTGCGTCTTGTCCTTGTGTCTCTTCTCCGAAGGCCGGAAAATTGATTGCAAACAACAGGCAAAACAATAAAGTGCTTACCACTCTTTTCATTCACAGGTACCTCTTTTGTAGCCTGTTTTACCCAAAAGCATGTGATAAGATTGCAGTGATGCGGCCATTACTAAAGGCGTGTAATTTTCTGCTTACCCTTATTCTACCTCCCCCAGAGATTTTGTCAAGAGACTGATTTATGTGTGCAATTACCATACATTTATGAAATTATCTCTTGACGTATGGTAACTTTGCAACGGATATTCCGTTCGTTGCGGGGTGCCTCAAGAGAAAAACTTTAAAGAGTATGAAATTTGCTAAGCTTTGTGTATCAAGGCTTAACAAAAAAACAGGATTTTCATGAAGAGCGTCAGTCAAAGGATTTTTACGTCACACATACGTCACACTCTGGGGATAATAGAGGAAATAAAGAAACACAAGAATCTGCTGAAACCGTTGGGGGAGTGGTGCCGAGGGAGGGATTCGGCGCCCTCGCTTCCCACAGCAGCTCGGGTCGGCCATTCGCATGGCTCCTCTTACTCATCGGAGCCAAACATCTTCGCTCCCTTCGACTCCCTTTCAAGGAAGATTGCAATGCCGAGGGAGGGACTCGAACCCTCACGGAAATTACTTTCCAACGGATTTTAAGTTCAGGATGTTAGATTTTAACCCGAGGTTTCCTCTTATCCTTAATCTCAGTCAAACCTTTGCGTAGTAAAGACTTACAATCTCCAATAAAAACTTTTCAATCTCTCTCAAAATCTCAAAAAATTAGGTTTCTGGTCACACTTTGGTCACTTCTGCACAAAATAATTTCAGCCAAAAATCCTGTTTTTGTCATTTTCCCAGCCCTCTCTTTACTATCAGGATAAGGGGTGGAAAG
>CAYOYL010000194.1:0-7972 GCA_964408175.1 uncultured bacterium
CCGAGGAGGGAATCACCCAACTTCTTGCCAACCGGTTGAAAGCACATAAAGGGGGCAACAAAAAATGAAAACTTTACTATGGAAGGAATGGCGGGAACAAAGGCTATTTTTCTTCCTTGCTATTGGAATTATTACCTTAAGCCGAACTGCACCAAAACTAATCCCTAAGCGAATAATAGATTATGAAATGTACGCTTTCACCATGTGTTATCTTATTCTTCCTACCATCTTTTCTCTCTTCATGGGTGCCATCTCCTTCACCAATGAATTTACCAGAAATACCAGGTCTTTTCTATTAAGCCAGCCCGTAACTGCCGCAAGGTTATTCTGGGTAAAATACCTTTCCGCGCTTGTTCTTCTTTTCATTCTTCTCCTGTTGAGCCATGTTATCCTGTTTGTTCCGTTTGCCGCCCTTATCAGGACCGGAAGCGGTCAGGTTGAACTGCCCCGGATTTTTTCTGCCGCGGCAATATTCCTTTCATCGGCCATAATCCTCTACTCTGCCGGCTGCTTCAGTTCCCTTCTGCTTAAAAACAGCCTCCCGGCAATCCTCTGCACGCCGTTTATTCTACTGTTTGGAATCCTGCCGGTCATACCTTTCCTTGTATCCCTATTTCTAATCTCTCCCAACGTATATATTTTCATTTTTCTCGCCCCTGCCGCCCTTATTGCTGTATTTCTTATCTTAAGTTTCCTGACCTGGCAGAGAGCAATCGCCAGGGATGTATCCAGCAGGAAGTTACTGTTTAAAACCACATTTGTGATACTTCTTATCTCCTTCGGCTTCCACGCTGTCGCAAACCTTGCTGTCAGTATAAAACTGAATAATGCCATCCGGCAGGCTAAGATGGAGGGAATAAGACTAACACTGGAAGAAGTGATACCTCCCCCTGTCCGGGATAAAGATAATGCCGCACTGGTCTATCAACAGGCATTTGCTCTGGCGGAACGGTTAAAGAATAAATACAAAGAAGAATGGGGGTATATGCCTTACGAATCTAAAATTCCGGTAGAAGAACTGACTACAGAACAGAAAAGAACAATCAGCAGGATTATGAAAGACCCGGAGTTTGTTAAATTCTACGTCTTACTTGACAGAGCCATCAGTATGCCCGCCTGCCGGTTTGACATAAAGTACGGAGAAGGCCCTGCAATGCTACTTCCCGATCTTGCAAAAATGCGCAGTATGGCAAGACTGATTGCGGCACGCACATATATTCTCGCTGAAGAGCGGAGGGATAACGAGGCACTCCGTTCAGCCGGGACAGGACTGCAATTGGGCAATTTTCTGGCAGACGAGCCAATTATCATCTCCCAACTGGTCCGTATCGCACAGGACGACATTTCAGTGAAATCTCTCAACCTGCTTGTAAACAGAGAGAGTATTGCTCTTTCCGTCGAAGACTACCGCAGACTGCTATCAATATTAGAGGGGAAGAGGAGTGGCATGACAAAAGCCCTTGAAGGGGAATTGGTTTTTCTCGGCAGATATTTCTTTGAACAACAGATTACTTTAGGACGGGCTTTGGGATACATGTTTGCTAATGAAAGCAAAGGTCATAGACTTTTGGGGAATTTATACGGTGGTTATCTGGGCAGTCCTGTCTTGAAGATGGATTATACCTTCTACATCCGGGCTCTGGCAGAAACAATCAATTATTCAAAAAAAACATATTTTGCAATCAAAGACAAGACTGACGAATGGGAGAGGAAGATTTCTCCTGACAAATTCAAAGCATGTAAACATCTAATAAGTTCAATCTCTCTCCCTGCTCTCTCCAGGATTCTCGTACAGCAGGCAAGAAATAACGCGAATCTGGATTCCTGTAAACTGGCGCTGGCTCTGAAGATATACAGGGAGAAGCATGGCAATTACCCAGACAGCCTTTATTCTGTTTCACCTGAGATTATACCGGAACTGCCGCTTGACCCGTTTACAGGTAAGAATTATATCTACCGCAGAGAGGGCAAGGGATTTATTGTTTACAGCGTAGGACCCAACGAGACGGATGACGGCGGGGTATATAACCCGAAACAATCAACAAAGTATGATGACATAGCATTCAAAATAACGGAATAGAAGATAAACAGGTACCCCTCACCTCTTTCCTCTCCCCTCGGGGGAGAGGATGAAAGGTGAGGGGGAAGAGGGAGTAATTATGGGAGAATATGTGATAGAAACGCAGGGTCTTACAAAGAAGTACACGCGGCACAAGGAAGCCGTAAAATCTCTTGCCCTGCAGGTTCCTAAGGGTTCTGTCTACGTTTTTCTGGGCAGAAACGGCGCAGGTAAAACCACAACCATCCGCTTACTTATGGGACTTTTGCAGAAAACATCAGGGAAGGCGGAGGTGCTCGGTATGGACCCTGATAAACAGCCTGTCCCCATAAAAAAACGCGTGGGATATGTGGCTGATAACCAGAAGATGTATGACTGGATGACTGTTGAAGAGACCATCAATTTTTGCAGTCCGTTTTATCCCACATGGAATAACTCCCTTTCCGATGACCTGCTCAGACGGTTTGAACTTTCCAAAAAGGCAAAAGTTAAAGACCTTTCCCGGGGGATGAACGGGAAACTTGCACTCCTGCTGGCACTCTCCCACCAGCCGGAACTTCTTATCCTTGACGACCCTACCTCTGGACTGGATGCTGTTGTCAGAAGGGAGTTTCTTCAGGGCATTATTGAGGTCATCCATCAGGAAGCAAAAACTGTTTTCTTCTCCACACACATTATTACAGAGGCAGAGCAGATAGCCGACTATGTTGGAATTCTGGAAGAGGGAAAACTCCTGTTGTCACAACCCTTGAATACGCTTAAAGATTCGGTTAAACTGATACGGCTTATTTTTGAGGAGCAGATACCTGAAAGAGTATCTTTCCCTGAATTGATTAAAAAGGAAACGCTCGGGCATGAACTTATCTTAACTGTAAAAGACTATACTCCTGAACTGTCAAAAAGACTTGCTGAATTTAATCCCAAGAGCATAAACGTTGTGGACCTGCCGCTTGAAGATATTTTCGTCTCTCTGGTAGGCAGGGAGGGAACCTAATGGGGGTTATCCTTTCTATAGTCAAAGCGGTGCTGTTTGGTTCGGGTTTAACATGCCTCGTCCTTTTACTATGGCACTTCTCACTTGACAGGGATTACCACGAAACGTCTTTGTCGATTCTGCTCCTGATAGAAATAATCACATCAGCATTTATCGTTCTGTTTATCGCGGTGGCAAGAACGGGACTGCTTTTTCTCGCTTTGCTCCTTGTCCCCGTTCCTCTGATATTTTGGGAATTTCTGAAAAAAGCCGATGCAAAAAGGGTAGAAAAAGGAGGTAAAAAACAGGACGGAGTAGAGATAGACAGATTGAAAGAAATAACCGAAAAGTCGGAAGAACCCACGCTTGTTTGCAAAGCACTTATTGATATAGGAGACCTGTACGTAAAAAACAGCGAATATGAACAATCCATAGAGTATTACAGACAGGCGGATGAAATAAACAAGAGATTCAAGGTCAAAGAATTTCCCGGTATATCTTTCAAGATACAGCAGGCTGAGAAGGAAGACAGGATAAAGAAGGGCGAGATATGGGTTTGTCCGGAATGCGGTTACGATAACCCTGGAAATGCGGATACATGCAGAAACTGCGGGCATATCCGCAGTCTACTCAAGTCCGCAAAGGCGGATATTGCAAGGCAAAAGATAGAGATAAAGAGGGATATCAGGAAAAGTATACTTGGGGTGACAACATTAGCCTTAACCGCGGTGGTTATAATCGCCCTGATAACCACTTTTCCCGGGCTCCCCGGTATCTTTGTGGCACTATGTGTATTTTTCTTCATCCTGTACGTTGGAATCAAAAAGTTTATAAACTGGTAAAACGGGAAGGTGAGACATCTTGACAAAAAACCAGCATAAATCTATTATGTAATGCAAGAAAGTTTATATTTTTGTGCACTATCAGGTGACCCTCGCCTGTGCATTTAAGGTAACCATTGACAGAAATGATTTAAGTAGACAGTACCAATGTAGGTATAATTGAGGCTGAAACAGGGGAGGTAAAAATATGTCTTATAAAGTGAGTGTTGTGATAGAAAAAGATGAATCAGGATATTACGCATACTGCCCGGAACTTGAAGGATGTTAAACTCAGGGAGATTTCCCTTGAGGAAGTCATCGCTAACATAAGAGAAGCCATTGACCTCTACCTGGAAACCCTTTCCTCGGAAGAAAGAAAGGACTCTCTAAGACGGGAAATTTTGACTACAGCACTGGAGGTTTCAGTTGCCTAAGGCAACCCCGTCTGACACCACAGGAAGCAGAAACGATGTTGGAGATATAGTAGATAAACAATGACAGACAATCGGATGGCGGGGATGGTACTGTTGGTACTCGTGATAGTGGTTCTGATTCTTGTTGCGAGAGAACTGTCGAAAAGTAAGAAACAACCGGGTAACCTCTGGAATTTCAGCGTATACCTGAACATCTTCAAAACAGGCTGGCATGCAGTCCGTAAAAACCTATGGATATTCTGGATTTTGTGGGCGTTTTCTATCGTCGCCTTGCTGCAAAATACCTTATTGCATTTAGCCGGGAAAGAGGTTCCATTCCAACCTTTTACCCGTCTTTTCTCCTTAACCTTCTTCTCTTTCCGGAAGTTCATAGGTTATTTTTTACGCGCACCTGCATCTATCCCTTTTTCATTCGGGATTGAAAACAGCGTTTTCCTGCTTTTAGCCGTTATTTTTCTGATAAAACCGTTCAGAAATATACTGACGCAGGTAGATACGGAGCCCCGGATGCAGACCTCCGGGAGCCTGCTGAAAAAGAACCTTCCTTTTTTCATCGCTGCCACCGTAATAGCCGCTTACCTCCATATATCATTGAGTATTTATCCTTCGGTCTTTTTCAACCAATCCACCGGACAAACCCTTGTGCCTGCTTACCTTCTTTCTGTAATTATGGTTTTCTGGTCTGCGTTCATTCAAGCCCTGCTAACCGGCTTCATTTTTTCACTCTTCAGAACAGGCATTCTAAATAAAGAGGCGGATAGAAATTTTCTTTTTGTATCGTCTCTGAGGTCCTTCCGACCGCTGTTTTTCTTTTTTCTAATCCTTATGGGTATTCTCCACTGCCCTGTTATGCTTATCAACGCACTGTCTCTGGGATTTTCCCGCTGGTGTTCATACACTGCCAACATAGCCCACTGGTTACTGCTGGTTTTCCTGTTTGTCCCGTATCTTATAGTGCAGGAGGACACTGAACTGAAAACCGCCTTCAGTCATAACTTTTCCCTGTGGAAACAAAACTGGCGGCAGGTTATCCCGTTTCTTCTCACCATTATTTTACTGGTATCGGTTATCAACTATCTGCCGTCCTTTCTCTGGGGTTTTTACGGGACTTGGTACCTCATAATAGTCCAGGTGGTAGAGAGAACCGTTAGACTTGCCCTTAGTTTCTGGCTCGCCGCCTCAGTCATAGCATTCTGCCTGCACCTGACTTCAAACACGAAAAAAAACAAGAAAAATAGCCCGGGAACAACAGATATTTGACATCTGGGTTTCCTGCAATCTGGAGGACCCAGAAACAGAAAAAAAGATAGACACCATAGGACGCAGGGCATTAAGGTTTGTTCTCCGGGATGAATGGAATCCGGTGCCACCCTATTCTGCCATTTAAACGCGCAAGGTCAGACTTCCGGTTTCCATCGTACTACACCCATGTGATATCTGAAGTGAGTAGTAATTCCACTGCAGTAGTAAGCCGTTACCAGTGTACCTTCGTCCGTCTGGACCGTTGACGGGTATCCTCCGTCGACGCTTCTCCTGTCTGTTTCAAAAGTTACGAGTACCTCCGGACTGCTCCATGTTTCTCCGCTGTCACTGCTTATACGGACGCCCACTCCGTATAAACCTCTGTTTCTGATGCCATAACTTAAGAGCACGCTGTTGTTTTTTAGCAAAAGCAGGTGTGCAGGATGCTGACCTCCCAGTGTCAAGGATCCTTTCTTTTTCCATGTTTTGCCGTGGTCGGAAGAGGAAAAGAGTTCAAGGTGCTGGTCGCCGTTAGTCCGGCCTGCCACAAGCAGATTGCCGTCAGGCAGCACAACAGGTGTGCTTTCATTGATGCCTTCGCTTATAACGCTTTGCTTTTTCCATATCCTGCCGTCGTCAGAACTTTTATAGAAAAATGAAGCATGTTTCTTCTCACTGACTTCGGTGTAAATACAGACTCCGAGGTCGCCGTCAGCCAGCTGTACTATGTCTCCGAACGGTACAAGTTTTGAAGTTTTCATTTCGTCTCTTTGCCAGTTTTTCCCATTATCACCAGAACGGCAAATCCAGATGGGAAGAATACTACCCGTGTGCGGGTTTGTATATTGTCCCATAGGGGTTCTCTTACTCCACCCAGATGCAAGAACGACAAGACTTCCGTCACGAGCCATTCCTGCGGCCACGTTCATCCTGTTTGTTGCGGGTTCATGAGGGGCAGGTACGCCCTGCAACCTCCAGAGACGACCGTCCATGCTTGCCCAGCATTCCACGTCGCCTTCCCATCCGCCGTGCGTGGGCTGGTTGAATATCGTTGCAACAATAGTGCCATCTGGCGTTTTCGTCAGATTCGGCCATGCACATACATTATCCACCGCTATATATCTTTCCATAGTAAAGCCTCCTCATATCACAGAATATTCTCTTTTCTGGAAAATCTACATTGTTGTTCATACCACCTCAATGTGTTAAACATAAGGCGCACGATATCTTCCTTGTATTCTTCTTCTCATACTGCAGGTACCTGTAAAGCCCGAAGAACAGCGGGCTTGCCTGGCCGGTCCCCAGCGGTTCAAGAAAACGGTGTGCTTCGTCAAAGCCGCCGTAAGGCCGCAGAAATGAACCTATACCGTGTATTTGCGAAGAAGAATATATATCTGTTCAACGGTTTTACTTTGAAATTCTGACTTGCCCTTAAGATTTTACTCTTTATGTCTTCCGTGTCAAAGGAATTTCCGCAAAAATTCCCTGATTTACCTCATCTACTACCAAACTCTCTTTACCCCGAACCCCTCCTTGCCCCGTTTCTTTTTATGGGGTCTCGTTTTACCTCTTTTTCTGCTACGCCCTCACAGTGAAGGGTTATGATTTTGTATTATTGCCTTTCACTTAAAAGAACAAGGCCTTTCTTGATGCAGTCTATCTGTATTCATTCGGCAAATACTTGACATTTCTTCTCTCTCCCCATTGCCTCATTAATAAATCTATATAAAGAGCCCTTCATTGCCTCATTAATATTTCTATACGAAAGTGGGTTCATTTTTAGGCTCTTTTTTTCTATCATAAAGCGGTTTTTTAATAGCCATATTATACAGCCTACCCTGTAGTTGAGCAATCTCCCTTTTAATCTGTACTGGATTAAGAGATGAATATAATTTTTTGAGGTTCCGTTTGATGTCCTTGGAGACACTTTTACACTCCATAATACGATGGTAAGGCGTTTTGGGGGCATCATATTTTTTTATCACCTTACTGCCGATGCGCACCTTTTCTTTGCATTTCATTTGAGGCTGAAAGAAGTTGGTATAAAGTCGTAATTTCGCATATAGCATGTTTAAAAGACAGATCTCCTGGATAGTTTCATATCTTAAATAACCGACAGTGCGTCTTACTATGGACCAGTTTTTCTGTTCTACATAACAGCTGTCGTTTTTCTTATATGGTCGAGACCTGGTAAATGTTATTTCCTCTTGTTCACAATATCTCTTTAAATGGTTATTGATAAATTCCCCTCCGTTATCTGAATCAATCCCTAATACGGGAAATGGAAACTGTTTTTTTAGTGCGGTTATTCCGGTAAAAACATAATGTTGTGACTTATTCTTCACCGCTTTTGTTTCAGTCCATCCAGTAAACACATCAGTCATATCCAAAGTCTGTGCAAATAAACCGCCTTCTTCTCCACCGCTATGGTCTACCAAGTCAA
>CAYOYL010000195.1:0-6158 GCA_964408175.1 uncultured bacterium
ATTTAAATGTTAACGTTCTGCCAAATTTCTCTCTGAAAATCCTCCCTTTCTTGCACTTCGTGCTTCGGTCAACGGGCTCACCAGCTCTTGCCCTGTGGGCTCTCCCCCTTTGAAAAAGGGGGATGAAGGGGGATTTAAGTTTTCCCCATAATTTTAAACCCATTAGCAAGAAAGTCAATAAGTTTATTATTTATTTTCCTTCAGTACAATATCCCCTATCTCTGCATTTAACATTTTAGCGACCACACTGCACTTCACCGTAAGAAGAAAAAATATAGGGGTTGGTTCATCTGACAGTGTCTCAAAATTACCCTGACCTTTGCTTATAATGATGTCTGCACCTTTGAATAATGAGATAAACTTCTTATTACACCCTTTAAGTGAGGTTCCCGGAATAACAGAACCTGAGGAGATAACCTCTGTGATATTGTCCATACCGACAAACCTTGCGTCTTCAATCGTTGCATCATTTATTACAGGTTCTTCTCTTACCGCATATACCAGTCTTTTTTCCGGATAGAGCCTTTTTATCTCTTCAACGAAGAGTTTATCAAATGCAATCTCTCCTGCATTATCCCCTATAAAGAGTATGAGTTCCGCTTTCTTGAGTCTTTTTTTGAATTTAGCATACTGAAAGTTGACGCAGTTCCTACTGGTCTTTATCCTTTTTACGGTAATTGCCGCAATCTCTTTTTCCAGATGCAGGCTGTGGTTGGCTCCATAGTCTATGATGTTGCCTGCGATGGAAAGATTCATACCTGTTAACAACCTGTCTCTTGAGTCTTGTATCTTCTGTTTCAGGTTCTCGGAAACATCCATAGCGAGTGTGTTGCTTTTTTGTTTGAGTCCTCTGAAGGGGTCATCTTTCTGGAGGACATCCTTGATGATGTCATAAATGATTTTCCCCATCTCAGGCGGTGTAGAGAGCAGGGGAAAAGAAGGAACCGCCTTTGCTATTCTGTCCACTATCACCTTCTGGGTCTTTTCATCCGTTCCCAGTATCCTTGCTGATGCAAGCCCCTGTTTAAAGAAACACGGGATGCAGTCAAGATAGGTCTTCATTTTTGATACCTTTCTATTTTTTCAACAATGGCCTTAAATTCCTTACCTGAGATACTTTCTTCTTTATCTGATAAGGAAGCGAGGGGTATCCCTGCATCGCCCAGTTCCACCATCTTCGGGTCAAAAGATATACTGCCGAGAAACGGGACATTCATATGTTTAGCAGTCTTTTCTGCTCCGCCTTTTTTAAAGATGTTTATTGTTCTGTGGCAGTAGGGGCACACAAATCCGCTCATATTCTCAATAAGCCCTATAACAGGGGAATTAAGTTTTCTGGCAAACATAACGGCCTTTGTTGAATCCAGGATGGCGACGTCCTGAGGGGTGGTGACGATAACCGTTCCGTCTATCTCGGGTATGAGTTGGCAGATACTGAGAGGCTCGTCACCCGTGCCGGGCGGTGAATCTATTATCAGGTAGTCAAGGTTGCCCCACCTGACATCGCCCAGAAACTGTCTGATGGCAATCGTTTTCAGTGGGCCGCGCCATATAACAGGCTCATCTGTCTTTTCAAGTATCAATGCCAGACTTATCACCTTCAGACCATTAAGAACCTCAAATGGTTCTATCTTCCCTTCGTTATTAGTCAGTATCTCACCTTCTATGCCCAGCATCTTTGCGACATTGGGCCCATGCAGGTCAATGTCAAGGAGTCCCACCTTTTTTCCCTTTATGGAAAGGGCATATGCAAGGTTAACGGCAACAGTTGTTTTCCCAACACCGCCCTTACCGCTCATAACCATTATCTTGTGGCTTATCTTAGCCATATGCTCTTTTATCTGAACTACCTGTTTCTTCAACTGTTCTTCACGTTCTTTCCTCTGTCCTTCCATATCTTTATTTTCCATTGGATTGCTCCTTAAGAAATTCTGTTCCAGATTTCTTTTATCTGTTCGGTTATACCATCTTTTGAGAATTCAACATAGGGTACTGCCTGTACAATTGATTCAGGTACTTTTTTTGAGAAGGGGATGTAGCCTGCGATTTCAATGCCCTTATTTAAACACTCCTCCTCAATCTTTTTTGAGTTTTCTGGGTTTATATCGTACTTGTTTATTACTACCATAGTCTCAACCTGAAAGTGCTCTGTTACCTTCATTACCCTTTGCATATCGCTGATGCCTGACAGACTCGGTTCTGTTACAATGAGAGCAAGGTCTACTCCTGAAATAGATGCAATAACAGGACAACCTATTCCGGGAGGTCCGTCTATGATTATATAGTCTGCCTTCTCTGCCTCTGCTATCTTCTCTGCCTCTTCTTTGATTTTCGTTACAAGTTTACCTGAATTTTCTGCCGCTATACCCAGTTTTGCAAAGACAAAAGGGCCGTATCTGGTATCGGAGACAAACCACCTCCCGTTTTCTTTTTCCTCCATCTTTATTGCGTCAACGGGGCATACATAACCGCATGCACCACATCCCTCACAGGAAAGCGGGTCTATGGCAAAACTTTCAGTGCCGTTTCTGCCATTTTTTATAACACTTATTGCATCAAACCTGCATATGTTGAGACATACCCCGCACTGGATGCACTCTTCCTGTTTTACTGATGCTTCATTACCTCCCATAAAGACCTCTGTTTTTTTAATCTCAGGATTTAAAAGTAGATAGAGATTTGCGGCATCCACATCACAGTCAACCATTACCCTTTTTTCACCCGGCAGGCTTGATAACGAAGCAGTTAAAAAGGTTTTACCTGTTCCGCCCTTTCCGCTTATCACAAGGATTTTCTTCATCATTAGTTGGTTTTCCCGATGATACTGCATACATCCTTAAAGAGTTTTTTGAATGCATCCTTGTACTCAGGGAAAGACTCAACAAGAGGTATTCCTTGAGAATATGCAACTGCTATCTCCTTTTCAAACGGGATGCGTAGAAGGACAGGAATCTTTTCTCTCTGGCAGTATTCTTCTACTTTGGAGTCTCCGATATCAGAACGGTTGATGACCACACCTACGGCTACTTCCATCTTTCTGCTCATCTCAACTGCTAAGACAAGGTCATTCAGACCGAAGGGGGTGGGTTCTGTAACCAGGATACAGAAGTCCGTATCTTTGACCGCCTGTACAACAGGACAACTGGTACCAGGAGAGGCGTCAATTATATTTACCTTGTTTGTTTTAATCTGTTTCTTTACCGCTCTTACAAGAGGTACAGGGTTTGCCTCAGAGGGTTTTAACTGCCCCTGCACAAAAGAAAAAATACCATCTGCCGTGCCTTTCTCTATCACTCCTTTTTCCGCAGGCTCTTCGTATATCGCCTTTTCCGGGCAGATTAGACTGCAGACACCGCAGTTATGACAGAGTTCATAGAAAAAAAGAACCTTGCCGCTGGTTTTACCCTCAACAGGTTTTATAACCGCTATTGCATTATAAAGGCATGAGGAAGCGCATATGTCACAAAAGGTGCATCTGTCAATCTCAACCTTTGGTTTTGGTAGATATATCGTTTCTCGCTCTTTTATATCCGGCTTCAAGAAGATATAGCCGTCAGGTTCTTCCACATCACAGTCAAGAAACTGGGCGTTTCCACCGAGAGATAACGCCAGTGATGTAGCAATAAGAGTCTTACCTGTGCCTCCCTTTCCACTTGCCACAGTAATAGTCATCTGTTACCCTCTTACCATTTTCGCACCGCACTTAGGACAGTTCATCTCAAAACAGGGAACGCCTGGCTGATGTGATACCCTTGTTTTGCAGGAGGGGCAGATACACTCTCCTCCTAAACCTGCTGCGCTACCTCCCATTCTTCCTCTTCCGCCTGTCCTGCCGGATATTCCTCTACCCAGTCCTCTTCCCTGACCTGTTCCCGGTCCCTGTCCACCTGGTCCTGTTCCATCTCCACGTGGCATATTCCTTCACCTCCCTTTCACTCCAAAACTGATACACCTTGTCTTTGCGAGGAGTGTTTTGTATGACGAAGCAATCTCACGAGATTGTCACGGTAAAAACGTCTCGTAATGACAAACAGTGAGGAGTTGTGATTTATTGTTTTTTGTGCTCACACTCTGTTTTCTCTAAACCGTAATTCTTCCCTTTACCTGCTATACATGGATTCCCTGTGGAGTTTAGTTTACCTTCTGATAGTTTTGATATTATACTGCTGACTGTTCCTTCAATGCCCGATATTACATCTATTCCAGATTCACTGAATAACCCGGCTGCGCGTTGCCCTATTCCTCCACAGACAATACAGTCTACGTTTTTTTTGTGCAGGAATTCTGGTAGATATCCGGGGTGGTGCCCGGGGTTTTCCACAACCTCTTGTCCTATAACCTTGTTATTTTCAAGGTCAACAATTGTAAAAGATGGACATCTGCCAAAGTGAGGAGAAACAAAACCCTCCTCTGTTGATATAGCAAAACGCATTTTTTCTTTCCTGATTATTTTTCCCTTTTATCTATTCCAAAGTGTGGTAGAACCGTAGCATTGGGGGAATTACTTGCTTGCAGTATCCCCTTTTTTAAGCCTTCTACAGCGTCTTTAATTTTACCGTTAACACCAGTTATTGTTTTAATCCCTGCCTGTTGGATTACGCTTGATGCATTGGGGCCGAGGTTACCTGTCAATACAATCTCAATACCTCTCTCTGCCATCATAGATGCACTTTGTATCCCTACGCCTCCCATCCCTGTTGAATTCGTATTAGAAACCGCCTCAAATTTATCTGTTTTAGTATCGTAGAATATAAAACACTTACACCTCCCAAATCGAGGGTCAACATTAGACTCCAAACTTTCCCCATCAGCAGTAATACAAATCTTCATAGTGACTCCCTGTTATTTTCATTTATAACTTAGTTTTGATGAGTACAGGAACTATTTTCCCTTATTCTCTTTTTCCAGTTCCGCAATACGTTTTTTCATTGCAGAGAGTTCGCTCTCCATATCTTTTGTCTGTGACTGCAACATCTCCAGTTCCTGTTTGGGCGTTAACTGCCAAACAGCATAAGGGTCGTATGCAGGGTCAGGTGGATAATAGGCAGGTGGTGCTCCGTAATAACCATAGCCTCTGCCGAAACCTCTACCGAAGCCTCCTCCGAAGCCTCCCCCGAAACCACGTCCTCTCCCAAATCCGAACCCGAATCCTCTGCCTCCTGCATATACGTTTCTGTAGCCTGGCATTCCACTGCCAGAACAGTATCCTGCTCTTCTTCCTGTCATTGGGCCTGAACCAGTTGGTCCTGTTTTGTCTCCTAATGGCATCCTACTCACCTCCTTAACTCCGGATTTTACTTTTCAATCTCCTTTCTACACTCTTCACACAGTCCGTAAAAATGCATTATGTGGCTTTTAATCTCAAAATTATATCTTTTCGCAAGGGTCTCTTCTGTCTTTTTAATCAATTCTATTTCCTCATCTGTAAAATTCTGGTGGTCAATTATCTTCCCACATCTCAGACAGATAAGATGGTGATGCTGTCTCTTCTTTTCCCTGCTTTCTACCAGTTCATATCTTGCCCGGCCATCTCCAAAGTCAAGCCTCTGTAGTATACCTATTCTTGTCAGTGTGTCAAGAGTTCTATATACTGTGGCAAAACCTATAGAGGGGTTTACTCTGTGTATTATGAGATAGATATCTTCTGCACTGAGATGCCCTGAATTCCTGCTGAATATACTCAGTATAGCCCTTCTCGCCTGTGTAAATCTTAATCCTTCTGCAACCAGTCTCTCTCTTGCCCATATATTTTTACACTGCATCGTATACCCGTAATGATAATAATTCTCATTACCATTTTACCTTTTTATCTTCTTGCTGTCAAGGCATTATGGTAATAGAACCTTTGGGCTTATTCTTCCCCAGACCTTTGCAATAGAAAATGCTTCTGCATATTCCACACCGCACTGTACACCTCTGAATGCAGATACCTTCTCAATCATCTTTACAGGCTCTGATTTATGGTGTCCCGAAAGCCATTTGTATTGGCTCTCATGGGCGAGAAGCATCTTCTTTTTTACCTCCATGAACTCTGTAATGTCAACGTAATACATAGGTTCAAAGCCGTGTCCCGCAACTGTATCCATATAATAGATAGGCATAATCATTTCATGTGCAGACTGCCTTGTTTTATAAAGAGGCAGTGTGGCTGTGAGGGC
>CAYOYL010000196.1:0-3679 GCA_964408175.1 uncultured bacterium
TTTTAACCCCTGAGAGCCTCAGGGGCTCCGGTCCCTCGCCTCCCCAACCCGCCGAGCCTGCCATACAATGCTCTTTATTCATCGCATTGGCAGCGCTCCATTCAAATCCCCCTTCTCAGAAGAGGGTAATGCCGGGAGGGGGATTTGGCTCCCTCGCCTCCCGATACGGCTCGGGTAGGCCACCCGCTGAGATTGCTCTTACTCATCGCAACCTCTTACTTCGCTCCATTCAAATCCCCCTTCTCAGAAGAGGGTAATGCCGGGAGGGGGATTTGAACCCCCACGGCTTACGCCATACGCCCCTCAAACGTACGTGTCTGCCAATTCCACCATCCCGGCTCTGATAAAATTCCTATATCTTACTCACTGTGTTAAGCATCTTTATACTGACATCCTGAGTTACAGTTGTGCATCTGAAATGCAATAACGCACGATCTCGGTACCAGCGAGTCAAAGAGTGCATAACCGGGGAAAAAATGTACCTCGGTTCCACCATCCCGGCTATTACAAAATTTCTATACCCTACTTACTGTACCAAACACCTCTTCACCGGTACCCTGAGTTGCAATTATTTATATTATACTGTTTTTTCGTTTCAAATAAAGTTCAGCACAAATCCTGGCAATCTTCCTTACCCTTCCGATATAACGCACCCTCTCACTGACACTTATCGCCTTCCTTGCATCAAGCAGGTTAAAGATGTGTGACAGTTTTAATACATAGTCATAGGCAGGATAAAGAACCTCCTCACCCAAAATCCTTGCAGCCTCCGCCTCAAACCTGTCAAAAGACTCAAACAGGAGAGCGGTATCCGCCTTATCAAAAGCATAGACAGAGTAATCCCTTTCCCTGCGTTTATATATCTGTCCGTAGGTAATATCCCTGTTCCACTGGAGGCTGTAAACACTCTCTTTTTTTTGAATGAAATTGGCGATTCTGTCCAGACCGTAGGTTATCTCTACAGAGGGAGGGGACAGGTCAATACCTCCCGCCTGCTGCATATATGTAAACTGGGTAATCTCCAGACCGTCAAGCCATACTTCCCAGCCCACACCCCATGCCCCGAGTGTCGGAGCCTCCCAGTTATCTTCAACAAATCTTATGTCATGTTTTGATACCTCTATCCCTATTGATTCAAGACTGCCCATGTAAATATCCTGTATCTTTTCAGGCGGCGGTTTCATTATCACCTGTATCTGGTGGTGCATATACAAACGCACTGGATTATCTCCGTACCTTCCGTCAGCAGGCCTTACCGACGGCTCCATATAAACAACGTTCCAGTCTTTATCCCCGAGAATCCCGAAAAAAGTAGCAGGGTTTAATGTCCCTGCACCCACCTCAACATTATAGGAATGCCATAAAACGCAGCCCTTTTTAAGCCAGAAGTCTTCAAGACTCCTCCATATCTCCTGAAACGTCATTAGCCCTTCTCTTTTCATATTTAAAATCCTTGTTTTGGTATAATTATATGCCATTTCTCTTCTGAACGCAAAAACTCAAAACAAAAAAGGGGACAGGCTGCTTTTTATCCTTAGAATTGTAACAGCGAAGGGAATTTCTGTTCGGCTTTTGAAATAATTCCAACTTATATATTAAACATGTAAAAAGTAGCCTGTCCCGTTTTTATAAAACTTGACGACAGAGGAAAGATATATTTTAATATATACATTTCGTCTTAAAACGAGAAACAGTAATCTGGTAATGGAGAAGAAAATGACAAACAATAAAACGGTAAAGAATCTGCTCTGGTATAACGCAAGTAAACTTACTGTTGAAGGCAAGGGCTGGAAGAATACTGAAGACTTCTATGACAGACTCCCTGCAAAAGCTAAAGGCATTGTGAGAACACCTGTATGGGAATTAGGCAAAAATTCAGCAGGAATCAGCATACACTTTTCAACAGACAGTCCTTCACTGTCGGCGAAATGGGATGGGTTCAAAGCAATGCCCCATATGACCGCACTCGGAGTCAGTGGCCTTGACCTTTACGTCAGGTATAAGGAGCAATGGAGATGGCTTGCGGTCGGCCAACCTTCTCAGAAGATAAATGAAGTAGAACTATTTACTGATATAGAGCGTACGATGAGAGACTACATACTCTATCTGCCACTGTACAACACTGTCCATAAGGTTGAACTGGGCATCCCTGAGGGGTTTGAACTGAAGGCATCCTCTCCCAGAGAGAAAAAACCCATTGTCTTCTACGGAACCTCTATAACACAGGGGGGATGTGCCTCAAGACCTGGGATGTGTTACTCTGCTATCCTGGGACGATGGCTAAACAATCCAACAATCAACCTTGGATTTTCCGGGAACGGCATTATGGAACCTGAAGTGATTGACCTCCTCTGCGAACTGGACCCTGTAGTCTATGTACTGGACAACATACCCAATATGAATGAAGCATCCGTCAAAGAAAGAGAAGAGAATGCCATCCGAAAACTAAGGGCTGCACATCCTGAAACATCCATTGTTCTGGTTGACGGCAGACTCCACTGTGATGCGTTTATGAAAAAGAAAAAGATGGACAATGTTGTATCATCAAATAAGGCACAATATGCCATTTACAAAAGACTGGTCCGGGAAGGTTTCAAAAGACTGCATCATATAAAAGGTGACGCAATAATTGGAACCGATGGCGAGGCAACCGTTGACAGTTCACATTTTACCGACCTCGGATTCATTCGCTTCTCAGAAAAACTGTTTGTTCCCTTGAAAAAACTCATTGCAGATGCTGGAAAAAGGGGGGGTGGATAAAATGGCCCGTTTGATTAAAAAAATTAATTTTTATAAACATCTGGGTATTACATTAACGTTTCTTATGACTGCAGGTTTATTCTCCTCGGCTCCATTCTGCCGGGCTGAACAGAATAATTTCCCACTGAAGGATGGTGATACGTGGGTAATGGTAGGGGATTCCATTACTGCACAGCATCTGCATACAAATTACTTTGAGGCTTTCTGTTATGCACGGTTTCCAGAATTGACGTTTCACTTTCGCAATTCTGGAGTGGGCGGAGACACTATTACCAAAGTTCTTGCACGGTTTAACTGGGACGTTGAGACATGGAAACCTACGATTGTAAGTGTAGAATTAGGGATGAATGATTCAGGAGCAGGCCCTAATAGTACACCTGCCTACATCTCTAATATGGAAAAACTTGTTGACCGTATCCATAAAGCAGGGGCTCGTCCCATACTCTTCACAGCAAGTCCGGTAAACGATGGAACTGTTTCACAGAACCTTATAGGAAGAAATCTGACACTTGACAGATACGCAACCGCCCTTGGAGAATTTGCAGTAAAGAAGAATATTCTATACACCAACCAGTTCCATGCGCTTCTGGATTTATGGGGAGGAAACAAGATTGCAGAGAATTTAACCAGACTTTCAGAGAGTGCGAAAACACTTGTATCTAAAACAAATATTCCGGGACATAAATTCTTGAAACAATGGCTTGATGAATGGGAAAGAAGCGAGATGAAGAAACGCGGCATTGACCTGACCGGAGACCCTGTTCACTTAGGACCACCAGGACAGATGACAATGTGCACGGCCCTTTTGAAAGGATTGAATGCACCCGGGTTGGTGAGTAAAGCAACGCTTAATTCCTCGGGCAGGTTAATAGAAGAGATAAACTGTCAGGTGACAAACATAAAACAGGAAGACGGCGCG
>CAYOYL010000197.1:0-4967 GCA_964408175.1 uncultured bacterium
AACATCTTCTGCGGGTTCATTTCTTAACACCTCGTAGTAATTTGACATGCCCAATCCGAGGTTGCCGCGCAAGAGCAGTTCCCAATTTTTTGTCTCACTATTGAAGATGCTGAAAAGTATCTGATTTTGGTCAGGAGCTGCAGGAACTTCTATCCTGACCACCCCGTTAGATACGTGATACTTTCCTTTTTCCAGAGGCCCTTTTTCATTTCCTGTCGCTGGTGAAGCAACCGCGATAACAGAAAAAAAGAAAAAAACTGCCATATATTTGTTCATCCGTACCCTCCACGATATTGGTTTATACATCAATTGAAACGGAATATTTTTATAGTAAGGTTAGTGGACTACCCTGTACATGGACGAAGGCCAGCCGGTCACCTCTTCCCTTGATACGGACCTTACACTGCCGTCAACGAAAAGAACATTCCCTGAACTTCCGTTGACATGGGGAAATTTCATCAATGGAGCAGGGGCGTAATTTGCCAGATCCCATTTCAGATAGACGCTCAACTTATCCCTTTTTACCTCTGTTATCAGAGGACAGCCGGGACTCCGCCTTGTTACAACAGCCATCTTCTTGGGCGTATATGCTGGATAGTTGCTTCCGTAGGTAGATTTATACCACAACTGCTGCACATAGTCTCCCATACATCCATTATATCCGTAACTGATTTTTGTTTTGTTTGTACCTACCCACTCGTGCTGGTAGGGGTCCTGGTCAGAGGGACATAAAAAATAAAATGCCCATTCCTTGAATCCCTTGTTTCTGAGGTACGGTAGCAGTTTCCACGACCATACACTCTGATAAGTAGCACTGTCATTGTTCGGCGGCATCCAGTCTTCATAGTCAATCGTATACATATGTATGGCTATGCCTATCTGCTTAAGATTGTTCATGCATACCGCCTGACGCGCCCTTTCCCTTGCGTGAGAGAGTGCCGGCAGAAGCATCGCTGCAAGGATGGCTATTATTGCCACCACCACCAGAAGTTCAATCAATGTAAACCCTCTATTTCTCTTCATTCCTCACCTCCACATCTTTTCCATGTCCTCCGCAGGACTCCCTCACAATGAGTTTGCACGGCACCATCACCCTGACAGCACCTGGATTCCTGCCTTCAATCATGTTTTTCAACAGTTCCATTGCATTCATCCCCATTTCATGGTACGGCTGGGTTGCCGTGGTTAGTGGGGGGTTATACATACCGGAGTGGGCGGAATTGTCAAAACCCACAACAGCAATATCCTCCGGCACGCGCAATCCATGTCCTTTTATCGAGTCAATTACTGAGAACGCCATTGTATCTGTTGATGCAAAGACTGCCCGCGGGTATCTGCCCGATTCAATAATTCTGCTCATGGATTCACCTGCAAAAGCTTGCTGTATGAATCCAAAATCAGCCAGGTTTGTACGAACAAAATCGGGTTCGTACTGAATACCATTTTCCTGCAGTGCCCTTCGGTAACCGCTAAATCTATTTATGAAAGATTGCCGATGGGAGTCATCGCCGATGTGACCAATACTTTCATATCCCAGTTTAATCAGGTGATTTACCAACCTGTAGGCAGCATTCTCATCATCACTCAGCACAGTTGGAACCTCCGCCTCCACAATATCCCAGTTTATCAGCACAACAGGTATTCCCAGATTGCGCAGAGAGACCGGCATCTCCCTTTCGGTTCTCTTTATGGGTGAAACAATTATAATGCCGTCAACATCCCGTTTCTTCAGTTTATCCACGAGCAAAGGAAGTCCTTCCACAGACTCATCAGATACCTCATTTCCGTTTTTCCAGTCTGCAACAACGGTATAGTAACCGTACTCACTCGCAA
This sequence comes from uncultured bacterium, assembly GCA_964408175.1. Classification (GTDB taxonomy): domain Bacteria; phylum Ratteibacteria; class UBA8468; order B48-G9; family JAFGKM01; genus JAFGKM01. The sequence continues at coordinate 1,834 of CAYOYL010000197.1, forward strand.
TATTTTCAACACCCTTCACGGCTTTAACATGCGGATAATACCAGGTGAGGTGAGAAATCAGCCCCACATTCATTGTCTTTTTTCTTGCAGCAATCCCTTCATTACCGCTGACAAAGGTTCCCCTTGAAGAAACCCTTTCAATCAGTCCCTCCTTCGCAAGTATGGAGAGTGCAGAACGGGCAGTCGGCTGGCTGATGTTGAATATTTTACATATCTGACGGTCGGTGTAAAATCTCTCGCCGCCTTTGAGTTCGGCAAGTTCGGTACGCAGGATATCCAGCAACTGAACGTATAGATGGGTGGAGCCTTTCCTGTTTATTCTGTGCAGGCCCTTTTTAGGAGGTTTTACTGTTTTCATAAAATTTCTCATGATTATTCAGCGATTATAATCGCTTATATTAAATCATGAAAAATTTTTTTTGTCAAAAATATGTCATTGCCACATGATTTTCTTACAAATTGTTTTTTTTATTTCCAAAATTTTCAATCAGAAAAATTGTCAAAACCCCTTTCTATCTTTATAAATACTAAACTATGGCAAATTCACCATTCATTCTGCAGTCTCCCTGGGCTTACCCCGGGTGCCCAAGTACACATTTCGAGCGGGGTACCAGTCGAGATTCTCAAGAACAGCCTTTTCGGCCCGGAGCAAGGGCTTCTCCTTGTGGCCAGTCTCCGTATAGGACTGTACGCACAGGGCGAAACAGGAGCCCAGCATGGGAGAGATGGCCCGATGCAGCTTGCCGTATTGTCCCATGCAAATGTGCAAGAAGGGTATCCCCAGTTCTTTCTTCACCAGATAGGTCGTACGCATCGCGTCCAGCGCTTCCTCCTCGGTGTGTACACACATGGCAATCTTCACGAAATCGGCACCACGGCCCTTCAAGGCTTGGGCATGAATCAAGGTCTCCTCGGCGGTCATAAAGACCCAGGTATGAGATGACATCAGGACTTCGCCACTTAGGGCATGAACTTTTTCTATGACCTGCTGCTGCCGGGTGATAGCACGACGATTATGGGTTAACTCCATGGGGGAGGGGTCGAACATATCGCCCATCATATCAATCATAGAGGCGCCGGCCCGCACGGCCATCAGTTGCTCGGTGATGAGATGCTCGTCAGTTTTTTTGCTGTTGGGCCTGCGGTAATTCATGGTGTATACCGGTTTGTCGCAGGCATAATCAATGATGGTCTTCAGGTCTGTTTCGCAGAGGTGTTCCGGATTCAATGCTTCCATGTGCAGCATAAACCCATCGGTCCCGTCAAAGATGGCATTGCGTATGGTGCAGATGGTCCTGGCCGGCGTGGAATCGGTCAGTGAGGTGACCAGCATCGGCAGTTTCCGCCGGGAAAACAGAGGTTTCATGGGTTGCTCGCGTCGAGGTAATCCGTGGTGTTCCATCCTATTGTCCTTTGAACCTGTCCCCTTTGTTTGAACAGGACTCAGTTGTTTTATCCGATATCCTCCATTTGACTTTCAAAAAGAACTGTTTTTACTCCAACCTCTGACTTACTACTCACATTTTACTCCGGTATGTCTTCCGTATCAAATAAATGTTATTGCGAACTGAAATTCTGACGCAAGGGTGTATAGAAAAAAAGGGGGGTTTACACCTCTACCCTTTTCTTTTCCCTTTCCTCCCGTGTTATAATTCTTTTATCGGGATTTACTCCTGATGTGTCAAAAGATGGGAGGATGGATATGTCCCCTGAAGGTTTTGCTGGAGCGTTCGTTACGGTATTTTGCATTTTTATACCGTTGATTCTACTTACCCTTGAGGCCTTCTGGTTCTGGTACTGGTTCAGTTATGGAGACATAACACACCAGCGGCTATACATTATTGAAATGGTTACAGGCACTCTTGTTTTTCTTACAATCGTCGGAGTAATCAAGGGCATTTTCTTTGTAGGTTTTCTCGCCATTCCCATCCCGATGGTGTTGTGGTTTCTCATGAAACAGCAGGAGGATAAAACAGACAAACTAAATAAAGCAATCCAGGAGAGAGCCGAAATAAAGAGATTGTTAGAGGTTATAAACAGAGCTGAGGAGCCTGCTCTTCTTTACAAGGCGCTTGTTGAACTGGGGGATTTATACTTCAAGAAAACGGAATTTGATAAGGCTATGGGGTGTTACAGGCAGGCAGACGAGATATCTAAACTAAACCAGACCAAAGGGCTGGTGGGATTGTCTTTCAAAATAAAGGTGACTGAGAAGGAAAACAGAATAAAAAAAGGAGAGATATGGATATGTTCCGAGTGCGGCTTGGAAAATCCGGGCGACATCGGCGTCTGTAAAAAATGCGGCAACACGAGAGACTTTAAGAAGTCAGTAAAGAGGGATGTCATACTACATAAAAAGGAGATAAAGACAGATGCGTTGAATATTATCTTTCCTGTTGTTATGATTGTTGCAGGACTCCACCTTCTCTATTTGCTCCTTTTACTTCTGGTCTTTCTGTACAGACATATGCCTTTCTGGGCAGCCGTCCCCCTGATTATTGTCATATCTACCGTTTCAGTATTCTTTTTCCTGAAACTCTTTGCTTTTTTAAAGAACACGGTTATTCCAAAATTGCTCAGGTAGTGATAAGATAGAAAGGGAGGGAGGAACTATGGTAGCGATAGAGTTGCACAACGGACGGATGAAGATGCTTGTTGACCCGCTGAGCGGGACAATCTTGAGTATAGAGGATTCTGAAACAGGTCTGGTTCACATTGATGCCGCAAGGGATGGTCGCAAAGACGGGCGGATGTTCAGGTTTATTGTGCCTTCGGAGATGTGGTGGTCATGCTATGCTGACAGTCAGGAGCAGAAGAACGTCAGGTGCGTGGAAAAAGGGAAGGGCTTAACAATAGAGTATCCTGACCTCAATGCTGCTGATGGTACGCAAACAGGCGTTTCTGTGAGGGTAGATATCTCACCCGGTAAAGTATCCGATGGATTTTTACTCAGTATGCAGGTTGATAACCAAGGGAAGAGGACAGTACTGGACATTACCTTTCCGTTTCTGGGAGGATGGCATGAAAGGGGAGAAAATAGCCGCATTGCCGTGGGGGCGAATCATTTCGTTGCACCGCGTTCCCTGTCCTTCAGTGCCGGGAACAACTATGCCCGCAATGGAAGGCGGGGCGGA
>CAYOYL010000198.1:0-25482 GCA_964408175.1 uncultured bacterium
TCTCCGTATCCTATTATATGTCCTGCAGGCCACCAGTTACCGGCATAAGGATGGGATGCATCCGTAGCAAGAATGGTTCGGAATCCCTGTGCATATTCCGGGTCATCAACGCTATAATACATAAGTTCATTCAGATTTTCCAGGTTGAAGATAATACTACCCCTGCTTCCATTTATTTCAAACCTCTGTCCGTTTTTTCTGCCTGCTGCAAATCTTGTTGCTTCAAAAGAACCAATTGCCCCATTTTTGAATCTTGCAAGGAATAACGTTGCATCATCTACCGTTACAGTGCCTTTCTCCTCGGATTTCGCCTTATCCTTAAGTCCTGTCTCCAGTCTTCCTGTATCCTTAATCAACGGCCTTTCCTTAACAAACGTCTCACTCATCCCTGTTACCTCTTCAAACTCTCCGACAAGGTACCTTGCCATATCCACCAGATGGGCGTTAAGGTCGCCGTGTGAACCACTACCTGCAACCTCTTTATCAAGCCGCCACACCAGTGGAAATTCAGGGTCAATTATCCAGTCTTGCAGATATACCGCCCTCATATGAAAAATCTTGCCAATCTTCCCTTCATCTATGAGTTTCTTTGCAAGCCCTATGGCTGGAAGTTTTCTGTAATTGAAACAGATGGCATGTTTAACTCCATATTTCTCCACTGCATCCATCATCTCATATGCGTCCTTGAGTGTAGAGGCAAGGGGCTTCTCGCAGAATACTATCTTACCTTCTTTTGCAGCCTCTATCGCTATATCCTTATGGGCATTGGGAGGAGTAGTTATGTCTATAATGTCAACATCCTTTCTCCTGACTACTTTTTTCCAGTCTGTCTCGTACTCATCCCAGCCAAATTTTTCTTTAGCAGCCTTTAACGGTTTTTCTGCCCGTCCACAAATGACCTTCATAGATGGAAAAACAGGCAAATCAAAGAAGATACCCACATCTTTATATGCATGTGAGTGGGCCTTTCCCATAAACTTATATCCTATAAGCCCTATCTTTATCTCTTTCATTTTTACATCTCCTTTTTCACCATTAGCAGTAAAAGGTTTATAATTTTATCTCTTTTATTTTTTCTCTTCCCTCATCTTCAAACCTGCTGATTCCCTTACCCGAGCATCAATCTCTGAACGAAGTTTTTCATCATTCCTTAAAGCTTCTACTGTATTTTCCATTCCCTGCCCGATAGAATCCCCGTTATACTGGAAATAGGCTCCTTTTTTCTCAATGATTTTATACTGAACCGCTGCATTTATCAAAGAACTTTCCTTGCATATTCCACGTCCGTAATACATATCAAGTTCAGTTTCTCTGAATGGGGGTGCAACCTTATTTTTAACCACCTTCACCCTAACCCTATTACCTATAAGGTCAGAACCGCTTTTTATGCTTTCTATCCTTCTTACATCCAGACGTACAGAAGCATAAAATTTCAGGGCTCTGCCACCAGGAGTGGTTTCGGGATTACCAAAAAATACGCCTATTTTTTCCCTCAACTGGTTGATAAATATAGCGGAAGTTTTTGACTTACTGATATAACCGGTAAGTTTCCTTAGTGCCTGAGACATCAACCTTGCCTGCAGTCCCATGATACTTTCACCCATCTCTCCTTCAAGTTCTGCTTTCGGTACAAGCGCTGCGACAGAGTCTATAACAACCACATCTATCGCATTACTGCGTATCAAAGACTCGGCAATTTCAAGAGCCTGTTCACCTGTATCAGGCTGGCTGACAAGAAGTTCCTCTGTTTTCACTCCAAGTTTTTTTGCATATTCAGGGTCAAGTGCATGCTCAGCATCTATAAAAGCCACCTGCCCTCCTGCTCTCTGTGCTTCTGCAAGAACATGCAACGCAAGTGTAGTCTTCCCTGACGCTTCAGGGCCAAAAATCTCTATTACCCTGCCGCGCGGAATGCCTCCTACACCCAGCGCTATGTCAAGAGAGAGCGCACCTGTGGAAATAGCCGGAACCTCTAAACCTGTTTTCTCACCAAGCCGCATTATCGCACCCTTGCCAAACTCTTTTTCTATCTGTCCTATTGCCATCTCCAGTGCTTTTTCCTTATCCATTCCCCTTCCTCCCGATTTCATAGAAATCTTCTTAATAATTATTAGGTTTACTGCTAAAATATAACATACATTCCGACATACAGTCAACCAAGCGTTAAATTTTGGCACAAAAAAGATTATGGAATTACAAAACTGCGTCGGGTCCTATGGTAAGAACCGTTGATTTCTCCTCTCTTTCTTTTTCAGGAATTATAAGTATATCGTGGGCGATGGGTCTAAAACCTTTCGGGTCAATCAGGGTGCACCGACAAACTGCTGGCTGACCGATTTTCAAGGAATTTAGAATCTTTTTATCCCATACAGGTATCTTTACCTTGCATCTTCTCCCAGGAGCACATCTTAAAACTACCTCTTTGAAAGCGCGTGCAGTAGCCATACGACCCCCCGCAAACTGTATCCTGAATTTGCAGTCTTTCAGGTTGATAGAGTTATATTGATTCTCCACCTGAAAAGATATTTCTCTATCTCCCTCCCTCCAAAACACCCTTTGCGGGAACCACACAGGACTGAAAAGTACCCTCAGTGCCCAGAAAAAAGGCTTGGGGGTGAGGTCAGCGCACACAACACCCCAGTCCGCATCTTCCGCCCATCTCACCCATCCCCAGGGATTACCCTCAGTCCCCTTCCCTGAACCTGGACATATCCATGGGAAATATGCTCCACCAAGACAGGTTGGTTCACTCCTCATAAATCCCCATTCTTCTCTCAGCCTGTCTATAAAAACCTGCATTGTATTTTTACCTGAAAGTGGCTCCTCAACCCTATCTGCAATAATAGAAAGATAGGGCCCGTTCAGGACATCAGGCAGCATATTGATAATGCCATACTCGGAACTGAACCATACCCCGCTCCAGCCACGTTTTAACGCATCCTCTTTTGTAGTTTCAACCATATCGGCTTCCCAACTGTTGGGGTTCTGAACCCTGCCTGTCTTTAAAAACTCCCTGACAGGCTTGAAACTGTAGTGAATATCCGCAATATCCCCTACCCTCAATTCAAAAATACCCTTTATTTTGTTTGCCGGACCCGGAGGAGGGAACATCGTAACTCTTGAAGGGTCCAGTGTCTTTACAAACCTGTCATAAATCATCAGGTGGTTCCATCCGTCATCTGCTACCTTTTTGCTCTCAGGCATATTTTCATTACCTACACTCCACACCATAACCGACGGGTGGTGTCTATCTCTTAAGACTCCACCCTGTATCCTTGCAAGTGCAGGGCCCACCCATTCAGGGTCGTGTATATAGTTGGTCCCCCAGTCAACAGGAAGTTCCTGCAATAGATAAATACCCAGTTCATCGCACAGGTCAGCAAGACATCCGGGCCCCAAAAAATGTGTTCTTATGGCGTTTACATTCGCCTTTTTCATCAGTAAAAGATTCTTTCTCAGCCAGTCTTCAGGCGTGTACATACCATAATCAGGATGGTACGTAAGATGGTTCACTCCGCGGAATTTTATAAACCTTCCGTTCAGTCTCGCACCCCGCGGGGACAGTTCCAGTCTTCTAAAACCTGTTCTGTAACCCAAACATTGAAGTCTCTGTCCTTTGGACGCAAGAGTTACGTTAATCCTGTAAAGATTAGGAAATTCATCATTCCACAACAAAGGTTTATCAACCTTAAGAGAAACAGAAATCTCTTTTCTTTCTCCCGGTTTAAGTCTGATGGATTTACTGAGACTATCAGAGATAGAGGATGAAGTGAGGTGAACTATCTTTAGATTTAACACAGCACTTAAGGACTTTTTAGTACTGTTTAAGATGCTGATGCTGCCCTTAACAGTACCGGTTAAAAAATCTCTGCTAACGATTGTTGCAAGATGGTAGTCATCCACATATACAGGCTCAACAGAATGAAAATATGCAGACTGGGCAAGTCCTGCGAATTCAGCAGAATGCCTCACCATATCCATCTTTACAAACCTGTATTTCCTCATAAGCCTTACTGCAATAAGGACTGTTTTTCCGGGTTCTACCTTGTCAGTAACCTCAAATTCCGCAGGTGTCAGCCCGCTGAGATGTTCACCAATCAGTTCTCCGTTAATGTATATCCTTCCAGCAGGGTATATGGAGTCAAATCTCAGAAGTATCCTTCTATTCTTCCATTCACCGGGTATTTTTACACTCCGGCGCATTACCGCACCGTCATTGTCATCTATGTGAGATAACGTCACGCGGCTCCAGTTTTTTATGGGTTTGCATTCAGCATCCGGGTCAGCATAAAAAACCTTCCCCGGCTGTAGAACCTCCTCCCAGTTAGTATCGTCAATACGGTCAGAAACAAGAACCTCCTCTTTCTTCTTAAACGGCCAGCGACAGACCTTCCACTGTCCGTCAAGAAAAACCTTACTGTCACCATCAATAACAGGTATATACTTCACCGGCGTAAGGGTCGTTTTGCTGCCATCCTGAAAAACAACATCTGTTTTTTCTCTTATATTCAGTTGCCTGACAATAATATCATCTCCGTTTATCATGAGTCTCCTTTTTGTTTTTATCAGCTTTCCTGACCTTTGAAAAAATGCGGACCTTTTCGGCAAACTCCTTTTCCAGCCATTTATTGCAGGCGTAGTAATAGTGACTGCCGGGTATCTCCGCCTTCTGTGCTGAAATGCGAGTTTTTTTCAACAGCATCATTGCCTTTTTAAATCCCTTAAGACTCTTCTTTAATATGTCGGGAGAATCTTTATTGTAATATTCAGCGAGGGAATTAACAGCACTCTGCTGGGCAGACATAACCTCCAGTTCAGCCGCTTCAAAACTGGCTATTCTGCCATTTTTATGTGCCAGTTTTCTTATCCTGTCAGACCTGCATCCTGCTGTCTCTTTTAATAGAGAGTCGGCGGTTCTTTTCAGCGATACGGATTCATTGTAGTAGGTGCTCACCATGAATCTGCCAAACTCCCCTCTCGTTTCTGGAAGCCATCTATAGTCGAGATAAATATCCGGACTGTATTCACAGAGACGCATCGCTGACTGAAAAATATCTGCAAGAGACCCCAGAAATCTCTGCCATGTATTTCTTTTAGATGAAAGAATCTTACCTGAAAGTTCCGAGATAAAAACCCTGGATGTAAGTTCTTTATCCCAGAGACCCCTTGCAAAAATAAGAAGGTTATAGTCAGGAGCAGGAGAAACGCCTCCAACCTGAAGGGTCATATGAGACTCTATTCCATAGGTTTCATAAACCTTCATATCCCGCAGGATTACGTCAGGAATAAACGGGTATAAACCGCGGAAGAGAATCTGGTCAAGATAGTATTCAAAGGTATGGGCATCCCCTATATTCCTGAACTTCTCTGTCCATCTCTTAAGACCTTCAAGATAAAACCTGTTACGGGGACATTCTGGATTATCAAGCGAATGTGCATAGCACCTCTCCCTCGGAGCATAGAGCAAGAAGGTCTCTTTTGATGGAGAAATAATATCACCTGGCATTATGGTGTCATGATATACAAGCATAGGAACGCGCATGGACAAGCCTTCTCTGCGTATCACATCGGATAAAACATTCATTGACAGCATAGCCTGGTCTGAGGGAGACAGTGCTCTGCAACGAGGGCAGAAACACCAGCCTCCCCCTGGCAGGTCATCCGGCCAACTATGGAAAGCATATACCCCTGACAGTTTTTTTATCATTTTCAGATAATTTGCCTGTATTATGGAACGGGTCTTCGGATTGGTAATGCAACAATTATAGTCATTCTGTCGTGTCCCACTAAAATCTTCAGGCTGTGACATACGGAACAACTCAGGCTCTTTATCAAACAACCCTCTGGGAAGGAGGGCAGTCAGTCCGTGACCTCCTGTTTCAAACCTCATCCCTAACTGCATGGCAAGGGGAAACATGGAAAGGTCAGTACCAATGGCATTAAACCTGAGTTTGGCGAAAAACCTCATCCACTCATACTTTTCTTTTTCATCCGCAGGAAGTCCATGTGCAAAAACGCCTCTGTAGGGAAAACGCGGATTATCTACAACCTTCCCTGTCTGAATCTTTATCTGTCCGCGTGCCCTTTCCGGAATCCATTCCCCGTCCTCCCCGGGATACAGGAAAAGAAAACCCAGCATCTCCGCAAGTCTGTAAACAGCATTTAGAACACCTTTAAAACTACAGGCTGAAATCGCTATAACATCTGTCTTTACCTCAATCTCATAACCATCATAGACAACACCCTTACAGTCAGATTTTCTTATATTCTCAGGATTCTTTGCATCTATATAAATGAAAGGTTTTTTACCATGGTCGGCAACCTTATGTTCCTGTGTAGATATGTTAAGTTTCAGCAGTAAACGTTTCAATTCACTCACAGCATAAAGGTAAACTGCATCCTTGCATCTGCTGGTTGTAAGTACAACCTTTTCAGGGAAGTAAAAATTATTCATTGGTTATCCCTTACCTGTTTTCTACACCCGGTATGGGTATAATTTATAAATGTCAGATTTTATATATCTTCTTGGTATATTTTCAGTCCGTAGAGAATGGCAAGTGCGAATGACTGTTTTCTGTAGTCACCGTAAAAGGTTACTCTGTGCCAGCCGAAGATTTCCGAGTGGTAGTTGTCAAGTACCTTCTGTGCCTCGGTTTCCACTGCCAGTTTTGTCCTGCAGCCATTATCCTCACCAACGTTTTCTACAGACCTACCCTGATGAATGGAAAATGCCTTTTTAATGGCATTAACCTTAATCGTTGTTATTACTTCTCCCAGAGGCATCAATGACTGAACCGACGCTCCTTTATTGTCAAAACAATGGGAACGGATGATATAAGGATTTGCCAGTCCGTCAGGCCCGTATACCCTGTTTGTAGCCACGCAGTGTGCGTAAATAATCTGGTTTGTTGCGGTATCAACCACAGGGTCGGATACATAGGCAGGCCTTCCCGTCAGATACCTTATCAGCAACTGGGTTATCGTTGAGTCAAGGTCCCCTTCACATACACCTGTTGAGCCTTCATTGTTTAACTGGAAAAACGAGAGACAGGGATAGGCAAAAAGTTTCTCTGGATAAAGGCCAAGACAGTCAACGGTCACCGCATCCGCCTTCTTGTCTTCCATTGCTTTCTTAAGTGCAAGATGCATCCTTGCTGACCTCAGTATCTCCTCTTTGTCGGGTTCAACAACCTTCAAAGCCTCTCTTATCCACTTATTTTTATACTTCTCTGCTCCCTTCACATCTGTCTTTTCATAGTATGAACGCAGTTTATCAGAGCCTATTCTCACTACATCGGTTCCAAAAATCTCTCTTATCTTGTTGACACGTTCATTTATGTTTCCCCAACTCTCTCCATCAGATACCACAAGAATTCTTGACTCCTTCATTTTTTTCAGGACGGGGAATAAACTCACTGCATCTATGATGTCCTTGAAGTTTGAAGAGCCGATGCAGACAACCGGAAGGTTCTCTTTTTTTACCAGTGAGTTTACCTCCAAAAACTCTCCTGAACCGGAATATAGTTCATCGGCAATAACAAGAGGCACATGTTTTTTGGCAATGGCCTCAGGTATTCCAGTCCAGAGAGAGGTTATATAAACAAGATACCCATCATATTTACCTCTTTCAGAATCAACAGCCCTTTCTATGCCTTCTCGTTGTCTGGAATAAGCAACCTGTAGTGAAAAATCTATATCCGGCAGGTTTTTCTCCAGAATACCCATCACTTCCTTCGCTCTACTATCAACATCATAGTTTATGTAAGGCCAGTTAGGTCTGCCTTTTTCCTCAGATGTAAGAAGCACCTTCACTTTTGTCCTCATTTTTCTCCCTTGCCACGTTATACCAAATCTGACTGTGTTTTTTTATTGTGATAACATCTCTTCCAATTTCAAGGTATTACCGATATCGCAAAGTTTGTGGGCGTCCGAACCAAGCGAGAACCTTACACCGTAAGATTGAAGTTTTTTCAGGTAGGTAACATAATCCTTTTTGAATGATTCAGGATATCCCTTATTGAGAAAGATGGCACCTGCATTTATCTCCACAGCTTTATTATTCTTAATCACAGATTTGCCAAACTCCTCGTGCATTCTCTCCGGTATGACCGAAAAATCGTCGAACCAGGGAAGGGTAGAATACCTACCTGAACTATCTTTCCAATCTCCCATCCACCACCACGGGTGTGCTATGATATCAATACCCGGGTGCTCTGCAAGGAACATATTCTGCCTGTGATAAGAAGCAATTATTGATTCTCTTTCAAGTGGTGCGCCCAGCGGCCAGTGTGCTCCTCCTATGACATAGTCAGGATGCAGTTTCTCAAGGACCTCTTTGTTGAGGTAAACAGTCAGAGGACTGTCCTCAGGCCCCCCTTTATGAACGACATAAATCGATGGGGTTCTCTCGTTTTCCTGCATATCCCACTCCCGGAGACAACTCACCTCGAGACCGAAAAAAAACTGGAATCCTTCAGGGACTTTTGTCCTGTCAAATTCCTCCCGGGCTTTCACCAGAAAAGGCATATTGATTTTCCCGTGCAGGTGGTCACTTATCCCAAAAGAGACAAGACCGACGTCGACAACTCTTTTCACGATTCTTTCCAGAGTGTTTGGCCGGCACGCCTCCTCCGGAGAATAACAGGAATGTATATGATAGTCGTTTCTGAAATTCATTTCTACTTCTTTTTGCCGTTTACCGCACTTCCACAGATTTCTCAGTATCTCCATCTTTCTTCCTTCGTTTATCGGTTTATACATTTTCCCCTTTTTATTAGACGTGTATTTATTATGGGAAAAATAAAGTGTTAGTCAAATTTCTTGTTTAAAAATTAGCAGCCCGTCTGATCAGAAAACTGTCCCATTAAACTCTATAACCGAACCAAATCAGGGATTGACGGTCATTATAGCGTCAGTCCGAAGTGAACTGGCGATGTGATGACCGATTACCTTCCACTGGCCCGTAGGGGCCGATAGAGGAAGTCGTACACGTATATCTGTCTCTCCATCTTCAAGCCGGTAGATAGCCGAGGCATCTGTCAGATTCCCTGCAGGGTCGCGCACCTCTATGCGGACACCCTGGCGGCCAGGTAACAGTTGACCTTCTGAATTAAGCAGATGTATCTTCAGTTCGGCAATTTGTCCCGGATGAACACCTGACGGGCAAATAATTTTAAGATGGTCGGCTCTGCACGGGTAGACTGCCAACAATGCGGCACTGCCGGCCTCTATCGTTAGCCTGAGGAAAAGCCGTCCATCCCTCACGTGATGAGGTTGCAGGCGGAGGCCTGCACGCAGGTCATAAACCACAGCATCCGGTTTTTCTGACAGAGACAGTGTTATTGTCTGTGTTACACCTACATCTTCAAGCCTGGTATTGAGCTGACCCGTCAGACCTTGCTCTTTGAACTCCTTTATCTCGTCAATTATATCGGAGCCGGTTTTAACGCCTGACAGTTGCCTGCCGAGTGCGGTTTCCTCCTTCCATGAGTTGTTAATGGCGAAAACAAAGTGTGTGCCGGGAATCTCCTTGGTAATTATAATTGCTTTACCGTCTTCAAGCCTAACATAGGGCTGTATAAGCCGTCGGAAGTCCTCCACCCATATGGTACACTGATTCTCGTCAATGCGATAGGCTAAACCTTCCTTTTTGTCGGAAATTAGAGGTGCTGTCAGGTCTGCCTTGAAAACCGGACTTGCCAGATTATCAAGGATTAACTGACCACCATTCCGTCGCCATTCCTGTATAACGTTGTTAACCGATGCTCTTTGGTAGCGTAATGCAGGGATGTAGAGGTATTTGTAACGTTGCAAGACACCTGCTGATAGCTGTGGCTCGTATATGAAATCCACAGGCAGATCGTGATTACCAAAAAAAGTAACAATCTCATAGACTAATCCACCATAGGCGTGCCACCATTCCTCTTGAGCACGTCCAAGAAGATTGGTGGTAGAGAAAAAAACAGCAAGAGGAGCAGTCTCCAAAGGAACACTGCCGACAACAGGCCCGAGTCTTGAGACCTCCGCGATGACACTTTTAATGCGCTCGTTGCTACCGGGACGCAGGAGTTCATTTGATTCCCAGTTCTTTTGCCACCATCCGAAAACCCTTATCTCATCAGCAGGCAGAGCCAGTGCTGTCCAGAGAAAAGCAGAGGCCATATCGCCGCTCGGCGGAACTGGAGTTTTTTTATCACCATCAATTAGGAAGATGCCTGGAGAATAATAGCAGTGCCCAACCAGCGGGTAATACTTCTTCCCTGAGGCGATAGCCGCAGCCAGCCCCTGCCTCCAGACTGTTAATACGGGTGCGGGGGTATTGGCATAACGCCAGTTGCTGAGCGTATCAGCCCAATCAATATAACGTAATGCTGTTGGACGCGGGGTCGCTGGTTCCTGAACCATCTCTATCCATGGAGCATCTGCTTGTAACCTATCTGCCAGTATCCTACTGTGGATGTTCATACCATCACCCTCATGCATCAGCCAGTATAGATAGCGCAGAGGCATATAGTCGTCAGGAACAATGCCGGTATCAGCAAATGCCTTCAGGTCCACCTTTGGACGGTTTGCCAGATTCCACTGGCTGTTTACAGGAGGAAAAAGCGGGGCATCCAGCCCCAGATTTTTCCGAAGAGAGGAGATTGCTGCTGGCGATTCACCAATCTTGTCGGTCCCGCTACCCTCACTGTTGTGGATGCATGAGCGTACCCATGGAAATGAGCAGACCGAACCTGTAAGCCTATCAGCCTCTAAACGTGCCAGTTCAAGGTGCTCAGGTATAGCAGGATGCGGATAACAGCGTATATTCCTGAAATTCACGGAGGCCTGCAGGCCATACAGAGCCACCTGATTAAGATATATGGGGTCATAGTTTCTGCTGTCAATAAGACCAAGCCCTATATTTCGTGCCCACTCAAGGTCGGAGATATTTCCAGGCGAACCCCAGTTCCCAACAGGGTAACTGTCCCGCGCCTCAGCCGGAACAATCTGTACGGACCATGGCCATCTCTTCACCGAATCGCCAGTGGACATCAGAAGAATCTCTGCGTCCATCTTTCCAGTTGTGTATTTCCATGGCTGGAAAACAAGTTGAACAGCAATACTCTCACCATTACGGATTATCTCAGCAGTTGCGTCCGGCAGTCCAGTAATAGCAACTGACAAATTCCGCGGAACCTGCCCTTTCAATGGTAACCTGATAACGACGTTCTCTTCATCACGCCTGAAGACGTAACGGACAGGAATAGATAATAGAAAATCCGGTTCTGAAGGAGCAATATTAATGTTTTCTGAATTGAAAGGCTGGTTGTAAAAGCACACTTCACTGATAGTACCACCCAGATTGCGTTTGCGAGGATTGTGTGTGCCGAGCCACAGCCTTGAATACGGTTCAAGTTCTATTGTCCCCGGATGCATAGCCCCATGGGCAATCAGGTTGCCATCTGCAAACATCTTAATTTCTCTTAAACTCCATGACAGGGACAAGAAATGCTCTTTCCCATCACTCAAGATTCGGGGCAACGTCGGTATCCGAATGGTGGTTTTTCCAACCCTCACCTGACTGGTCATAATCTCTAACATCCCCTGCCAGAAATTACCAACAAAAAGAATCTGGCGGTCCCCTGTAATCTCTGGTTCTTCAGTCCCGGTAATGAGAACCTTCATTGTAACCGTTCCCTGCTGCCAGTCCATATCAATCGGCCAGACCGGCAGGGTTGGCGGTCGCACATCACGCATGGTTCCACCCGGCAACCATTCCGTTGGTCCCCGTTGAAATACAGGATAGTCTCCCCATGGTTCAATCTGCAGTCCTGCTATCTCAACCGGCCCCTCACTGATAATGCGTATCACTGCCGCACCGTCAATCTGGTGTTCATTTAAATTCAGGGATACACTCAACCGGTGCCACTCACCTGTGGCTACATACTCTTTTTCGTTGGTTGTCTTATCAGCCGCGATTTTCTTTGGCAGCCACTGCATAGATAATCTTACAGGGACATCAACATCTCTCTCTCCACGTGCATATACACTGAACAGTAGTCCGAAGCGACCCGGACGGGCAAGAGAACCAAACCGGTATTGCAGTGCAACCTGAGGACTCTCCCACATCTTGTTGCCGACAAGTTTAAGGTGTATGCCTGGGGGTGTAGTATCCATATTACTGCCGGTCAGGGACTCAGGCAGAAAGTTGCGGCTCGGCAGTGGCATGTAAAGTGCGTAGTTGCCATCATCCTGTCTTCTGGTGCAACCAGACGGCAGCTCCAAACTATGGTAGCCGAGGGAGTTAACCACCATGGTCAGGGAATTGACTTTGATATCAACCTGAGCCACAGGCTCCAGGGCTGAAAATGCCGTCCCAGCAAATGCAGAGAAAAATAAGAGGACTATATACCTGCCCATATATTTCACCATATTGCCTGTTATTTAAACATACCACACTTTTTTGTCAAGGAGAAAAGGCTCAGGCAAAAAATTTGACAAGATTTAACAAGGGAATAAAATAATAGTATCCTGAGGAGATGGACTGTCAGAGAAAAATCCGGGTAAAAGGAGCCTAAAAATGTTGATGGATATAAAGAAGTGTTTTTTTGCGTTCTTTATTATGTTTGTAGTTTCTATCCTGCCTCTTACAGCCGAAGAAGACTTTACCAAAAGAAGTATTAATGTTTACTGGACAGATACACCGCCTTTGATAAATGGTAAGATGGACGATACCTGCTGGCAGCAGGCTGAAGCACAGGACAACTTTCGAACATTCCAGAAACCATCCGAGGCACCTACACAGCAGACAGAAGTGAGGGTATCTTATAATGCCAGTCATCTTTATGTCTTTTACAAACTTTATGAAAAAGAGATGGATAAACTTATGTATGGACCTCCGGAAGATATGCGTGACATGCTCAATTTTTCTGCCGACCTTTTTGAATTCTTCATAGACCCCGGACTCACGCGTGATTCATACTATCATTTCTGTGCCAGCCCCACAGCCGCAAGATATGATGCATCAAGTAAAAAAGGCTCGCCGTTCAACCCGGACTGGCAGGTTGTCACAGGGATAGAAAAAAACTTATGGACAGCAGAGATAGCCATACCCTTCACCGAACTGACCCATAATATGGAATTTCACGGGACACCGCAGACAGGAGAAAAATGGGGGATACAATTCTGCAGGAGTCAGGGACGTCTTAAAGAATGGTCTCAGTGGGTGCCAACGCCAAGAGGATTTCATGAGGTGAAATTATTTGGCACAGCAACCTTCCTCGGGAGGAAAAAAGGTGAAAATCCTCCTGCAATCGTAAGGACTGACAAAGAACCTCTCGGTTTCGGGAGGGGAACCCTCATCTTCAATACAGACAGTAAAGTCGCGGTAAATTACATAATTAAAAATAACGGGGATACCATAAAAAATGAAAGTTTTACAGCAGAAAAACAATTTCAGATACCGTGGCACATAACCACAGGTGGAAACTGGGATGTTTTAATAAAAGCGACCGCCAATAATCAGACAGTTTATACAGGAAAGACTGTATCCATCCTTCCTGAGGTAACAGAATTGTTGGAAAACATCCAGAAGCAGACAGCATCTGCCCGTAAAAGGCTAACAAATTTCAAACATCCCAAATCTTCTGAAATGAGAAAGAATGTTGATAATCTTTTGAAAGAAGCCCTTCCATCTATAAACAAGGCTGAAAAGGCTTCTGCTCTCAGTAATGAAGAGTGGCAGGAACTTCTATCCAGTTCTAAATCACTGACGGAGAAGTGGAAAAAGATTGAATTTGATATACACCTTATTCAGTTTTATCCGAAGGATGATAAAATACGCAGTTTTACTCTGGGGACAGCCGGACCTTATGAAAAGATTTACCCTTTTACCCTTTACAGTGGACAGGTTGCAAAACCAGTGCAACTGTCTGCTGCAGGAGGAGAGTATGAAAGCTTTCAGGTTGTGGTAATCCCTTTCTGGAAGGAACTTAAGAATATCAATGTGGAATTAACCAATCTTAAAGGAAACTCAGGTACAATAGGGAGTGAAAATCTTTCATGGCGGATTGTTGACTATGTACATCTTGAAGGGCTTGACCCTGACAGTAACGTTGAGAAAATACAGCCAGACATCCTGATGCCGGGAAAGACCTTTACTGTACCGTCAGGACAGCTACGCAGCATATGGATAGATGTCCATTGTCCTTTAAATACACCCGCAGGAGAGTACAAAGGCGAAATATCGTTAGAGTCTGAAGGGGAAATGGTTAGGATACCCCTTACACTTACCTCCTACGGGTTCAACCTTCCTGAAAAAGCATCTCTTGAAAACAACTTCTGGTTTGACCCTGGAGGCTGGGGATGGGGAAGATTTTACGGACTCGGGGTCTATGGGAAGATACCATACACCACGGATATATACAGGAAGCAGGCGGAAATGATATCACGTTACCGCATAACCCCTTTTTGTGACTCTGCTCTTACAATGGCTCCTTTTTTAACCATCTATCATGAAGGAGACGGAAAATTCTCTTTTGACTTCAGCAAGATGGAAGAATTTTTCAGGATAGGGCTGGAGTATGGAGGAAATTCCTTCCGTGCCTCTTTGAGCTGCAACCTTGGGGCGATGTATCTATTACGTTCCTCAGCACCTGTAATAGACAAAAAAACGGGTGAAAAAACAAACCTTAAAAGGTGGCTTGGTCCATGGGAAGAGAAATTTAAAAAAGGCGAAACCTATTACGACGAACATCCTGTCTGGCCCCAGTATCTGACTGCATGGGTAGACTTTCTTAAAAAGACAGGGCTGCTTGAAATCTCAACCTTTGAGATATACGATGAGCCTAACTCTAATCCACGCTGGCTGGATATGATACGCCACCACAAGTGGCTGCGCAAACATGTTCCCGCTCTGCCCCTTTTAAACTGCGGGGTGGAACCTTTAAGAAAACAGGCAGGGAAAAGAGCAATTGGGCTGCACGATGTATGGGCGCCTTTTATTACCGGAGTTACACCAGAGGTCCTTGAATCAATGCAGGAACGAAGGATAAAATATGGTGAAAAATACTGGTACTATACATGCGGAGAGAGACGTGACGTGGAGGGCAAATTCTCTCCCTATATCTATTATCACCGTCCATATATAGGTCCCCGTATGCACTCATGGTTCGCATGGGATATGCAGGCAGACGGCATGCTCATTTTCATGTTGAACGGCGTACCTGAATCCAACACAAAGAAGGAACCTGCTGAGCGGTGGCCCGTAAGTGTCTGGATGGACGGTAAATCAAGGGGGTGCGGTACCCTCATCTATCCCGGACCGAACTTTGAGGTTATACCAGGCATAAGACTTGTCAGTGCAAGAGATGGTCTGGAGGACTACGAATATTTTAAGAAACTTCACGACCTCAGCGCATACCTTAATGAAGAAGAACACCACAACCTGATAGAACAGGTAAACAAGGAATTAAAAATAGAACACACTATCATTAAGGATTACTACAACTGGACGAAAGATACAAAACTGCTTGAAGCAAAAAGGAAACGTATTGCAGAACTGATTATTAAAATTGAAAAACTGATTGATGCACTGTGACATCTTTAAGAAAAGGGGATATACCCATGAAATCCTGGCTAAAACCTGAAAAAAGCGATTTTATTATACACGTTAAAAGTGAAGGGGATATCAAGACCCTGACAGACGCCCGCAACCTTATAAGAGGTTTGCCTGCCAGAGATAGAAACCGCTGTATAAGGGTTATGGTTCATAATGACCAGTGGCTGGATACCCCCTTCACATTAGGACCTGAAGACTCTGGGACTGCAAAGTCCCCCATTATCTATCAGGCATCTCCCGGACTGAAACCCCGCATAAGCGGGGGGCGAAAACTGACCGGCTGGGAAGAATCATCTGATGGTAAGAACCGGATATGGAAAACCTTTCTGACTGATGTATCTTCCGGAGATTGGAATTTTACCCAGTTGTTTGTCAATGGACGCCGGGCCAGACGGCCTTTACTGCCGCGTGAAGGATTTTATATGTTCAAAGCGGTGCCCAATGAAGGGGTTCCTGACTGGGCAGCATTTTATCCGGGAGACATCAAAAGCGAATGGGCAGGGAGAGAAGAGATAGAGGTTATGGTTTTTCACTACTGGGTTGATTCGCACTTAGGTATCCGCAAGGTAGATACAGACAAGGGTATTGTATACTTTGACCGTCCTGCTGTACGAACCATAAACGATGAAAAACGTCGCAACACTTCACGCTACCGCATAGAAAATGTAAGAGAAGCCCTAAATCTCCCGGGGCAGTGGTACCTTGACAGGAAAACTGGAGAACTGACATATCTGCCTCTATCTGATGAAGAACTCGGGTCAACAGAGATTATTGCACCATATCTATCCTACCTTGTCTTGCTGGAAGGTAAGGGTAAAGAAAAATCTTCATGGTCAAATCCCGGAACAAGACTGGTTGAGGAGAAGATACCTGCAGGCCGCCCACAGGCAAGAAGAGAGATGGAATCTGCGGCAAAAAAAGATGTGCAGAATGTGCACCTTATCGGACTCTCTTTCTGTCACACTGAATGGAACTATCCTTCAGACACAGCAGGTGCACCACAGGCAGCCTACACCGTACCCGGTGCCGTCAGGATGCGTTATACAAGAGACTGTTCAGTGAGGTTATGCGAAATATCCCACACTGGTACATACGCAGTAGAGATAGAGGAAGGCTCTCTGGATACCACCATAACAGGCAACCACCTTTATGACATGGGCGCTGGAGGGGTAAAATTGTGTCATGGTAGCGGATTTTCTACAGTCAGTGACAATATAATTGCCAGGGGAGGAAGACGTTATCCCAGTTCCATCGGAGTATGGATAGGTCACAGTGGAGATAATGCTGTTGTGCACAACCTCATATATGATTTTTATTATACAGGCATCTCAGCAGGCTGGATATGGGGCTACCGTCCCAGCCGCTGCCGCAGGAATATCATAGAATATAACCACATCCATACCATAGGACAGGGTGTGTTAAGTGACATGGGAGGAATATATACACTCGGAGTCTCTCCAGGAACAAGCATATCAAATAACCACATCCACGATGTAAGTTGCTACGGCTACGGAGGAAGCGGACTATATCCTGATGAAGGAACATCTTTTATAAGATACGAGGGTAATCTTGTACACCATACAGATACAGGAAGTATAAGTATGAACTACGGAAAGGACGTACTCTTTATCCGTAACATTTTTCTCTTTGCCCGGGACATGCAGATAAGATGGGGAGCACCCAAACATTTTTCTCCTATGACCCTTGAGAAAAATGTTATTGTCTGGGACAGAGGAAGTGCAGTGGATGGAAACTGGTTCAGCGGACTACCCACCATAGAATTTAAAGGAAATGTATGGTGGCACCTGGGAGGCAGTGTCAATTTCAGTGGATATAACTGGAAGCAGTGGCAGAAACGCGGCTTTGACAGGGACGGGATGATTGAAAACCCGCTTATAGTGGCAGACAAGGAAGGGGGGTACAACCTGCGTACAGATTCACCAATTAAAAAGGCTGGTATACCATTTCCTGACCTGTCACAGATGGGACCGCGCCAGGAGGTTCTATCCTCCGGTAAAAATCCAGAAGCAATAAAAACTATCGGGGCCTGTGTCTGGACAAATATTGAGTCGGCAGAGACGACCTATAAAAATGTTAAGTATGAAAAACGTTATGAAGCATATCCCGACCGCACACCCTGCCAGGTAAAAATGAAAGCAGTCTTTGAAAATGCAGGCGATAAGACATGGAAAGGCAGGGTAAGATTTTATACCTCTGCAGGCCTGAAAAAAACTGTGGAGACATCAAAAGAGATTACACTCGCACCGGGGAGACAAAAAGAGTTGTTCCTGAGTTTCAGGGTACCGGAAGGAGTGGAAGAGGTTATCCTGAGAGCCGACAGCAAGGAAAAAGGGTTTAACGGCAGTTTTTTAAGTCTGGGATTCAGACCTGTAGTTTACACTCCGACTCTTCCAGAGAATATCAGGGCGAAGGAACTACAGGATTATTTGAAAGATGCCCCTGAACTCCCTATACTCCATACGACAGGAGAGCTCGGACATTTCCGCATCGGGGTGTCTGGTAAACGCATAGCCCTGTGGGCCAGGGTATATGACCACCACATTATGATTGAAAACCCTGCCTACAAGGGAAGTATGATTGACATATTTGGCATAGAGACACCCACAGGAGATAACGCAGGACAGGTTGCAGATTCATTCGGGCAGGTCTTTTTGATACCGCCTTCGGTAAACAACACTGCACGCCTTACCTATGTATACGTTCAGGATATCCCAGATATGGACATCAGTTCAAAACTACACCCTGACGGTTATGAGGTTTCAGTTCTCATCCCTATGGATATTCTAAAAATTAGTGTCAAAAACGGGGAGTTTGCTTTCAAGGCCGCAATTTACACCCATATCTATGGAATCTCTGGTGTGGTCAGAGCAAGTCTCTTTAATGAAAGAGCACGGAGTGATATCCATGCCTACGGCATTATGAAGGTCCTAAAATAATTTTATATCTCTTCAAGAGACCTGTATATCTGCAGTTCCCAGTAAATCTTTTGAAGCGTATTCTTGATATCTCCTATCTTTTTTGCTCTCTGCTGTGCTTCAATAGCAGAAGGCAGGTCAGCAGGCAGGCTTTTGAACTCTTCCCTCACTGTCTCAAAATTTTTTAAAAGACCTTCAGGAAAACTCTCCTTGCCTGCCTCTTTAAAAGATTTATCGGTGAGTGTCAGCCAGTAGTCAGCTTCTTTTTTGGAGTTCTTTATTACCTCTTCTCTTGAAGAGAACTCAAGTTTACCTGCTTTCTGACATGTTAGGAAACCATCTTCTTTCACTAAAATCCAGGGTGGGGTTACACCATCAGCAAGATACTTCTCAATTCTGCTGTAGTCCACCCTTTCCGAACCTGCAAAAAACAGATAACCAAAATTTTGAGGAGCGTTATAATTGCCTCCGGGCGACCATGTAGTACCTCTGAATTTACCTGTACTGTATGAATACCTTACAACATCAAACCTCCAGAAGTCCTCTGCGGATGCCTTTTTCTCAAGGTCAGACCAGGGGAAAAATGCCTCCAGCATCCAGTAATCTTTACCCTTTGAGGTTTTTACGAGCCACCCGTCTGCCCGCCAGTCCCACAGAGTAACAGCAGAATCAAGTTTCTTATAGTCATGTTTAGTACCCAACGAATTTATGACAAATTTGATGTAACCAACAGCCTTGTCCATAGGGTCAATATAAAGCTCCACGCAATCGTCTGTCCACAGTGCAGGGTCATCTCTGGTTGTCTTTGTAGCCCTGATTTTATCAATGTGCTCGTCATAATTTTTTATTGACAGGTACAATCCCCTCTCATCATATAGCATTCGCCATTCTGTATTGAGTTCACCAGGGGGAGGGTCAGGATGCCAGTATCTGTAAGAGTCAGTGGCAACATCTGCTGTTTTCCATATACCTTCGTCCGTATATCCGTCAATAACAGGTGGGGATTCAGCAGGTTTAACCACATATAGAGAAATTGTACGTCCCGTAATACTAAAGGCCGAAGAACAAAAGAAGGAAAAAACTATTACATAAAAAATGTTTTTCATCATCCCTCCACTGTTTTTATTCCTATATTTTACTCTATAAATTGAAAAGGCGCAAAATCTGCTATGTTGTTATTTCTTCCGCCAAAAACTGCGTTAAGTTTCTGATTTTCTCCGCTGCCTATGCTTTTCCCTTTACCATTCCTGTGTCGCGTTATCTGCCCGTACCAGGATACTCCTGTACCGGGTCTTTTTGCCTTTGAAAAAGAGACTATCGGGAAGAGCACCTCCATACTCCAGTACCTATCTCCCTTATAAACACCTGTCTTCATCCCCTCAATATTCCATGCATAGTTACCGCCCCTTCCATCCCGTCCACCCGGAGCAGCATCCCATATAGCACCTGCAGCGTTTATAATAAACTGATAAAAATTCCCATTGTTTTCACCTGTAGTGTCCAAAAATATCTCAATGCAGTCTTGATGCCACATCATACCGGCATCCCTCGCCTTGATATCTTTGACAAGTGCATCTGTTTCAGGTTCTTCCATTGA
Source organism: uncultured bacterium (assembly GCA_964408175.1). GTDB lineage: Bacteria > Ratteibacteria > UBA8468 > B48-G9 > JAFGKM01 > JAFGKM01. The sequence continues at coordinate 20,135 of CAYOYL010000198.1, forward strand.
AAGACCAAAGGTAACTGAGTCAAGGGTCCATACAGCACGAACCTCTGTTTTAAAAACTGGCTTTTTTTCGCCCTGTGGAGGTGTATGCATAGAAAGCGTAAATGGGACAGCACGTTTCCATACTGCATCGTTTAGTTTTCCATCTATGACTGGGTCTTCTCCGACCTTTTGCATTGTAAACGGCCTCACTCCTTCTCCGTATACTGCCATATTATATTCGTCAAAGAAAGCCTTAAACGGGGCCATGAAATAGTCAAGTCGAGCCATTACTGTCTTATCACCCTCTGCCTTTTCTCTTGCGGTATCAAACAGTTCCTTTATACGTTCCATCTTCTCCGGAGGATATGAATATTTATAAATGGCAGCAGGTGTCAGATTTGCATCAGGCCAGCGGCTATTTTCCCAGCCGTCAATCAGTATCTGTACAATTTCCGCTATGGGTTTTGAGGCTGGACCGTACATCCTGCTTACATAATTATCTATTGCTGTATCAACGTCAAAATCAGGGTTCCACAAGAGTTTATTCCATATATAAATGCTGATATGGTGCCTCGGCAGGTTGTCTTCTGTCCCGTTGATAAAAGTACCAACCAGTATATCTCTATTTTTACGGTAATAATCCTGCAGTACGTGTGGAAACTGGTATGGTGCTCTGGTTCTATCTGCCGGCCAGCAGGAATAATGCCAGTTCTGAATTTTTCTGCCTGTAATTTTATACCACCTTTCAATCTGTTTCTGTTCCCATGCAGCAATTTCGGGTTCCTTATACTGAGCAATACCAGGCATGCCGCATATCTGCACTTCAACATTTCCGCTGAACCTGACGCCTTCGGGAGTCTCAGTATAATTTTGATATGGTAGATAAATTATAACCTTGTCAGGCCACCTTTTTTTCACTTCCGCCGAAAGTCGTTTTACAAAGTCAGCAATCAAATAAGAAGCAGCACCATACTGACCTGCTTCAGGCTTCCAGAGTTTCTGGCATCTGTCGCAATAACAACTCGGTGCCAAATCTGGAGGAGAAACGCTGATAGCATCTTCCACGATAAAACTCGCCCCGCCTCTCGTGAATGTGGGTAACTTTTTTCCGCTGTAATGTGCATCAATCTCTTCCAGAAAGGTCTGCAGGGTCAACGGATGGCTATAACAATACATATGACTGTGACGCGTCCCATCAGTACGAACTGCGAATATTTCAGGCCGTTCTTTTCTGTAATGCTCCCATGTACCGGGCTGGGGCTGATGGACCGCTATAGATACCGGCCAGGTATTGGCATTACGCATCATCAGATAGTAGTGTCTCATATCCTGCATCTTACCATCAATGCTTCTTCCTACAGGCGGATAATTATGCCGTTTACGAAAAACTGGGGAATCTTTAAGGTGTACTGGGTTGACAGATAAATTATTTGTTTTTCTCAGTGAACGGCCTCCTTTATCCTTATGCCAGTACCAGCGGACGTCCAGAAATCTTTCCATAAATTCTATTACACCCCATGCAGTCCCGGTAGACACTATTCGTTCACTTACCTTTTCGTCATTACCAACGATAAAAATCATCTCCTCACTGGTTTTGATTTCAAAACCCTCAACAGGCATGTTTTTACCGACAAGCCCGTTTCTTGCTGCTTCAGGACAGTCTCCTATTACAATGGCTGGCTTCTGAATTTTCCCCTCTATGACAGGGATATTCGCCCCTGTGGTTAAGAAAATAGTTTCACTAAGTTCATCAACAACCATTTTGAGAGAACCTTCAGGTTTTTTCATAACACAAATATTTCCAATGGGTTTTTCATTATCTACAATGACAACTGGTTTGTGTTGCGGAACCTCCAAAAAGGTGACAGGATTTAGGTCACTCCTTACTGATTCTTTCTCCAGACCTGCATGGTGCTGACAACTGGCTGTGATAGATAGGACAGCAACAACTGTCAAACCTGCAATTGCAGATTCAAGGGTGCTCATAAATATCCTCCTTGTAAAAAACATAGGACATCAAGATTCTATGCCTGTAAATGTCCAGTGAAGCCTGTAGCAATTAACTTGGCAAAAGGGTAGCAATTTCAGTGTTCGGAAACAAGCAGAACTTTAGGCTCCAGCACAGGTAAGAACTACGGTGAAATCGTCCTCTCGGAGAACTCACCCTCCTATTCGGAGGGTTCAGACAGCTTCCGAGTAAGGTAATCGTCCGAACGCTTACGCTTTTCACCTTGGCTTACATCTGCGCTTCCGCACTCACACTTCAATTCTCCCCTTTTGCCTACGGTGTTCAGTGAGAACTTACCTATGCCTTCTGTTCTTTTATCCTTCATTTATCTTCCTGGTATATTTTCAGTCCGTAAAGGGTTGCGAGTCCTAATGACTGTTTCCTGTAGTCTCCGTAAAAGGTTACCCTGTGCCAGCCGAAGATTTCTGAGTGGTAGTTATCAAGTACCTTCTGTGCCTCGGTCTCCACTGCCAGTTTTGTCCTGCATGCCCTATCCTCATCAACATTTCCCACAGACCTTCCCTGATGAATGGAAAATGCCCCTTTCATTGCACTGACCTTAATCGTTGTTATTGCCTCTCCAGCAGGCATCAATGACTGAACCGACGCCCCCTTCTGGTCCTCTGCATGCGAACGTATGATGTAGGGATTTGCCAGCCCGTCAGGTCCATAGACCCGGTTTGTCGCCACGCAGTGTGCGTAAATAATCTGGTTTGTTGCGGTATCTATCACAGGGTCGGAGACATAGGCAGGCCGTCCCGTCAGATACCTTATCAACAACTGGGTTATCGTTGAGTCAAGGTCTCCTTCACATACACCTGTAGAGCCTTCATTATTTAACTGGAAGAACGAGAGGCAGGGATAGGCAAAGAGTTTCCCTGAATAGTAAAGGCCGAGACAGTCAACAGTAACTGCATCCGCCTTTTTGTCTTTCATCGCCTTTTTTAGCGCCAGATGCATCCTTGCTGACCTCAGTATCTCCTCTTTGTCGGGTTCAACAACCTTCAGTGCCTCCCTTATCCACTTATTTTTATACTTCTCCGCTTCCTTTACATCTGTCTTTTCATAATATGAACGCAGTTCATCTGAACCCATCCTCACTACGTCAGTCCCAAAGATATCTTTTATCTTCTTAACATATTCATTTCTGCTTCCCCAACTCTCTCCATCAGCAACCACAAGAATCCTTGACTCTTTCATCTTTTTGAGGATAGAAAACAGACTCACCATATCCATTATATCCTTGAAGTTTGAAGAACCAATGCAGACTACAGGGAGGTTCTCTTTTCTTACAAGTGAGTTTACCCCTAAAAATCCTCCGGAACCGGAATACAGTTCATCGGCAACAACGAGAGGCACACCTTTTTTGGCAATAGCCTCAGGTATCCCTGTCCACAAAGAAGTCATATAAACAAGGTAACCGTCGTATTTCCCTCTTTCAGACTCAATAATCTTTTCTGCCTTTTCCTGTTCTCTTCCCTGGATAATCTGAGGGGAAAATTCTATATCCGGAAGATTTTCTTTCAGGACCTTTATCACCTCTTTTGCCCTGCCTTCCACGTCATAGTTTATGTAAGGCCAGGAAGGTCTATCCTTTTCATTCATTGGAAAGACTACCTTTACCTTTGTCTTCATTTCTTCTTCTCCTTTCACATCGTTTTTTGTCTTATGTTACAGATGATGTATCTCCATTCCTGCCAGGGATGCATACTCTTTTAACGCGCCAAGATATCTGCCGAAGGTCATAGATACATGCTGGGAACCAACTATAATCTCAGGTACTCTCTTCACATCTCCATCAACCTTCATATGAACAATAACCCGACAGTGTATCCCGTCCACGCTGTTTTTAATCTTTCCTTCTATGACACTTATCTTCTTCAGTGACTTATCCATATTCAGCAGTGTCATAGGTTCTTTTTTTATTGTGGCATAGCCCGTAACCCCAAACTTACGTCCGTGGTAGTCCCGTACCGTAAAGCCTGTTGAAGCCATAGAAAGGGGGATGATATCATGCTCTATTGTTATCTCTCCCTCTTTGGCCTCAAACCATCCCGGACGGGAACCAAAGTTTCCCATCAGCATTGACTGTCCGCTTACGGCATGTATCATCAGTGAAGAAAGCATTGCAGTTATGTCTCCTTCGCAGGAACACATAATACCCTCATCTATCAGCCGAGCAAAGGCAAGACAGGGAACCACAGGTCTTTCTTCAGTGAACCGTCCACAGTTTACAGTCAGTCCATTGGCATCCTCCCTTTCACACAAACCTCTGAGAGCAAGGTAAACCCTTGTGGCATTTATCAGTTCTTTGTGGTCGGGTTCTATAACCTTATCAAAATGTTTCTCCCAGTTGCCCAGTTCTCTTTCTACATCCTTTTCTGAATAACGGTCAAACCACCGGAAAAACTCATTGGTCTCTATATGTCGCACCCTTACACCCAATTCTTTCTCTATTCGTGGAAAGTCATAGGGACCGTTCGGTGCTGAAAAGGATGGTATCTCGCCAATGTATAGGAACTTACTCTCTTTCAGGTATTTTTTTACACGTAACCCTCTCAAAAATTCCTCGCTACATTTATTGTCTATAACTGGCAGGTTGTATTGTGAAACAGTGCAGCGCTCAAGAAATGTTCCTCCTCCAACCAAAAGTGCATCAGTATCATAACTGAGTTCAGCAGGCAGCCTTCTCAGGTCTATATGCTCCTTGACGATAATGGGTCTTTCAATCTCCACAAAATCCAGTTTTCCAATTCCTTTTTTAAATCTCTCAATCATATCCTGCGTTGCCTTCTCCAACTCTTTCATTGTAGGGGCAGGAATTGGCGGGGTTCCCACTACATCTGCTGAACAGACACTGCCATAAATATCTCTGTAATGCGGAATTCCAAGATAAACCGGCTTAATTTTTACAATACCTCTTTTCATACTTCCCATTTCTATCTCTCCTTTTTTACCTTCCATAAGATAATAAATTATATCTGTTACTTTTGTTTGTCTTTTTCCACAACCTCATATCCTATAAGTTTGGCAAGGTCACTAAACTGCTGCCTGTAGTTACCAAAGAAAACCACCCTGTGGTGTGCAAATGTCTTCCAGTCAACATTTTCCAGTAGCGCCTTAGCATCAGTCTTAATAGCCACCTTGTTCCTGCCCAGTATATCCTCCCAGTATGGAAAGAGTTCTTCTCCTGATACGGTCTCTCCAGTGAAAAGTGAGAGCTTTTTGGCATACATACTTATCTTTGCCACCGTCACAGTCGCACCTATCGGATAGTGCGTCTCCACACAGGCACCACCCTTGTTCTCTTCAAAAAACGGTAGGTTCCTTATGATGAACGGCGACCTCCTTTCATCTGCAT
>CAYOYL010000199.1:0-6565 GCA_964408175.1 uncultured bacterium
CCGAAATAGTGGTCTTCTTTAGGAGTAAACATATACCAAGGTGCAAACTGCCTGACTGGCAGTATCATCTCTACAGTCCAGCAGGTGTCCCTGTCTTTACTGTTGTTCAGGGTCCCTTCCACACAGGCAGCCACCTGCATATCCATCAATTTCCCTGTCCACTGGTACATATTTCTGAAGATACCCAGAAACTTCCTTGAAGGGAACCAGAAAACCGTCTTCTTATTGTTGGGTGTACCGTATAGTTCCCAGTACCACTCCTCTTTTTCCGGCTTGAGAAAGACCTCCAGCAAATCTCCTGTTGTATATAGATGCTCCTGGTCTTTCTGCCCCTTTTGCACCACGTCGGAATCAACGAGACGGGCACCTATATAAAGGTGTTCATCGTCCCATAACAGCATTACCTCGCCGCCTTCCTGTGGGACACACGGCTTACTGTCCCTGCTTAAAGAGAGAGGATACCTCACTGCCTTCTTCCATACAGGGTTATCCAGACTACCATCTATAACAAGAGGTTTTTCAGTATACCTTGCGACCATAATATCCGGCACGAAAGATTTTTCTGCACTTTCAATCTTACGGATTTTCATAGGTCTCCTTTCTTATGCTTAATAAATCAAAACTGAACCGTCCATCTTTCTTCAGACCTCGTAAAATTTATTTTGAGAGCAAGAATGCTTCCGGTATTACCGCTCAACCTGCGGGCTTTCTTATGACTGTAACCGGGTGGTAGATAAAAGAACAGTGTGCCTGAATCACCGGCCGCTCTTCTTGCCCGTCCATATAGACAGCGTTTTCCTCCATCCCATATACACTCAGGCACCTCCACTCCACCCATGGTAAAATGTATGTCCGTTGAGATGAGAATCGGGTGGCTGTCCAGTGGCCTGACGCATAAAAGTGTGGCTGATTCTGCAGGAATCTTCACGGAACATTTTGTAGAGAAGATACCCAGTAAATTTTCATCCCAGAAATCCCAGACAACCTGTTTCCCCCTGACAGACGGCCGCAGTTTAGACAGGTCAAGTGAAATTCGTTCTGTACTATCTCCCCAGTTGAATACCCCGATGACATGCCAGTCAGACCAGTTGGTACATACAGGCAGGTCCAACACCGCAGGATAGTCTGATTCAAAAAGGTCAACCGGACGTGCCGCCACACCGTAGTGCGGCAAACCTTTCAGGAATGCTCTCATCCTTTCCTGTTTCCATTCGGGTAATTGATTGGAGCACTTATACTGCCCACCAGCAAGCATTACCACCTGCAAGCGGGCACGGCTGTGATTTTCAGAGGCATCGTTTTCCGCCACAAAACAGTCAGGGTTTCCCCACCAGACCACTCCGTTGAAAAAATAACGGCTGAATATCTGACGGGTACGCTCTCTGAAATATTCCCATTTTCTGCGGTCCGGACGTTCATCCCCTGACTCGCTATCGGTCAGGTTACCAACATCATTGGCAAGAAAGATTGAATCGGCAACCCCTACCACACCCTGCCACGGTGCATTACAGACAGTCATATGAGCACCGCCAATGGCATCCCTGATTGTTCCATAAAGTTTACGGCAGGCTTCCATCCGTGTCATATCTTTACCAGCATACGGAGGTTTTCTTACCAATACATCATCATCAATCTGCAGGTCAAATGCAGCAGAGAAATCCAGTTTGAATGCCTCAGCACCCCATCCACGAAGCGTCTCGTAAACCCGTCTTACGTGTTCACGGACAGATGGCAGTGTAGGGTCCAGACAGTAACATTCTTCAAATGGTTCCCAGTACCACCTGCCAAAAGAAACAGGCCTGCCAGAACCACCTCTTAGAAGCCACTCAGGATGTTCTTTTACAACCTGACTTTTTTCAGAGACAAGGAGAGGCGTGGACCAGAGAGCCACCTTGAAACCTCTATCAGTTAAATAACCACAGAGATTCTGAATACCTTCAGGATAACGCCTGTCGGTTTCCAGCCAGTCACCTGGACGGTTATCCTTATTCCAGCCGAGGTCCAGATGACACAGGCTGCCACCCAGATTCAGCATTGTACGGGACTGTACCCTTGCATTGGCTCGCACTATCTTTGCGTTGAGTTTCTCGCGGTAGGCATACCAGGATATCCATCCACAGGGGACATCCTTGGATAGTTGTATCCGCATATTATCGCGCAGTCGACAGGCATACCGCTCCAAAATTTCAAAGGGGTCGTTTCCAGCAGCCAGCCATAGCGGAGACAGATGGACCGTCTTGCCCGGTGCAAGCGGCTTCATATATTCCAGTTCTGCGGTCAATTCTGTGACTGTCTTTCTGCCATGTGAATAGCCATACTGTATATTAAAATTCCCTGCCTGCGATGAAAAATCCAAAAATCCCATTCCCAGTGAAACCTCACCATCCGGAAGATACAGAAGGGTTAGACCGCTGCTGGTAACACCCTCGGTACTGTCCCGGATTCCATACTCTACCGGCCTCACATCACCCTGAAAACTTTCTACCCTCGTAGTATAACCGCCGGCACCGGGAGACATTACAAAAACCTTTAAATGGTCTGTTTTATTGCCCAAATGGACAGTACCTACAGCAAGGGTACGCACGATAAACGGATAAATGTATTTCAGATATACCGGCCTTCTGGAGGGGTTGGTTATCTCACCACTGATTATAGTCTCACCCGGTGAAAAGCCTTTGGAGACTACCAGAGAAAGCAGAAGACTTGAGGAACAACAGGACAGGTTCCATTCACAACGAAGATTCCCGCCCTTTACAGATGTCCGCTCTGCCTGACCCGTAAGAAGGTATGTATTCTCTGTTACCAGAGCAGAACGGATGCCCTCTATTTTAACATTCCCCCAGGGACCTGACAGGTCAAGCAACAAACCACTCTTTTCCAATTTAAACATAATGCCTCAGTCCTTAACCTTCAGTTTTACATCAACAGACTCTGGGTTATGTAACCCTACACATCTTCCTCTATCACCTCAAATCCGAGAAGGGTCCCCACGTCTTTTATCTGTTCTCTTATGTCAGCGAAGATTGCAGACCTGTGGATTCCATATTTATCCGGGTAGGCATGCCTCTGGACCTTCTTCGCTTCGGTTTTAACAATCAGTTTTACCCTACACATTATGTTATCAAAATCCTTGTAAATCTTGTGTCCATCAACACTCATTCCAGTATGCAGTATAATTCTTCTGCTGATAGGGTCTATCTTCCATATAGTAACAGGTTTGTTTACAGGAAAGTCTATCTGCAGGCAGGCACCTGACCCGGGTTTCATAGTCCCTCTCATAGGACTTTCAGCATGAGAGGTTATTGAATAGGGTATCCTGTCATTACCATATGGATTAAGGGGGGCACCGCAGTGCAAAATGATTGAAACGCTGTTAAAGGGGTCGAGCATAATATCTCCAAGCATGCTGGGTCTACCCGTCATATAGTAACCGAGCAGGTGGGTTGCGGCTATGTGTGGATAGTCCTGACAGAGACCGGTTATGCCGTGCTTCTGAAATTCTGTATTAGAAAAACTGGGCCATGCCCTATCCTCCATCTTATCAGTATCTGCAAGAAACCTCATATGGGTGGTGATGGCAGATGCATTATACCTTTCCCTCAGTGTTTTAAAACCGAGGTACATCATGGCAGACTTTACCACCTCTTCCTCTGTCGTATCTTCCATCCCCTTTGCCTCGGCAATCCACATCTTAGCAATCTTTTTAGCCTCTTTCATATCAACGTCTTTTACCGATTTGTAAAACTCCTCAGGTTTTACCCTTATCAGTTTCACCCCAAGGGTATCCTTCAGGGCATCAATTAAAAGTTCGTTATATCCTACGGGAAGATTCATACGGTCCACCACGGACATATTCTTATAGAACGTGACACTGATAATAGTTGATTTTTTCATCTCTTTCAGTGCCTGTATAAGATTGACCTTTTCCACCAGGTCACGGAACATAGATTTAGAGACAGAGGAATCTGCTACATTCCTTCTGTCTATGCAGGCTGTGAGAATTTTTCCCTTTTCATAAAAGAGTTCATACGGAAGATGCATAAACTCAAAAAGGTTGTAGACGACAATCGTCGGAATTCCTGTCAGGGCTAAGGGATATTCATTTTTGTTGGACATCCCGAATACCAGTACACCATCAGGAACCTCCTGCATATCTGAAAGTTCCCTGATGAGCGACTCAACACTATTTTTCTCCTTATACATATCCCTTACAATAAAGTCTATCCCCTCTTTACATTCCTTCTTTAATCTCTTTACCACCTCTTCATTGCTTATAAAACTTTTTGGGAATCCACCTGGGCCTATATATCCTGATGAAACAAAGACCGTATATATCTTCGCCGCATTTCCATTTCCAGTAGCCATTTCATTTTCTCCTTTTATATACCTGCAATTTTTCTAAACAGTATATCATAATATCTAAGGTTCAACATAAGAAAATGTGATAGACAATACTGTTTTGGTAACCGCACCCTTTAGGTAAGTTAATTAAAAACAGAAATATGTACGCAGGCTAAAGCATGAGGCTACGAGACAGGTGTGGAGTCAGGAGTTTCGCCCCGTTGGAATAAAGAATCTTTATCCTCTCCTCATCTGATATGTCAGCACCGAGCACCGCTCCTATGTAGTAGTTATAACTGAACCAGGGAAAGTCAGTGCCGAAAATGAGACGGTCCGCTCCGAGTGCTTCAACCATTTTTTCCATAACACCTCGTTCATCAAGGACTGCGCACATCTCAAGGTAGATGTTGGGAAAGTCCCTGACAAGTTCAATCGCCTTCTCCCATTCTCCGTGGCAGGAATGTCCGAGCAGAATCTTGACCTTGTGGTATTTCTCCGCAACCTTACGTATCGGAATGGGACCGTCATTCAGAGAACCGCCCCAGGTATGCAACAGAACCAGAAGTTCTTTACTATCCGCCATCTCCCATACAGGCTCGTAACGGACATCAGTTATAGGATATCCGTGGTAGTCTGATAAAAATTTAAACCCTACGTAGATACTTTTATAGTATCTATCAAATGAACTCAGGTCTTTTTTTATAATCTCAGGGTAGTTAGGGTTGATTCCACAGTAGGCACGCAGCCTCTCCGGATATTTCTTCACCGCCTCAATATTTGACCTGTTGCCGATATCCGGGGCAAGAAGTGCTGCATGATGGCAGAAGACAAGCATCTTCACCCCTGACCTGTCCATATTCTTGAGCATATCGTCAGCATACGCACAGGGAAAGTGGATCCCCACCCAGTTTCCCATGTGTCCGTGCAGGTCATAAACAGGCAGGCTGTCAAACCTTCCGTTTTTATAAAACTCATCTCTCAATTTTTCTGTTTTTTGAGTAGACATTTTTTTCATTTCAAATCCTCCCTAACCCTCCAAATCCCCTCTCACCCCCCCCTTTATTAAAGGGGGGATTAAGGGGGATTTTTCATAGTTTCTCCTCTGATATTATTCTTTCAATATTTAAACTACCTATCTTTTCCCTGTCCTTTTCGGAGATGTCTGAATGCAGTACCTCAAGGGCAGAACTCTCAGGGTACCTCTCAGGAAAGTTGCTTCCAAATACGATACGTCCTGCACCATATTTCTTTACCGTTGTCTCAAGGTGTCCACAGCCCAGTGCAAGAAGGCTTGTCTCAAGATACACGTTTTTGTAGTTTTCAAGCAGCGGCCAGGTATACCTGTCAACGCCGTGGATGCCTATGTCGCAAAGTATGCAGGTAAGTTCAGGATAGTCTTTCAGGAGGTTAAAAACACCCCGCCAGGAGGTCCACAAAAAACTCTTTTCCATTGAGATTAACAGGGGAATCTTCCGTTCGCTGACCTCATCCAGAAAACTGCCGAAAACAATCCGCTCCAGAAAGAAGCGGTGGTAGTCAGGGAATGCACGTAAAGCTACAATGCGGTTCTTTTTCATATCCTTGAAAAAGTCGTCGGTGATAACCTCACCTGTCTGAGGCGGCAGTATCACCCAACTTCCGTATAGATTTTTCTGACCTTTAATCACTTCCGAGAGAATCTTATTTCCCTCTATCGGAGTATAATCATACTGTGAAAAATGCCACACAAGCGCCTTTTCTATTCCCTGTCTGTCAAGTTCCTTCAGCAACTCTTTTGCGGAAACCACCGGTCTGTATATACTTCTCTTGGGTAAACCGATATACACATTTGCATCAAAAAACTTCATTTCCATGGTTGCTCCTTTTCATAAAATCTATTCTCTTCAATCAGTTTCTCGTAAGTCCTCACTCAACCACGCCATTGCAAGGCCGTATGAGGCACAAGTAATACGAAGCTTTTTGTCATTGCGAGGCGTATTTTGCCGTGGCAATCTGACACTCTCTGTCATTGCGAGGCGTATTTTGCCGTGGCAATCTGATTTAGATTGCAGAGCCTGTTCCGAGATTGTCATGTAGATTGCTTCGTCATTTGAAGCATTCCTCGCAATGACAAGCGAAGGAATCTCATTCCTCGCAATGACAAGCGAAGGAATCAGTTCCCTCACATCCGTTCGGGACAAGCCTCGCAATGACAATACGGGGTTTACTGAGAATTTACTGTTTC
>CAYOYL010000200.1:0-4498 GCA_964408175.1 uncultured bacterium
AACTGACTTTAAGTATGAAGAGCAACTGAAAAAAGAGAGAGGAAACATACAAAATACAGACTTTGAGTTGAGGCGCGATTTAGAGGGGCTCAAAAAGACCTACTCTGATATAATAACTTCCATCTCCGCTTTAAATAAAAACCTGTCCACCATTCAAAATGATATTTTAACTATAAACAAGTCACAGGTTAAAATAGCAGAATCCCTGAACAAACTCTCCGAAGATATTGGGAAGGTGAGAGAACAGAATACAACTACAGAAAAAAAGATGGACGCCAATATGAAGGTTTTCCTTGATGAACTAACCAGGCAAGAAAGTGAAATATCTCACCTGAAAAACCAGATGGGAGACCTGAAGACTACAAAAAAAGATGCTCTTTCCGTTGAAGAAAAGACAGGACCAAGGTCTTATGTAGTAAAAAGCGGAGATACACTGGGAGGTATAGCCAGCAAGTTTAAAACGACTATAAGTGCCTTAAAGAAAAAGAATAACCTGAAAAGCGATACCGTTTACATAGGACAGGAACTTCTTATACCTTAACCCCAATGGCAAGATACGTAAAGATAAGCAACCTGAGTATTTCTCCCTATCAGTTAAATACAGAATCTAATTATCCGCGCGTCGTTGAAAAAGTCAGAGAACATATTGACGAACGGATACAGAAGGTACTTCCTGATAAGCCTGACCTTATAGTGCTTCCTGAGGTATGCGACCGACCTGCAGGTCTTCCAAGCAACAGGGTAATGGACTACTATCATACGAGAGGAAACAGGATTCTTGACTATCTCAAAGAAACTGCAAAAAAACACAAGACCTACATCGCTTACTCAGCAGCAAGACAGGAGAAAAACGGGAGGTGGCGAAACTCCACTCAGATAATAGACCGCAAAGGCAAAATCGCTGGCATCTACGATAAAAACCATCTGGTTGTGGAAGAGAATACCGTCAAAAAAATGCAATATGGAAACAGTGCACCCCTTGTCAAATGTGATTTTGGTACTGTAGCCTGTGCCATATGCTTTGACCTGAACTTTGACGAACTGCGCCTCAAATACGTTAAGGCAAAACCCGACATTATACTCTTTTCTTCAGCGTACCACGGAGGACTGATGCAGGCATACTGGGCATACTCCTGTCGGGCGCACCTCGTTGCGGCAACAGTAACAAGACCTGGAACCATCATTTCCCCTGTCGGAAGCATCATCGCCTCAACCACAAACTATTTTGAATACGTTACTGCAACGGTAAATCTTGACTGCTGCGTTGCGCACCTTGACTATAACTGGGAAAAACTGGATGCGATGAAAAAGAAGTATGGGACAGGTGTAAAAATCTACGACCCGGGATACCTTGGTTCAGTTCTTATCTCATCTGAGATGAAGAATAAAAGTGTTAAGGATATGATTAAGGAATTCAGGATTGAACTGCTTGACGACTACTTCAAAAGAGTTCTTGCCCACCGTCATACCCACATCAGAAGATAATACAAAAATCCTTATACAGATGAAGAAAACCGAAAGCGCCCCCAGTTAGGTGGTCTTTTAGATATTGGGGGTTATCTTTCGAGTTTAATTCGCCGGAGAACAAGGCGCCAAGGAGGAGACAACGAGGCGTATTAACATACGCCGAGGAATCTGACGACGCAGACAACGACGTTATACGGATGAAGAAAACCGAAAGCGCCCCCAGCCGGATTCGAACCGGCCCGCCCACCTTGAAAGAGTGGTGACCTAACCACTAGTCTATGGGGGCAACAGAAAATCATTGCAAATTCAAAAGCCTGCACTATATTTCCCAAAAGAGGTTTATTATACTTCTTTATCCTGCTCTCTGTCAACTTCAGTGTAAATTTGTGGTTATCGTTGCCTGCTCAGTCTTGTGTAAAATACTTTTTGAAGATTTCAAAGTCGTTTTTTTCCAGTCCCTTATAGGAAAAAATAACAACGCCTTCCACATCCATCTCCTGTAGAGCCTTAATCTGGTTTTCAAGTTGCTGGTGAGAGAGGTGACTCATAGAACTTCTTCTTCCTATCCCTTCCCACAGTGAAACATTATTCCCTGCAATACTCCGGTGTGTTCGGGTATATTCTCTGAGCATAATCAGGTTGTTGGTATATGTCATCGGCATCATATAGTCAACCATCTTTTTATCTGCCCAGTCTTTCCAGTTCTGCCCCTGAGATTCTACACATCCCGGGTAGTCCCTGAAAACTGCGGCGGATACCTCTTTCCCCAGTTCTTTTGCCTTTTCTGAAACCCTTCCTACAAACCCTGTAATCCTGTCTTCTCTCCATCTCATCCATGTTTCATATTCTTCTCCATTCTCTCTGGCAGATATATCCCGGATATTCATACCGGTTTTTTGCTTTATCGCTGACTGGCAGTATCCGCAGTGGCATATAAAAAAACCTGTACGTATATAGTCAAGATGGACTCCATCAACAGGATAATTTTTCATAATCTCTTCATACAGACTGTATTCATAATCCTGTACTTCCTGTCTCATCGCACACATCCACGTACTGGATATTTTCCCTTCACTGTCCACTGCCCTCAGAGCAGGATTTTTCTCCGCTATGGCAGAGTTTTTACCTTCGGGAAAAACACACAGCCATGGATGAACCTTCATACCCAGTTTTTCAGCAGTTTCACAAACCACCATAAGCGGGTCCCACTTTTCAAAAATATCCCTGACCTTCCCTATCTTTGAATGGTAATCAAGCAGGCCGTCCACGTTTTTTACACAAGGGATTAGTAGAGAAAAATTCGCATCCTTCAACCTTTTCAGACTTTCCTTTATATGGGAAGGGCTTGTTCCTGCATCCTGTAAGGTATGCATCCAGATACCTGCTTTCATCCTGTTCTCCTTTTTTTTGCTGCCACTACATTTTACCCCTTTTTTAAAATAAAATACAAAACATAAACCTTGAAAGAAATATACCCAGCATCTTTTAAAATAATAATCTTCTTTTCATCACCCTTATTATTTGTAAATTGTAAAAATATATGTTAAAGTTTCACGAAAATCAAACCTTACCCGGAGATAAATAAATGAAGAATCCAAATATAATAATGATAACCTGCCATGATATAGGACAGCATATCGGCTGTTACGGAGTGAAAACGGTACATACCGAAAACCTTGATAAACTGGCTGTTAAAGGGATACGCTTTGAAAATTTCTATTCCACTTCATCGGTTTGCTCTCCTGCAAGAGGAAGCCTGCACACCGGCAGATATCCTCAGTCCAACGGACTTATGGGACTCATCCATGCCCCATGGTGGTGGAAACTTAATGAGGGGGAAAGCCATACAGCCGCCATCTTAAAAAAGGCCGGTTATCTCACCTGTCTTATTGGTTTTAATCATATTGATAAAAATCCAGAAAATCTGGGATATCAGAAATTTCTTTCTAAACAATTTAAGGCAGAAGAGACAGTTCATGCCACACGGGAGTTGATTGGAGAGGCCAAAAACACAAAAACTCCATTTTTCGCCAAGGTTGGGTTCACAGAAGTTCACCGTCTTTTCACCCACGGCAGCGATACCTCAAAAGGAGTGTTTATTCCTCCATGGTTGCAGAATACGCCGGATATAAGAAAAGACCTGGCACAATTTCAAGCCACCATTAAATACTTTGATAAACGTGTAGGCGAAATACTGGACGCTCTATCTGCAAGCAAAATAGCCGATAACACACTGGTTATCGTAACCTCTGACCACGGCATTCCATATCCGGGGGCTAAATGGTCTCTCAGGAAAGCAGGTACTGAAGTACCATTTATTGCATATCAACCAGCAACGGTCTTTTCCGGAGGAAAAGTCTTTTCCCAAATAATGAGTAATGTGGATGTACTCCCCACTATACTGGACTATTTAGGAGAAGAAATTCCTTCTAATATGCAGGGGTATAGTTTTATGAACCTCATTGAAGGAAAAACTATTGAAGGGCCTCGTAAAGAGGCTTTCTCACAGTATACCCCGGACATGAAACGAGATAATTTATCCCGGTCAATCATAACCGACCGCTATCATCTCATCAGATACTTTGACCAGGGCCGCACGGTAGATTATCCGGTGGATGTACACCCTCAGAGATTTGCTGAACATCTGCAAAGGTGTAAAACAAAAGGGACACGTCCTTTCTTTCAACTGTTTGATATCAAAAAAGACCCTTATGAACTAAAAGACATAGGGATAAAGGAAGAAAACAAGGAAAGGGTTGTTGATTTATCCAAACGTCTATATACATGGATGCAGAAGGTAAATGACCCCCTTCTTGAAGGCCCGCTCAGAACTCCATATTACGACAGAGCCATCGCTGATTTTAGAAATACTGTAAAAGATGCTTAAAAAAACAGGCTGTTAATCACATATCTCTGAAATTCCAATATAAGAGAATATAGAGAAAAGGAAGTAATTTCGGTGCTCGGAAACAGGCTTTGCCTTGAGCTTCAGTGCAGATAAGAACTACGGTGAAATCGTCCTCTCGGAGAA
>CAYOYL010000201.1:0-1983 GCA_964408175.1 uncultured bacterium
TTCTCCGAGAGGACGATTTCACCGTAGTTCTTATCTGCACTGAAGCTCAAGGCAAAGCCTGTTTCCGAGCACCGAAATTACTTCCTTTTCTCTATATTCCCTTATATCGGAATTTCAGTCTGCCCATATATCGTAATCTTATCATTAAATTGAAAGAGAACCTTTTTGTCTGGAATCCTTTTCTCCTGCCTCAATAACGGCAATTACCCTTCGTGCCTGCTCAGGCTTTACAATTAATTCTTCTCCCATCAAAAGGTGGTCGGCTATGTTTCTGTAATACTTGTTCCATGTCAAACCCGTGTCTGCGACCTTAATAAGACCATCATGAGAGATGCCCGAACTAATACTTACCAGTCTTATTTCATCGGGTTTTGTAACCTCAATTGCTCCCTTTGTACCCAGTATTCTCCACTTGGGTCTGTTGATTGCTGAAATGCTGGAGGTTACATAATCCGCAGTCGCACCATTTTCAAATTTTATATATACCTGGCCGTAGTCTTCATTCGTTACCGAGTTCCATACAAGTTTTTTCATCTCTCCTTTAACACTGACAACCTTTGAATCAATCAGATTTAATACCCAGTCAAGAAAATGTGCACCCCAGTCGTACATAATGCCGCCGCTTATTTCTTTATCGGAACGCCACCAGAACCTTGGATGTCCATAACTACCGTTGCCACATTCTATATGGAAAACCTGGCCGATAAGTCCTCTGTTTATAACATCTTTTATTGCCAGATAGTCAGGGTCCCAGCGTCTGTTATGAAATACGCTCAACATCAGATTTTGGGACTTAGCCGCTTCAATCATCTTATCTGCTTCTTTAACAGTGAGACAGAAGGGTTTTTCTACAATAACGTTCTTTCCCGCTTTAAGAGACTGAATGGCTGCCTTTGCATGCAGATTGTGCGGAAGTATGACCACGACCAGATCCAGTTCCTTCATTTCAAGCATATCTTTAATATCTGTAAAGTATCCTTTCAGTTGAGGAACTTCACTCTTTGCAGCAGCAACCCTTTCTGGATTGCTGTCGCACATAGCAATTGTTTTAAGTCCCTGAGTAGCGTCAATAAACGTTGAGTGATGTTTCCCCATACCAAAGGCAGGACCATATCCGAGAACACCGCAGTTTATCTCTTTATCCTTCAAATTTGAACCTGTAGTATAAGCCAAGGCGCGTATAACAAGTTTTTGAAATTCAGGATGGTTCCATGCAGCCTGCGTATGGCCGTTTGCAAGATATACCACCCTGCCCTTTCCATAGTTCCGTGTATATGCCATAGGAATCTCTTTGCCCTGCCATATGGTCTTTAACAAAAGTTTTGACCTGGATGGCTCATAATTCTGCAGGTGATACATCTCGTCAAAGAGAGAAAAATCAGGCATCCTGATGGTCATATAGTGAGAATTGTCGACTACCTGCAGGTTGAACTCATGATGTTCAGGATGCTTAAGGAACTCCCCGTTAAGCATCTCTATATAGGCGCGGCTTCCTCTGAAACTGTCCGTGGCGGAGTGGATACCGACAAATCCACCTCCGTTTTTTACAAACTTTAACAGTCCTTTTTCTCTATCTTCAGTGAGTTCATCCTTAAATCCTGTTGTATACACCACAACTGCATCATATCTGTTTTCAGGAAGTGATGCAAAAAGATTCAGGTCTGCAGTCATATCCATCTTAAAACGCCCATCAGGACTGAGAAATTCCAACATCTTCTTACCTGCCCATTCTGTAGGGTGAAACTCCGGTCCTCCATAAACATACAATATCTTTTTCACTTTTTCCTCCTTGCAGCAAAAAAATTTGTTACAATATAATAATACAGTTATAATAAAAGTCAAATGTATTTGGCAATAACTGAAATTCCGACATAAGAATTATAGAATGTGAGGGAAGAGAAAAGGAAAGTATTGAGGAGCGAGTGCGGAAGGGCAGCAAGATAATCCCTCTGGTACTACCTTCTCTCTGTTTTGCCGCCAAAG
>CAYOYL010000202.1:0-24888 GCA_964408175.1 uncultured bacterium
AGGCTGGTTATCTCTATATGTATGTCTATCCTGTCAAGCAGGGGACCGGAGACCTTTCTCCTGTACTTAAGTATCTGGGCAAGGGTACAGTGGCAGGGGGGTGTCTTATCTCCATACCACCCGCAGGGACAGGGGTTCATTGCACCCACGAGAAGAAACCTGCTGGGAAATGTCAGCCTACCTTTTGCCCTTGAGACACTTACCTTACCATCTTCAAGCGGCTGTCTCAGCACCTCAAGAACATCCCTGTGAAACTCTGGCAGTTCATCAAGAAAGAGCACCCCGTTGTGAGCAAGGCTTACCTCTCCGGGTTTCGGTATGGTCCCACCGCCTATCAATGCAACATCAGATACTGTGTGGTGCGGTGACCTGAAAGGCCGCTCTGTGATGATGCCTTCTTTTAAGAGCCCTGCAACAGAGTGTATTCTGGTTATCTCAAGTGCCTCAGGAAGTGTAAGGGTCGGCAGTATTGACGGTATCCTTGATGCAAGCATCGTCTTGCCTGCCCCGGGAGAGCCTATCATAATGATGTTGTGTCCACCTGCAACCGCAACCTCAAGAGCCCTTTTTGCGTACGCCTGACCCTTTACGTCCTTGAAGTCAAGGCTGTGTTTCCTTCTGGACTGGAAAAGGCTTTCAACGTCGGATACAGCAGGCTTTATCTCCTGCTTACCGGTGAGAAACGCTATGCACTCCGAAAGACTGCTGACAGGATATACCTCTATCCCCTTTATGATGGACGCCTCAAGAGCATTCTCTGCAGGAAGAATAATCTTTTCCCTTTTCATCTCAGAGAGTTTCACCGCTATAGGCAGGATACCGCTGACTGGCCTCAGTTTGCCATCAAGTGCCATCTCACCCACGAAAGAAAACTCAGATAGACGCTCAAGAGGAATTATCCCCTGTGCGGCAAGCATCCCCACCGCAATGGGCAGGTCAAAGTAGGAGCCTTCCTTCTTTCTGTCTGCCGGGGCAAGATTTACCACTATCTTGCTATTGGAAGGAAAATCAAAACCTGAGTTTTTTATTGCGGGCTTTATTCTGTCTCTGCTCTCGCGGACAGCCTGGTCGGGCAGACCAACTACAGAGATTCTGGGCATACCGAAACTTATGTCCACCTCAACCTCAACAGGGTAGCCTTCAATCCCCCAAATCGTCAATGAGTTAACCTTGGCAAGCATTTATCTATCCTTCCCCCGTTCCATCCCCGGCATGGAAAGGGATAACTTGTAGAACTTCAGCATCTGCAGGGTTGTATCGTAAAGGTATCTCTTTGCATTCTTAACAGCATCTTCAAAAGAGACTATACCGGGAAGAATATTTGTAATTACAGCATCCTTAAAAATCCGGTTTCTGTATACATCATCCTCAATACTGCCAGCAAGGATAAGCAGCGGCACTCTGTATCTTCTGCAAAGGGACGCCAGAACTGCCGGCGGCTTACCGTATGTCGTCTGAGTATCTACCCTTCCCTCTCCGGTGAGAACAAGGTCAACAGACTTAATTTTCTCTTCAAACCCTCCCATCTTAAGAACCGTATCTATGCCTGAAACTATCTTTGCAGAAAGAAAGGCAACAAAGCCTCCAGCGATGCCTCCCGCCGCACCTGCTCCATGAGTCTTTGATATATCCTTACCTGTAGTCTTTTTGATAACAACGCTGTAATTTCTCAGTCCGCTGTCAAGGAGTCTTACAGACTCTGCATCTGCACCTTTCTGAGGGGCATAGACGCAGGCGGCTCCCTCCTCTCCGTAAAGCGGGTTTTTCACATCTGAAAGTATTGTAGTCTTACACCTGTACAACAAAGGCATAAGACCTGAAGTATCAATGCCTTTGATATCCAGAAGGTCTTTTCCACACCCCGGGTAAATTCTTCTACCATCCCTGCCTGTAAATTTAACCCCGAGGGCAGTCAAAGCACCAATTCCACCATCGTTCGTAGCACTTCCTCCCACCCCTATGAAGATGTTATTACTTCCTGAGGAGACTGCCTTTGCGATTAATTCGCCAACCCCGAATGTTGTCGTACTTAAAGGATTTTTTTTCTTTTCGGGAACGAGCGTCAGTCCTGCTGCCTGTGCCATCTCTATATATGCCGTATCACCTTTTTTCAGCCACCTGCCCTTGATTCTCCGAAAAAGGGGACCGTGTATCTCTTCTGAGACAAACCTGCCTCCAACAATAATCTTAAGTATATCTATCGTCCCCTCACCCCCGTCAGCAACAGGGGAAAAGAGAACATCAGAGTCGGGAAAAATGTCAAGACAGGCTTTTTTCATCACACGTGCCGCTTCAATAGCAGACAGGCTACCTTTGAAAGATGCAGGCGCTATAATAATTTTCATTTTACCCTTACAATAATACCACCAACTCTCCGACTATACAATTTTACGCTTCTTTCCATTTGTTATATAATTGCCGGTATGGAAAACGAGGTAAGAGGCATCAGAACACTCAAGGACGGATGGAAATTCAAACTCGGTGATGCAAAGGAAATGGCAGACTTTGATTTTGACGATTCACAATGGGAGACTGTCCGCGTGCCGCATGACTGGGCTATCAAGGGCCCATTTAATAAAAACAACGACGTTCACACCATGCACATTATAGAAAACAGGGGAAAGAAAACCGTCAACCACAACGGACGCACAGGAGGACTCCCCCATGTCGGAAGAGCATGGTACCGTCTTGTATTCAACCTTCCCCCTGATGTCGGTTCAAAACGCGTCAGTATTGAGTTTGACGGCATTATGAGCCACAGCAAGGTCTATTGCAATAGTAAATGTGCCGGCGAATGGCCTTACGGCTACTCTTCCTTTGCCTTTGACATAACAAACTTCGTTCGCCCCGGTAAAAACCTTCTTGCGGTATCAGTGGACAACAAACCTCTTGCATCCCGCTGGTACCCTGGTGCCGGTATATACAGAAACGTGCGGCTTGTAATAACCTCACCGGTACATATCTCCCACTGGGGAACATACGTCACAACACCGTCTGTCAGCAAGGACAGGGCTGAGATTAATATTCAGACAGTTATGGAAAACCATACAGGGAAAAAACAGAAGGTTGAACTTGAGATAAGAATTTTTGACCCTTCAGGGAAATTTATTGTTTCTAAGACAGACACAAAAATTGTAATGGAAAATAAGGTCTTTCTTCAAAAATTCAACATTAACTCTCCTGTACTGTGGTCCATCAATTCTCCTAAACTGTACACAGCAAGGTCTTACGTAAAGATTGAAGGCAGCCTTATTGATACCTATGAGACCACCTTTGGTATACGCACACTCAGGTTTAACGCTGAAAAAGGCTTTTCCCTGAACGGAGAAAATATTAGGTTTAAAGGGGTCTGTATGCACCACGACCTGGGACCTCTCGGAACAGCAGTAAACAAAGCGGCACTGAAACGACAGTTGACGATATTGAAGGAGATGGGATGTAACGCCATCAGGACAAGCCATAATCCCCCTGCCCCCGAACTTCTTGAACTTGCAGACACAATGGGTTTTCTTGTCATTGACGAGGCATTTGACGAGTGGCGGATACCAAAGTGCAAAAACGGGTATAACATACTCTTCAATAAATGGGCTGAAAAGGATTTAAGGGCTGTAATAAGACGGGACAGAAACCACCCGAGTGTGATTATGTGGAGCATAGGCAATGAAATCCCAGAACAGTCTGATGCAAAAACAGGTGCCAAAACTGCCCGGTTTCTTCATAACATCTGTCATAATGAAGACCCGACACGCCCGACAACATCTGCATTCAATTCACCTGAGGCTGCAATTAAAAACAGAGTGGCTGAAATAGTGGACGTTCCCGGCTGGAACTATCAGCCCCATAACTACTGTCTGTATCATTTGCAACTTTTAGGTAAGCCGACATATGGCAGTGAAACCGCCTCCTGTATCAGTACGCGAGGGGAGTACTACTTCCCCGTAGAGGAAGAAAGAGACCCCAGACGTCCTTCTCTTCAGATAAATAGTTATGACCTGTCCTGTGCCGCCTGGGCAAGTGCGCCGGACGTGGAATTCCGGGGAGTGGACGAAAACCCTTTTATTATGGGAGAGTTTGTATGGACAGGCTTTGACTACCTCGGAGAACCCACCCCCTATTTTGTGGAATGGCCGAGCCGCAGTTCATACTTTGGAATAGTTGACCTGTGCGGAATTCCCAAAGACAGGTTTTATCTGTACCAGAGCAGATGGGCGGATAAAGAAACGCTGCACCTGCTCCCCCACTGGACATGGCCGGGACGTGAAGGAGAGACTACACCCGTCCACTGTTACAGCAGTTGGGACAGGGTTGAACTATTTGTCAATGGTATCTCACAGGGCATACGCACAAAAAACCCCAAAAACCTAATGGACAGATACCGGCTGACATGGAATGGAGTGGTATATAAGCCGGGTGAACTGAAGGCAGTCGCCTATGACAGAAAAGGGAAACCCGTAAAAGAAGCCATTGTAAGAACGGCAGGAAAACCCGCGGGGATAAAGATTCTGGCAGACAGAAAAAAGATAAAGCCTGACGGAGATGATATGGCATTCGTATACGTGGAAGTTATTGACAGAAAAGGAACACTGTGCCCGCGTGCAGACAACCTTGTGCGTTTTAAGGTTACAGGACCTGCTGAAATAACCGCTGTCGGCAACGGCAATCCGGCATCCACCGAACCGTTCCAGGCAAACTACAGAAAGGCATTCAACGGCAGGTGCGTACTCTACATACGTTCAGTCAAGGATAAGACCGGTTCTGTAACAGTAACGGCAGAGTCCAAAGGACTTAAAGGAGCCAGGATAACAGTAAATGCCGGATGAACACCTACTATAAATTCTCGGAATACCTGAAGGAAAGATTTGGATGCCGCGTACACAAGGTCACGGTTGATGCGGGTTTCAACTGCCCCAATATTGACGGGACTCTCAGCAAGGACGGCTGTATCTTCTGCGACAACTACTCATTCAGCCCAGCCGTCAGGAAAAAGCACATATCCCTTAAACAGCAGGTTTCTGAAGGCATTGAATACGGAAGGATAAGGTATAAAGCAAAAAAATTCATAGTATACTTCCAGCCATATTCAAATACATACGCACCCGTAAAGGTCCTCAAAAAACGATATGACGTCATAAGAGAATTTCCTGACGTTGTGGGTATGGCCATTGGGACAAGACCCGACCTTGTGGATGAGGAAAAACTTAAACTTATAGAAGAATACACGAAAGACTATGAGGTATGGCTTGAGTACGGGCTGCAGTCAGTACACGATAAAACACTGAGACTGACCAACCGAAACCATACCTATCAGGACGTTGTAAAGGCAGTAGAGATGACGAGAAACAGAGGGATAAAAATCTGTGCACATGTCATCATAGGACTGCCGGGAGAGACAAAAGAGGAGATGCTCGAAACAGCAAAGGGATGCAGTCATCTTAACCTTGACGGAATAAAGATACATCCACTCTACATTGTAAAAGGCACCGCCCTTGAGAGGATGTATAATGAGGGAAATTACAAGCCCCTTGAAATGGACAATTACATTGAAATAACTGCGGAGTTTATCGCACATCTGAACCCCAATATGGTGATACAAAGGCTCTCGGCAGACTGTCCTGAAGAGATGCTCGCCGCCCCAGAATGGATAAGAGAGAAACAACAGGTAATAAAAGGTGTTGAGGAGAAGATGTTAAAGGCAAACCTTGTACAGGGATGTCTCCTGAATAAATCAATAATTCCTGATTAAAACTCTTAGGCATCACCTACCTTATAAAACGAACTTTTTTGCAAAATCTTCGGCAGCAGGACAAAGTTATTACCTATATATTCAACTCATACTCAAAATTGGAATAACGTGGGAAAAAGGGTATAATTACAGAATGGAACAGATAATAGGGAAAATCGCGGAAAGAATAAGGAAAGCAGACCCTTATAAGATTATACTCTTTGGTTCTGCTGTGAATGGCAGTATTGGAAAGGATAGCGACGTTGATATGCTTGTGGTGACAAATGATAATATCATTCCCAGAAACTACAGAGAGAATATTCAGATATATCACAGAATATCTTCACATATTAAAGATATAAGAAGGAGAATTCCTGTTGACCTGATAGTATACACAAAACCTATGTTTAAAAAATTCATTAGTCAGGAAAGCCTTTTTTCAAAAGAAATTCTTGAAAAAGGTATAATACTATATGAAAAAAATAACAAAAGAATGGTTAAAAGCGGCACAAGATGATTTGTCTGTAATAGATAAAATTATTGGTGATAAAAATCTAACGCATATAGTTGCTTTCCACGCCCAACAATGTGTTGAAAAATGTTTCAAAGGTATTATAGAGGAACACCTTTTAGGTTTGCAAAAATTGCATAATTTACTGAGATTGTACGGAGTTATAAGCGAAAATTTATCTATAGATGTGGACGAACAATTATTGGAAGAACTGGACAAATTATATATCAGTGCCAGATACCCCGGAGATTTCGGGCTTCTGCCTTCAGGCAAACCAACACTGGGAGATGCGAAAAAATTTTATGATTTTGCAGTTGACGTATTCGGAAAAACTAAATCGCTCCTTGCAAAGAATAAACAATAACTTCACGTTGCCCATCCTCTATAGATTTCTCCCTCTCAACTCCTGTAAAAAGGGGACAGGCTACTTTTTCCATATTTAATATACAGATTGGTGTTGTTTCAAAAAACAATCAGAGATTTTCTTCTCTATCATAATTCAAAAAGAAAAAGTAGCCTGTCCCCTTTTTTATTGACTTTGAAAAACATTTGTTATATGATTACAAAATCCGGCAAGGTCTTATAAATCCTCTTAACAGGACAAAAAAATGGGCTCTCAAAACAAAAAAGAATCCAGCGAGCAGATAAAGGCACTCTATGAGATAAGCAGGGCGGTAACCTCAGATATGTACATAGAGGACATACTGAAACTTATCGTCAATGTCACCGCACAGGTAACCGGCTCAAAGATATGTTCCATCATGCTGGTGGATGAAAAGGAAAAACTCATAAAGATACGTGCCAGTCAGGCAATCAGCGATGAATACATCAAAAAACCCCCTCTGAAAATGGGGGAAGGGATTGCCGGCAAGGTAATAGAAACAAAAAAACCCATCGTTATAAAAGATGTCCGCACAGAACCTGAATACAAAAACAGGGAGATAGCCGCAAGGGAAGGGATGGTATCAATGCTTGCAGTCCCCATGAGTGTCAAAGGAAGGGTTATCGGCGTCCTGAATATATATACGGCAAAACCACACAGGTTCAGCGAGAGGGAGATAGAAATACTTAGTTCCATAGCAAACCAGTCTGCCATCATCATTGAAAACACTGAACTGATGGTAAAAACAAAGGTTCTTCAGGAAGAGATAGAACTGCGAAAAAAGGTTGAGAAGGCAAAGGGCATACTGATGCGCGAAGAAAAACTTACTGAGGAAGAGGCATACAACAAATTGAGAAGGTTCAGTATGGACAACAGAAAGAGCATGAAGGATGTAGCGGAAGCAATCATAATAGCCGACGAGATAAAGAAATAGTGATAGTGGATATATATAAACTGTACAGGACCCTCAGGGGAAAATACGGAAAACCCTCAGGACAGTGGTCTCTCTGGTGCAAAAGGCCCAAGAGTAAAGAAGAAAAAGAGCAGATAATCATTGAATCCATACTTACCCAGAGGGCTAACTGGAAAAACGTATCTCTTGCGGTGAACAACCTTAAGAATGCAGATAAGATTGGACTGAAACAGATAATCTCTACTGATGATGCAGAGATTCAATCACTGATAAGACCTTCGGGGTTTTACAAAACAAAATCTATCCGTCTCAAAACCCTTGCAGAATTTATTGTCAACGGATGCGGTGGTATTGAAGAAGCAATAAAGATGCCCTGTCATACATTACGTGAAAGACTCCTTTCGCTAAACGGCATAGGAGATGAGACCGCAGACGATATACTTCTGTATGCCTTTGAAAAACCGATCTTTGTCATTGATGAATACACGAGACGCCTTGTAAAAAAACTGCAACTGACAGACAACCTCTCATACAGACACCTTCAGGAGTTTTTTGAAAAGGGACTGGATAAAAAAAACTATGCACTCTACCAGGACTTCCATGCTTTAATAGTCATAGACGGCAAGTCCGCTACCTAACTTCTTCGTGGGGGGTGTTGACATACACCCCGCGTTCATCCTCAACCGCCAGAAAATAGACAGTTGTTCCTGCGGGTAGTTCACCGATTATCTTACCGTTTTTGATTTCGAGAGGTATCTCTTTCCACTTGCGCTCCTGCCACCTTCCTGTATCTGTCGTATACACCAGAAGTCCTCTGACCACCAGGCATTCGCCTGAAAAAGATGCTTCCGCTTTTCTCCCTTTCCTTGTTACAGATGTAAGTCTGGGAAGACCCGGCTTTCCCCTGAAGAGACTGTCCGTAAAAACATCAATCTCGCGGGGTGCCCATCCATCAGTATGACCGTGAGGCATCTCTATCCTTACACACAGATTCACCTGTCCTCTGGGGAGTGAATACGACTTTTTTAAACTGTCCATGGGATAGGCAAAGTCGTTTGTTCCCGTCACAAACAACAGAGGCATCTTCGCATGAGGCAGGTAAACAGAAGGGTCGCACCTTTCATGCCAGAACCTTTTCTTATCAGGACCCATCTTTGAAAAGATGTCCATCCATACATCGGCACTGTTATCCTGAAGGAATCCACAGCCGTACACGGGTATGGCACACCCAAAACGGCTGTCCAGACCGGCTGCAATACAGGTAAGATAACCTCCCCAACTTATTCCGGTAACGCCTATACGTGTGGCATCAACACCGGGAAAATTTCGCATTATGGAATGTCCCCGTATCACCGCTGCTATCGCATGGTACGTCCACAGGTTATGCCAACCGACATCAACATTGAACTTGGCATCCTCATCCTGTTCAGGACCTGACAGGGTAAAACGTTCTCCATCAGGGCCACGACCACTTAGGTCCATAGATATTGCGGCGTAGCCTCTGTCCATCCATATTTTAACCCACTCACGGTACGCCTTCCCACCTCCCCCGTGCACACAGACCATTCCGGGTACTTTCTCGCTACCCGTATCAGGAACTCCGAAATAGGCGAAGACTTCCGTAGAGTGCCCCTGATAGGGCTCATTCTCATAAAAAACCCTGTGGATATTGTCCGAGGAATCAAGAATTCTGAACCGTGGTTTTAAAAACATCTTTTTTAGATTCCATCTGCTCTGCATTGTAACCTCCATTTTTTAGGTTTTGATTTTACCACCTTTTCACCCTGCAACAAATTTTATCTCTTTTCCATTGACAAGGTATACACTTTAGTGTACCCTTATAAAGGGAGGAGAACCATGCTTAATACCATAAAACTGAAGGAATTGAGACCCGGGCTGCCAGAGGTTATAAAAAGCATTGACACAAAACTGGACAGGTTTATTGTTACAAAACGCGGAAGACCCATTGCTGTGATGTTGAGTGTGGATGACTACGAAGGCCTTCTGGAAACCCTGGAAATACTTTCGGACAAGGATGCA
This sequence comes from uncultured bacterium, assembly GCA_964408175.1. Lineage (GTDB taxonomy): Bacteria > Ratteibacteria > UBA8468 > B48-G9 > JAFGKM01 > JAFGKM01. The sequence goes on from CAYOYL010000202.1 coordinate 9,569, forward strand.
GTCAGAAGAATCAAAAAGGCAAAGAAGGAAATCCGCGAAGGCAAAACCATCTCTCTGCAGAAACTGAAAGAACGTATTGAAAAATACAATGTATGACATAGAATTCTCTCATCTGGCGGCAAAAGAACTGGAAAACATCCATAAGAAAGAGAGAATCTTTTTCCCAAGAATCCTCTCTGCGATTGAATCTTTGAAAACAAATCCCCATGCGGGGAAAAAATTAAAAGGCAAACTGCAGGGGGATTATTCTATCAGGATAGGTGATTATCGCATAGTCTATACCATTCACAGAAATAATCTGGTAATATACATAATTGACATGGGTCACAGACGTGAAATATATAGAACAGGGATAAGGTGACAGATGATACGGAGAGGAATTGCTACCTTCACGCTTGATACGGGACAGTGTCCCAAGTGGCTCTTTGAGCGGATGGTAAAACTGGGAAGAAGCATGGTTGAGGTCATCGTTGAGGAATACGGACCTGATGAGTTTGTGGAAAGGATTTCGGACCCTGTGTGGTTCCAGTCACTTGGAACGGTCCTTGCTTTTGACTGGAACGCTTCAGGACTGACCACAATACTGACCGCCGCACTGAAGGAATCCATAAGGGGTAAGGAGAAACAACTCGGAATCTTCATCTGCGGAGGGAAAGGGAAAACATCACTGAAAACACCTGATGAAATATATCGGTGGGGGGAAAGAACCTCCCTGCGCGGCACCAACGTGGAAAGCCTCGTATACAACTCAAAGATGGCAGCCAAGGTTGACAGTTCCCTGATACAGGACGGGTATAACATATACCACCATTCATTCTTTTTCTCAAGAAACGGCCTGTGGGCTGTCGTACAACAGGGAATGAACACGGAGAACTCTACAGCAAGGAGATACCACTGGTTTTCAAGGAAGGCAGTTGATATGGTATGCGAACCTCATTCAGGCATATCAAGTCAGTTCAAAAAAGAGTGCCTGAACCTGACAGATAAAGAGAGCGGCAAAACAAGAGAGATGTCCACTGAAATTGTAAATACCTCATATACGGGACTGTTAAGTGACCTAAGGATATTGAGAAAGCACTCCGGGGAACTGTCAAGAATGGTAGCATTGAAAAAAGGGGAAGAGGAAACCATCTTTCTTGAACTTAAAAATACGGAATTTAAAAGACATCCTGTTATGAATGAAGACTTCTCTTACAATAAATACCTTGAAAAAATCCTGTGGACAGTGAACCAGAGGCAGCCGGAAAACTACGAAAAACTCGTGGCAATCAAGGGAGTGGGACCAAAAACAGTACGGGCGTTGAGTCTAATATCAGAGGTAATCTACGGTGCAGAACCTTCTTACAAAGACCCGGCAAGATACTCCTTCGCACACGGCGGAAAAGACGGAACCCCCTACCCTGTGGACAGAAAGACCTACGACAACAGCATTATCTTCTTCAGGGATGTCGTGAAAAAGATGCGTATTTCACCTCTCGAGAAAGACAAACTCCTCAGAAAACTCACAGACTGAAACTATTCCAGTATGGTTCTGTTACCTGCTATTTCCTGTTTTTCTCATAAAAAAAATCTCAAGGAGGCGGGCAAGAACCTGTTTCCCCCTGTCATTGGCATGAACACGGTCCCTGTGGAACCACCCTTTTGGTTTTGCTGACTGTGCCAGATACCTGTGCCATGGGGTTGCCATGTCAAAATATTCAACCTTCAATTCCTTTGACAACCCAGCAAGTTGCTTCTCCCATTCATGAGGCCAGTCGGACTGCACCTCAGGGATGTATTCGCCTTCTTTGGCCTCTTCGCTGGAACGCCAATCAACACCAAGTGGGCCGCTCGCTATTATTATATCGCAGCCAAGAGTTTTTCTCGTCATTGTAACTACCTTACGGACAGCATCAATATCATTTTTGTGTGAAATCCCACCTATGAATAAAAGGTCTGGTTTTCTATTTACAATATAGGACTGGAAATTTTCCGGTTCATGGTAGTACCAACATCCTGTACTCCCTCTCACTGAGGTGATAACCCGCATATCTACCTTTGTGTATATCCTCTCTATAAGAACCTCAAAGTTTGAGTTACTTGTGTCATTTATTATGCTATCCCCCAGCATTACCATTCTTATTATGCCGCCCTGTCTGAGACGTCTCATAGTTTCTTGTATGTACTGCCACCTTCCAGGTTCTGCACGGTAAAGAAGTGGAGGTATTGCAGTATAAAGATTATCAGCCCAGTCAATCATCTCTTGAAAAGTCGCTTCCTTAATTTCTATTTTGTCTATGGAGAGTATTCCTGCTTTACAGGAAGGCGGCACATCAGGATTTATGAAACCAATCCTTGACTTTACTGCATTTTCCCTCCCTCTGAAGGTTACAATATTTTCCATCCATTTCTCTGAAGGGTTTATACTCCCGTAGGTATCCGCGGTTATAAAATCCCCCTCTTTATCATAGTAGAAGACTGTGTACAATGCCTGTCTTTCTGCTTTTGAATAAAATGTCAGTTTATAATGCTGAAAAGGCTGACAAGTGAATTCCGAACTTTCCCATTTTAAGCCCGCAAGAATCTTGATAACCTCTCCGGGCAGGATATCTCCAGTTTTTACCATTTGTGATTTGCCTCCTTCACTTTTAACCACTTATTTTACTCTCCCTGTGTTTAGTGTCAATGCTGCTGATGTTAACAAACCATTTTCTGATTCCGTACACTTTACGTTTTTCCTGAATGCAGGTATAATTTTAGTATGGGAGATTTGAAGTTATTTCTGAATGTCGTGGCAGGCAGGGATGGTTTATATCATCCTGCCCTGTGTTTTTCAGAATATGATGAGATATGGTACTTATTTCAAGACAATTCAGGTTTCTGCTTCAGAAATCTTAAAGAAGGACTTACGCACGATTATACCCCGGCAGAAATGAAGGTAAAAAAATACGGCGTATACCGGGAAATGAACCAGAAGTGGAACCAGATAAACTCTATCTTAAAAGGCAACTCACAGATAGACTAAACCATTCCCTTATGTTTTCTGGTATAAGTGAACATCCTGTTGTGGAAAAGGGATGGTAATCCCTTCAGCATCAAAGCGCTTCTTGATTTGTTCCTGTAAGGAAAAGAAAACGTCCCAGTAGTCAGAAGTCTTTACCCATGGTCTTACCGCAAAGTTTACACTGCTGTTGGCAAGTTCTATCACGGCGATTGTCGGGACAGGTTCTTTCAATATGCGGCTGTCAGAGGCAATAACCTCTTCAAGCACCTTGCGAACCTTATCTACATTATCTTTATAACTCACTCCAGTTATGATATCTACCCGTCTTTGGTCCTTTGCTGAATAGTTTATAATGTTATCTGACGAAAGTTTCGCATTGGGTATGATAATCTTCTTATTATCGGGAGATTGCAGTTCAGTGGTGAAAAATCCAATCTTCTGTACAGTACCCATAGTGCCAGCACCTTCAATAAAATCTCCAATCTTGAAGGGCTTGAAAATCGCCATCAGTACACCAGCGGCAAAATTAGCCAGTGAGCCTTGCAGAGCAAACCCAACAGCCAGTCCTGCAGCCCCAAGTACTGCGATAAGAGATGCAGTCTGCACCCCAAGTTGTCCAAGTGCCGCAATTATCACAAATGTCATCAGGAGTATGTATGAGGCACTTGCAATAAATGAAATTATGGTCTCATCCATCCGGCTTTTCCGTAGAAAGCGTCTTATCAACTTTCTCAGTCCTATGCCGACAAAACGTCCTATTACAAGTATTAAAACCGCTGCTAAAACCTTCATCCCGAACATTACGCTCCATTCCTGAATTTTCGCGAGTTCCATATTTCACCTCCCGCTTGATTTAAAAAATTAATGGTCTGGAATATAATTTTACCATACACATATTAACATTTTAAACATAAAAAATAAATGTTTGTCTGGGACAGCAAAAGTTAAATAGGGAACTCTTATACTTGCAAGACGTATGGATTTACCAGTATAATTTATGGAAATGAAAAAACTGTTTTGTTTCATAATATTTCTGATTGCAGCAATACCTCTGTCTGCAGGGGAGAGACTCGTGATAATCTCTCCGCACTGGGAAGGTGTACGCATAGAACTTTCCAAGGCATTCAGCCAGTGGTATGTGAAGAACTACGGGACAGAAGCGGAGATAGAATGGATTGACCAGGGCGGGGCGTCAGACAACCTGAAGTTCGTGGAATCTCTTTACAAAAAGACTCCTGACAGTATAGGTATAGATATGTTCTTCGGAGGAGGGATAGACCCCTACATCACGCTAAAATCAAATTCTCTGCTGGAACGATACAGGATATCGCGGGACCTGTTAAGGCAGATTCCTTCACACTGTGCTGGCGTGCCCAACTACGACAGGGATTTCTACTGGTATGGCATTGTCCTGAGCGGCTTCGGGATACTCTATAATAAAAGAGTTCTTGAATTCCTTTCCCTCCCCATCCCTTCTGACTGGGAGTCTCTGGGCAGTGATGTCTACTACGGATGGGTTGGTAATGGAGACCCTCGTCACAGCGGAAGTCTGCATATGATGTATGAAATTATCCTGCAGGCCTACGGATGGAAAAAAGGATGGGAGGTCGTATTTGCCATGGCAGGCAACACAAGGAATTTTTCCTCAAGCGCCTCTACAGTCGCAAAGAATACATCTTCTGGGGAGGTCGCCGTTTCTCTCTGTATTGACTCATATGCTCTGGCACAGATAGAGGTCAACGGTCCTGACAATATGGGTTTTGTTCTGCCTGAAAAACTTACGGTTATAAATCCTGATGCTATAGGCATCCTGAAAGGGGCACAAAATCTTACCACCGCACAAAGGTTTATAGACTATCTACTCTCTTATGAGGGACAACTCATATGGATGCAAAAGAAAGGTGGGGAATACGGACCTGAAGAGTACTCACTGAACAGGTTCAGCATAAGACCGGATGTCTATGGCCATCCGGGTCTGGAGACAGTCTTCAATCCATACAATGTAGAAGGGACCATCCACTACAACTTTGACCTTGCATCAAAAAGGTGGAACGTTCTAAATGATATGCTCGGAGCGTTTGTTATAGACCCGCACAACTATCTGAGAGAAAGTTGGGGTATAATATTAAGTTCGGAAAACAAAACACTGAAAAAAAGGTTTTTTGAAATCTCTGTGGATTCAGGTCTACAGAAATTTTTATGGGAAAACTGGTCTGACCCGGTCTTCCGTAATTATCACCTGAACCAGTGGCTTGACTCTTCCCTGAAAAAATTTAAATCAATAATAAAACAGGCAGAACTATATAGATAAAAAATCATCCTGTGCCTTCACCATCTTCCCTTCATCCTGACCTTCTCCCTGAGGGGAGAAGGAACGAAGAGGACAGTGGAGAGGAAGAAGAAAGATTGTGTCAAGAAATGGATGAAACGTTCATGCCCGCTGGAAAACGGCAGGCACACAAGAGGATGGTAAATCCCCCCGCACCCCCCCTTTTCAAAGGGGGGACACACCCTCTTTTACAATAAGGGGGGAGAAAAGGGATAAGAGACAGAGAAAAATTTGACACAACCTGAAAAAAAGAGAGATAAAATATGGATATTCTTGAGGTAAAAGCGGTCTCAAAAAAATTTGACGGTCTGGAGGTGCTGAAAAACGTTTCATTTTCAGTTGAAGGCGGCGAAATATTTTTTATTTTAGGGCCTTCCGGCTGCGGGAAGACAACCCTCTTAAGGATTATAACAGGATTCACCTCACAGGACTCAGGACGAATCATACTATCTGGAAAAGATATCACACGAACACCCCCAGCAAACAGAAATATAGGTATGGTCTTTCAGAACTATGCACTATGGCCGCACCTGAACGTATGGCAAAATGTTTCTTACGGTCTGGAGGTTAAAAAATTCCCACAGGAGATAATCAGAAAGAAGACGGCAAGGGTTCTGGAGATAACAAAACTTACACCCTTCAGAGACCAGTTCCCATCAAAACTTTCAGGAGGACAACAACAGAGGGTTGCACTCGCAAGGGCTATAATTACTGAACCAAATCTCTTACTACTTGACGAACCGCTCAGCAACCTTGACGCCAGACTGAGAGAAGAGATGCGCTCGGAGATACGCAGGATACAGAGGGAAACAAAAATTACAATGCTGTATGTCACCCACGACCAGAAAGAGGCAATGGCGATGGGTACAAAGATAGCGGTAATGAACAATGGGAAGATTATACAGACAGGAACCCCCGTTTATGTATACTCTGAACCTGCGGATAAGTTCACGGCGTCCTTTCTCGGCGACATAAACATACTGCCCGGAAAGGTTACGGGTACAACAGATAAATACCTTGAGGTGGAAACATCCGAAGGAACTTTCAGTCTCTCTAAAAAAGAGAGATTTGAAAGGGGACAGAAAGTAGAAATAGGGTTCAGACCCGAGAACGTCTTCTACGGACAGGAGATAAACATAGTAACAGGCAGAGTTACAGAGAATGAGTATCAGGGAGAGACAGTAAAGGTTACCATAACAACAGATAAGGGAAACAGGTTCCAACTGCGGATGTTCTCCGGAGACTTCAAGGATATAAAACAAGAAGGCAAAATTTCATTTTCCATATCACCCGATGACTTTATAATCTTTACCTAAAATGAATATAAAAACTGTTTATATATTCTGTTTCGCTTTTCTTTTATATTTCCTTGCCTATCCGCTGATACACATACTTTCGCAGAGTTTTCTTATTGACGGTCATTTTACCCTGAACATCTTCAAAAATGCTCTCGGCAACTACGTGGTCAGAAGGTCTATAATCAACAGTTTTTCTCTTGCAATACTTGTGGTATTATCAACAACCGCAATAGGCTTCCCCCTTGCCTACCTATTTGCAAGATACAGTTTCCCCGGGAAAAACATCTTCAGGCCCCTGCTTTTTCTGCCTCTCATAGTAAGCCCTTTTGTAGGTGCCATAGGAATGATGCAGATATTATCAAGGTTTGGAAGTCTGAACCTCTTCCTTCTTAAAGCAGGGATAATAAGTTATCCTGTGCCGTGGCTCGGCTCCGGGTTTTCAGGAATATTCATCCTGCTGACGCTTCACCTGTACCCCATAATGTTTTTGAATATATCTTCTTCCCTGAACAATTTTGACATATCTACAGAGGAGGCATCTTACAACCTGGGGGCAGGGTTTCTGCAAACAATGAGGAAAATTACGTTTCCCCTGCTTCTGCCGGGATACTTTGCCGCCGCATCCATCATATTCATCTGGGCCCTTACCGACCTCGGAACGCCACTTGTCTTTGAGTATAGAAACCTCATATCCATACAGATATTCAACAACATAAAGGACATAAACACAAACCCTCAGGGTTATGCACTGGTCCTGTTCGTAGTTTTGATAACGCTTGTACTGTTTGTCCTTACAAAAAAACTTATAGAGAAAAGAGCCTATACCACAGGCAGAACCGCCGTCAATGCTGTAGAAAAACCACTGAAAGGTAAAAAACTTTTTATCTTTTATCTTTCACTGGGAGTCCTCATTATTCTGAGTTTACTGCCCCACATCAGCATTATCTTAAGTTCCATTTCCAAGAGGTGGTTCTTTACAGTACTGCCTTCCGAATATACGGGAGGGTTTTACAAAACAGTCTTTGCCCACCACCTGACAAAAACAGGCATCTTTAACAGTCTGTTTTTGAGTTCAGCAAGTACGTTGATAGACATCATATTCGGTTTTACCATAGGTTATATTCTGGCAAGGACAAAACTAAAAGGCAGAAATATACTTGACCTTCTATCTATGCTGCCGCTTGCAATACCCGGAATTGTTATGGCCTTCGGGTATTTTTCTCTCTTTTCAAACACCATACTTGACCCACGGAACAATCCGGTTATACTCCTCATTATCAGTTACAGTATCCGCCGTATTCCATACCTGGTAAGGAGCACCTACTCTTCTTTCCAGCAGTTAAGTGAGTCTGTTGAAGAGGCATCGTTCTCTCTGGGTGCAGATACCATCACCACCTTTAAGAGAATAACCTTTCCACTTGTAAGTCCGGGGCTCTTTGCAGGGGCAGTACTTGCCTTTTCATTTTCTGTGATGGAGGTCAGCAGCAGCCTTATCCTTGCAGTAAGAGAACGCCACTATCCCATCGCCAAGGTTATCTACACACTTGCAGGCAGGGTTACGGACGGCCCATACACCGCCTGTGCTCTCGGGGTTATGGGAATGGTACTTGTCGGTCTATCCTATTACATCTCTTCCCGACTTGTCTCAAAAAAGATAGGCGAGTTCTTCCGTATCGGATAGGCACCTTATTTAGCCCATTTAAAAACTGGGAAAAGGCCCTGAAACTCTTTATGCAATAGTCTCTGGTATACCGACTGCGCATCAGCAGGATTTATAAGAGAAACAAGGCCTTCTGTGAATATCCGCCCTTCAGCAAGCCATTTTAAAGCAGTAGCATATCCTGAAATTATGCTGTGCGGTTTGAAATCAGAACTGTAACGAGGCAGTTCCCACTCCCATCCACTTCGTAAAATGACATACCGGTGAAAAACTGCGTGGAGTATCTCATATGCGTATATATCAGTTTGTCTGTGCCATGGAACTCCTACCAGTACAACCTCTCCTTTCTTTCTCACTACTTTACAGGCATCGAGCACAGCAGACTCACTTCCTGAGCATTCAACCACAAGCGCTATATTACCGGCTATACCTTCAACATTTAGAGGCATCTTCGGAAAAACCCTTATGCCTTCAACACGGGAAAAATTTCTTCTTCTTTCGGACATAGGCTCAACAACGCTGACATCATAACCGGAAATTTTGAATATCTGGGAGGCAAGAAAACCAACAGGCCCGGCACCAGAAATTATTACCCTATCTCCGGGGCGCGCCGATGTTGTCATAAGGGTCGTCATAGAAACGTTCATTAAACGACATAAAACTGCCTTTTCAGGTGAAAGTCCTTTCGGAACAGGCACTGCATCTACTTCTTTAACCTGCTGAAAACTTCTGTGTCCTCCTGCACAAAAGAAAAGACTATTCTTTTTAAACACAGTTACAGATTTGCCTGTTGATTCAACGCGTGCTACAGCAGCATAGCCAGGAAATTTAGGAAATCCATCTCCACAATAACCTGAGGACAGTTCTGTTCCTGGACTGATAAGTGTATAAAGGGTTCTGCCGAAAATTTCATCGTCTGCCACCCTCTCAGGAGATTCAATATGCTGTAATTCCGCCCTTTCCTTCCCGGTTATCACTACTGCTTTTTCCCTCAGGATAGACATTTCTTCTCCACCTTATAAATTTTTTCTCAAGAGAGAAAGGAGGACGAAAGAAATTATATTGTCACTCCAGATTCCTCTGCTATATTATGTATATATCGGGCTGCCAGTCTATATTCTTTTTCTGAAGGTAGATGTTCAAGCATTAATGGAATCTCATCACTTATCCTGTTTACCTCTTTAATGTATGTATGATAGTCCAGACCACCCAACCCGGGACGTACCTCTCCAAGATGGACAGTAAGTTTTTCTTCAAGGATTATGTCTTTCGCATGGCAGGAACGTATATAAACACCCAGTCTATCAACAAAATCCTTTATCAAAAGACTGTTTGAGAAATAACGAGACGGACTGTTTATCAGATTCACAGGGTCAAAGTGAACAGCAAAGGCTTTTCTATCTATAGACTTAACAAGCCTCAGGTAATTATCAACAGAATCTGGATACATCCAGGGCATTGTTTCAAGCGTATAAAATGTACGCACCGGCTTAACCTCATCAATAATCTCCCTCACTGTCACCACTATAATATCAAAGGTATCCTCGCTCAGGTCTCTTTTATCAGGTCCGTCCCATTTTTTACCTCTTGAGCCCGAGATATTCACACAGCAGTTTGCACCAATATTATCAGCCAGAGACAGGGCTTTTTTGCATTTTGTTTTCGCATCCTCCCTTTCTGTGTAGTCCGAACTTAAGGGATTACTCCATGCGCCCACCTCTGCAATGACAATATCCGCCTTCTCTGCAGCAGACAAGTATGCAGAAATAGTCTCTTTGCCGGTGTCCAGACCCACAGGACAAAATGCTGCTCGATAACCTGCCTTCTTTACTGCTGTCATCCATAAATCGGGAGTATCAAAACTTTCAGATAATGGACCTCCAAGTCTCATTTTTTTTCACCCTCCTTAATATTTTTTTTCATCCTTTTCATTTCAGGGGTAATTATCATCTTCCTGCCCTGTGTCTGCAGTGACTTCGGATTGTTGAATCCCAGCATAACAGGAAGACGCTTGCTCACAGGCAGAACACCAAAACTCTTGTGCGGTTCTATCTGATACCAGTATGCTGTGGAAGAGTAGTCATTGGCCGTATGGTTGCCGTGCCCGTGTTCAATCGTCGCCTTTATGGACTTTTTAAAGTGCACCGGATTGGTAAGGTGGAAGACATAGGAGGTCTGGTATCCGCCCGGCATCTTCCCATCACAATAAGAATGTCCTAACGTGGTATGCGACTCATATATTGATGAACCGTTAAAAATGTATGCATTATCCTGCATACCCCATGCCTGATTAAAATAGTCTTCGCTTCCTGTACCGTGCAGGTCAGGAGGCCACTTGTAGCCGTCCACCCAGAGCATATCATCGCCCTCCCCCCACCATGTGCCATGAAAATTTGCGACAGAAAGATTACATCCGATGTAGTGCCCCTTTCCTTCCGCTTCAAGAATCACGTAGTTGTTGTTGTAGGCAACCTTCTCCTTGTTAACCACATTGGCATCCGGGGTATTGACCCTTATTTCTGGTTTCCAACCCGGTGTTGGATTTTCTCTTCTCCACTGTGCATGCAGGTAGGCAACATCATCATCAAACTGTTCCCCATAGGTTTCATAGTCAATGTAAAAATACTGTCCGTAGTCTTCCTTGCCTTCATTAACAACCTCAACCTTTGCATGTCTGCGGAAAGGCATCTGCAGATAACAATTTAAGGCACAGCCTGCACCAAACTGATAGGGTAAACTTGTTGATGCAGTGAAAGGCAAACTGCAGAAAGAATTAGCCAGAGAGTGCCCCAGACAGAAAAAGTCGCCAAGTGGAACATTGATGCTCGGGTTCTTCTCTCCGTCCCAGTACATCCTCAATAACACCTCTCTGTAAATGAACGGCTTTCCTCCCTGCGTCATCCATATATGCGTGATGCTTCCGGGTCCGTCAATCTCTGCAAGCACCTTTGTCTCACCGGGTTTCACGCGCCAACTGTCAGAGTTTCTCCCCTCCACGTTATAACTTGAAATCCTCTTAGTTACTGCATTTCTCACCCTGCACAAATCGCCCAATATTCCTCTCTGTTGAATAGACATCTCTCCCTCCTGAATCCCCCTTGAATTCCCCCTTTGTCAAAGGGGGATACAGGGAGATTTATCCATTTTCCCCATTTTGTATTCTTATCGCTGTGAAACATTACCTGTTTAATTGGGGACTAAATCAGGTAATCTCGCAATTATAAGTTTTTTTCGTCTTTTCCCTGTATGCCTTTGATTCAGAATAGTCAATCCTGTCCCGGGTCACGTGCCCCCCTTTACCAAAACCGTCTTTTTGGGCTGAAAGGGGAGTCGTAGGTATAAAGGTTTTTATAAGAGACCCCCCTATAAACTCAAAAAGATAAAACCCGGGAGTATCATCCCCATCTTTCCATCTGCCGCCGTTCTGGCCGAATGTAGTAGAAGGTGCAAAATCAAATGTGATTCCATCCGAATAAACCTCTCTTCTGCAGTGCATGTGTGCTGTCAACACCCTGGTGACACCAGATTCCTTAAAACACTTTAGTAAATAACCGCGGGTCTCTTTGGACACGCTGAAATACCAGTCTGAGTACTCCTCTTTTTTGGTGATATCATAGTCATCTTCGGCAGGCGAATTGATAAACATTGCATAATGCATCAAGATAAGATGGTATCTGGAACGCGGCATCTCAGCGAGAGAAGAGAGGAAATCCCTGACTTTTCTTTCTTCGGGTAGTCCTGACCCCAGCAGGATATCACAAAACCCGCTTACGCGCAGGTCACCGTGGATAAACGTCCAGTTTGCAGAACCGAAAATCTTTTCAAATGCAGAGAACCTTTCGGGAAGGACGTTTAAAAGTCTGTCATCACGTTCTTCTATTGCCCCATGAACGCGAGAAGACTTATTGCCTATGTCCATATTACCAGGTATGGCATAATAAGGAATCTCCATTGAATCCAGTGAGGATTTCATTTCCCTGAACTCAAAATCATGATAAAAGCCGTCCCGTGTGATATCCCCGCCGAGAACTAAAAATTCAGGGCGGGCACTTATAATCTGTTGCCGCACCGTGAGCCAATTTTCAAACCACGCAGCATTATATCTGAAAGAACAGGGAGAACCCGGCTGTAAATCAGCCGCATAGACAAATCTCAATCTATCAGCCATGCCTATCTCCATTCTGGTAACCACTCATCATTTCCTGCCATAATACCAGACTGAAATCATCCATTGATTTTGACCAGTCAATGATAAATCTCTTTCTAACACAGGGGATTACTATTTTACTCCTTTCATTAAAATCAATAGATTGTTCATTACCTGCATCTTTTATTAAATCATCTGCAAGTTCAAGAATAGATGATTTTCTGTCAGACACCGGTTCCAGAAAATGCCCACCGCCTTCGTAATATTTCACGCGCACCATCTTTCCCTCTGCACGCAGCGCCTCTTCAAACTTCCGGGTATGCTGCTCAGAAAGCACAGCATCAGCAGTTCCGTGCATAAGGACAACCGGGGGGTGAATAAAAGACGCCATTTTAACAATATCCCTTATTGCAAGTTCATCTTCGGAAAAATCCCGGCCGGCCCACCCTGCAAGTTCCGGGGTAATATATGAAAGACCTGAAGATGAAATTACAAGTGCAAAGGTGTTGGGACAGAATATGCTCATTAAGACAGCAATGTGACCACCCTGACTTCCCCCAAAACTTATAATACGCCTTTTATTTATGTCGGGATATAATTCAAGGGTTTTCCTGACAGAATTAAGACAGTCTATTACCTGCATATTACTTGCATCATATGGTATGTAAGAACCAACCCCGCTAATCGGATTGAAATCAAAACCGCTCTGGCGGTACTCCGTAGAAATGCAGATAAGATTGTAACGGTCCGAGAACTCTTTTTGCATTTCCCTGTACTGGTAGCGATTTCCTCCCCACCCATGAGCGAAATGCATAATACCTGTATTCTCATTCATCTTTGCCGGCTCTACTATGTACGCGGTAATCCACTTTGGATAATGAACAGAATTACAACCGGCAAAGCCCACCTCATATTCTTTATTATGCATAATACTGTCTACGTCCTGTTTACTCAGGATATTATAACTGATACCTTCACATTTAACTTCAATAAAATTGTTTCTTATTAAACTACTTCTTTGTTTTATAAATTTTACTCCAGCATACCTTCTACGTCAAAGGAATCTTGACTCTTGCGTTTTAACAGAAAATAGGATAAAATTGTATTCCCAATCTGACAGCACAAATTTTTGACCATGTGTTTTGTATAACTAAAATGTAAAAAAAGTTTTTGTCTATTTAAGATTGAAAGGAGAATCTGATAATGAAACAGCCGAATGTAATCCTTGTTATGTGCGACCAGATGAGAGGAGATGCCGTCGGTGCGGCAGGTAACGACATCATCCAGACACCCAATCTTGACCACCTTGCCTCACAGGGGGTCCTTTTTAAACATACCTATACCGCCATCCCTTCCTGTGTCCCTGCAAGACCGATGTTGTGGACAGGACAAAACCAGTGGCATACAGGTGTGCTCGGTATGGGAGCAGGACAGGCCCCCATACCCAATGACTTTCCCCATACACTTGCAGGAGAACTTACAAACGCAGGCTATCAGACAAAGATGATTGGAAAGGGGCACTTCAGCCCGCAGAGGTCACTGATGGGCTTCCAGTCCACTGAACTGGATGAGTCAGGCAGAATGCCTGACAGCGAATACAGAAAGTGGTTCAAAGATAATGCACCTGCAGGTATAACCCCTGATGACCACGGCGTAGACTGGAACTCCTGGCATGCAAGACCATGGCATTGTGAAGAATACCTTCATCCTACACACTGGACGATGTCCCGTGCACTGGAATTCTTAAGGTCAAGAGACAGGTCAAAACCATTCTTCTTAAATATCTCATTTGCAAGACCTCATTCACCTTACGTACCGCCTGCCTTTTATTTTGACCTCTACTACAGATGGAAAACACCTCCGCCTTACGTCGGTGACTGGGCGGAGATACACAATGACCCTAAAGAAGCAAGGAAGTTTGATGCATGGCGCGGCAGGATGACCCCATTCCAGATACACCGCGCCCGCTCAGGATACTACGGGGAGGTATCCTTCATAGATACGCAGATAGGCAGGTTGATTAACAGCCGCGACACTGACCTTGCCAACACGTGGATTATCTTCACCGCAGACCACGGGGATATGCAGGGAGACCACAACCTGTGGCGCAAGACCTACGCATACGAAGGGAGTGTCAAGATACCTCTCATAGTCACCCCTCCAAAAAATTCCGGCTTTAGTGCAAATACTCCTATGAAAGAGGTCATAGGACTCCAGGATATAATGCCCACGGTTCTTAATGTTGCTGGACTGCCTGTCCCGAAGACCGTTGACGGTATGAACCTGTTACCTTTGATGGAAGGTAAGAATCCTGAATGGAGAAGATACCTGCATGGAGAACACTGTACCTGCTACTCAAAGGAACAGGAGATGCAGTATGTAACAGATGGGAAAAGGAAGTATATATGGTTCCCGAGACTGAATACCGAACAGTTCTTTGACCTTGAAGATGACCCTGGTGAGTCCAAGAATCTTATAGACAGACCTGATAGGAAAGAAGAGATAGAAGAGTGGCGCGGTTATCTTGTAAAAGAACTTCAAGAGAGAGACTGCGGCTGGGTAAAAGACGGAAGGCCATTCTGTCCGGACGACAAACCCCTGATATCCCCCTACAGGGACGTTAGATACCTTAAATAGACGATTTTATCTGAAAAGGAGTCAATACAATGATTAAAAAAATGGAATGCATCCTGTTATTGAGCCTTCTGTTATCTGTAAAGGAAACTATATGGTCAGAAGAAAAAGCCTTTGACCTGAGCGAGATTGTCGTTACAGGAGACCCTGTTGCAAAGGAGGTGGAGGAGAGTCCTGTCTCCATTACGGTCATTGACAGGGATGAGATAGAAAAATCCGGGGCACAAACACTCTCTGACGTTCTCTCCGGGGTACCGGGCATCTTCGTC
>CAYOYL010000203.1:0-3508 GCA_964408175.1 uncultured bacterium
TCTATCTGTAAACCTATAGGCTCAAAATAACCGAGAGGCGGCAGGTCTGTGGCTATCAGAATCTTCATACCCTTCATCTTTGATAAGACACCTATGAGGCGAATCTTCTCTGCTATATCCTTTGTACGAAGAGAATAGACCTCAGGGTCTTTGTCACGGTGTGCAGGCAGATAAGAGGTTAAAATCTTTTGCCCCTTATAGGTATGAAAAGATGTGGTTGAACAGGCTTCCAAGGGACGTTTCACTCCTATTACAGGTAATCCAATAGATATCAGTTCATCCGGAATACCGTTGTACTGTCCAGTAAAGATAAGCATACCATCCAAACTGTCCCTATGTTTCTTTATTTCAGAAATAACATCCTCAACCTTCAAAGGCTCTGTTTTGCCAATAAATTCAACACCTTTACACTCCCTTTTAATACTTTCCAGTATCTCCTTATTCTCCGGTATCTTTACATCAGGATGATACCTTCTATATGCATCATAACCGACAGGATGCCCATCAGACAAGAATACTGTATATATTATTGTTTTATTCTTCACCTCTTTAACCATAATAGACCTCCTCTATCTATTATTTTTCATAGACCTCAAAGTCAACCAGTTTAGCCAGGTTCTTGACCTCTTTTTTGATATCCCCGTAAAACGCTACCATATGTCCTCCCAACCTCCTGTTGAACGGGACATCGGTTTCAATAGCTATCTTTGTTCTACAAACAGTGTTGTCAAAGTCCTTAAAGAAGGGATGGGGGTCAAAAGTTTTTCCTGTAAAAACCAGTGCCTTCCTGTTATACGGGTCAAACTTAACTATGGTCACAACCTCACCTGCTGTCCACTCTACCCTTATGGCGACAAGAGTAATATTCTCCTTTTTTAGTTGTCTATTTGCCCTGAGGTGTTCTTCCCTTTTCCACAGGACCCTCGGGTCATCAGTTTTACCCCACCCGAGTTCGTAATATGCATGGTCCCTTATGACATAGGGGAGCCTGTCATTCCCATGAGGATTGATTGGCCCGTAACAATGTCCGATAGCAACGTAATTTTCAGGGAGAGGTTTCAGCCCATCTTCCCGGCGGAGCCCAACCCAATTACTGACCAAATCACCCATAATACCTGGCCTGCTGGAAATATATGTACCAATGGTAAGGGTAACCAGAGAATCTATATCAGACTCGCAACAAGTAGGTATAAGCTCTTTAGCCAGTTCCATTTCTGCCAATGGAGGCATAGCCTTTATTTTCCCATCAGGGACAAGTGCCCAGCTCGCCATTGTTATTCCATCAGATTCATATCTATTCAACAACTCTTTATAAGATACGTACAATTCAGCCGACCTTATCACATCCCCTCTTGTAACCTTTGTTACCTCTTTAGCCTCTTTTATCCACATATCGGCTATTTCTTCAGCCTTTTCTTTAACATTACCTATCTCTGCAATCAGTTCATCAGAACGCACAATTACCGTGTCTATACCCAGAGAGTCCTTCAGTCTGGACAGATAATTTTTATCATAATCGTCTAATGAAGCATCATATCTATCCCAGCCATCTCGAACCCAGGTATGTATACGGTCATTATCCTGAATAACCAACAGCCTTGACTTTTTCAGTTTCTCAATAACCTCATATGCTCTTTCTCCCATACACACCATCCTTTTTCTTATCTATCTTTTTCTACAACCTCATAACCCATCAGTTCAGCCATATCCTTAAACTGCTGCCTGTAATCTCCAAAAAATGCCACCCTGTGAACACCAAATGTCTTCCAGTCAAGGTTTCTCAAAAGCGCCTTCGCATCAGTGTCAACGGCCGCCTTTGTCCTGCAAAGTATGTGGTCCCATCCTAAAAATAATTTATCTCCATCTACGGTAGTACCGGAGAACAAAGAGACCTTTTTGTCATGGACGCTGAACTTCACCACCGTCACTTGTTTATTGACAGGAAGTCTTACCAGTACAGATGCACCTCCCTTCTCCTGCTGGTCAACAGGGTACTGTGGGAGGTTTCTTATTACAAAGGGAAGATTTTTACCCTTGTGCAAAGGGTCATTAAAAGGGCACTCACAGTGCATTACATATGCCTTGTTGTTACCCTCATCTATCACGTAGTCACCGTTCATACCTGCAAAACCCGTCATTAACAAACCCAACTGCTGGGTTACCAGACTGTCAAAGAGTGTCTCTGATGTTGCAACCACACCCTCCGTGCAAAACTGGGAGGAAGGAAGTCCCTGGGAAGGGATGGGCCCACCGGGATAGTTTATAAATACTCCATAGCCCTCTGTGGTTATAGCATTACACCCATACTCTTTCATCATCTCCTTCATCACAAGATAGAGTCTGGCTGACTTTGTTATCTCTTCCTTGTTTGTGCCGACAACATCTTCCGCCTCTTCCATCCATTTCTCTGCTACCTCTTTTGCTTTTTCCTCTTCTATGCCATCAATTCTGGCAACCATTTCACTCTGCGGTCTTGCTGTGATGTTCGCACCAAGTTGGTGGAGATTTTCAATATACCTTTTTTCGTAAAGTGCCCACCCTTCGTCCTGATATTGAAAGGGCGTTGGCTCATACAATCCAAGTACCGGTTTATCCGTTACAACAAGGATATTTAAAGACTTAAAAGATGAGATGATACGAATGAGTTCTATCTTGCGTGCCACATCATCAAAACGTGATGAAAAGACAGAACCATTGATATCAGGGATGATAGGGATACATCCTGTCAGCATCCTTTTCCCCTTTACTGGAGAATAGGGATACTGCCACTTGCTCCACAGAGGAAATACCGCTATCTTGGGGATGTCTATATCAAGTATCTCCTGAGGAAGTGTCCCGAAATAGAGGATACCATCAAGGTTCCCTGCCTGGGATTGAATATTACCCTCAGCATATCCGGGTTTTTCAACCTCTGTTGTACCAATAAATTCAACATCTTTGCACCTCTTCTTAATCTCCTTTAGGATATCCTCGTTGGTCAGAACCTTACCTTCAGGATAACGCAGTTTGTACGTTCCTGTACTGCCAAAAAAACCGCTTGAAGAAAACACCACATAAATTTTTGCTTTTCTGCTTAGAGTATACATCTTCTTCTACCTCCTTAAATTCCACACATCCTTTTTTTACAATAATTATCTCATCTTGTCTTTTTCCACAACCTCATATCCTATCAGTTTGGCAAGGTCACTAAACTGCTGTCTCCAATCACCATAGAATACAACCCTGTGATTGCCGAATGTTTCCCAGTCAACATTTTCCAGTAACGCCTTAGTATCAGTCTTAACGGCCACCTTGTTCCTGCCCAGTATATCCTCCCAGTATGGAAAGAGCTCTTCTCCTGATACGGTCTCTCCAGCGAAAAGTGAGAGCTTTTTGGCATACATACTTATCTTTGCCACCGTTACAGTCTCACCTATCGGATAGTGCGTCTCCACACAGGCACCACCCTTGTTCTCTTCAAAAAACGGTAGGTTCCTTATGATGAACGGCGACCTCCTTTCATCTGCAT
>CAYOYL010000204.1:0-4169 GCA_964408175.1 uncultured bacterium
CCAGAAGTGTACCCCCTCTATTCACAAATGCACGTATTTTAGCCGCCTCGGCAGGTGACATTGACTGCACATGCGGCAGTATAAGCAGTTTTGTGTCACCCTTCTCCAGTACCCCGTCTTCCGTGATGCTTTCACTGGATATGTAGTTGTAAGAAAGCCCGTGGTCTGAAAGCATCTCCTGGAAACCGAGTGCAGCGGGGTCAACGAAATTCTGGAGTTTACTGAAAGGTGCATCCACATCCTGTGCACGGCGTGATGCCTGAGAGTAAAGAATATCTATTCCCGACGAAACACGCTCGCAGGAGTTGATGAACCTGCCTGCTCCGGTAAGTTTGATGTTTGCAACCTCTTCCATCATCCAGCCCGGTCGGTAACCACCCGGGGTGTCTCCGTACACAAGGTCGCCGTAGAGTCCTGCTGACAGTGACCAGTAAAGTATACTGTTGTTGCCTGCAAGGAGTATATGCCAGGGAAGATACCTGTGGAAAGGTCTGGGGGTATGTGTACCATATCCCATGCAGACTCCGGTATAAGCAGGTTCTGCTTTAGATAGTAACCTCCCCATCTCCACGGCCGTCGGCCTGTAATAGGGCATAATGTAGTTAAAATCCCTGTACATACTTGCCAGCGAGTGGTTATAGTATGTAGAGTCAACGCCTAAGCCGGCTGTAGGGTCAGCAGACCTTATCCCTGAACGCAGAAGTTTGTGCGCTTCCATATATCGCTCGTGGACAAATCGGCAGTAGTCAACCCAAACGGGAACAAGACCCTTGCGTTTTGAACCGTTGAGAAAATCTGCGGAAATCTCTTCAAAACTGCCCAACGAGGTGCCCCACTGGTTATTGAGAACTTTTATGTCACCGCCTGATTCTTTCTTTATCCACTCTCTGAACTGCGGTATCGCAGGTTCATAGACAGGCGAGACCACAGGACCTGCATCGTCTGCAGTATCGTACCAGTGCTGATTGAAGTACCGGTATATCATGCTGTTGGCTCGTCCCGTTTCATATAGATTCGCAGTCTGTTCTGGATTCAGGGCAAGTGTATGAGGAATGCGGGGACTGTGGCTGGGGTTTGTGTCCAGACCTGCAACTGCGCTTGTTACCGCGCTGGCAATACTTGCCGCGTGGTTCCTCAACCCTTCCGCACCCCACTCATAGGCGCGTTCATACCGGCGCAGTTGGTGCCACGTAGCCCATGTTGAGTCTGAAACGGAGACATAATAACTTTCGGGAGGTTTATCTCTTCTTATGGTAAAAAAGGCATCTTTTGTATCTACAGGTCTGTTACCCGAGTAAGCAGTTACGCGTACCCCGTGTGCTATAATATTCGTCCTTGCCGTCGGCATAGAGATTGAAATCTTCTCCATATCCCTGACTGCTATTCTTTTTTGTTCCCATATTCTGCCGCGGGAATCATATAATTCGACGTGGAGGAGGTCAATTTCGGAATCTTTCGGCATCTCTGCTTTAACCGTGACCGGTTCTGGAAACTCGCAGGTGTTCTTATCAAGTGAAATTTTTATGGGTATTTCTTTGGCTGCACGGACAAAGCCTGTTCCGAAATCCACAACTGCCTCTTCCGTCCGCAACAGGCCGCGCCTTACCCTCCTGTACAGCCGTACGTGTATGAATGAATCTGCGGCAAGCAGAAAGGGTGTTTCCGGACTTCCTGCAACACATACGGGGATAGATATCCCCGTAGTACCGGACACATCAATATCAGATGATGCTTCACCCACGTACCTTCCTGTAACCGCATCCCTCACGTCTATGGTAATTCTCCCTTGGAAAGGACGGCTCTTTTCAGAGAGTGCTACCCCCACATCCACCTTCAGCAACTCTCCCGTACTCTGCACTGAGTTCATAGGTAAAATTTTTGTAAGTCTTGCCGACGGTGTTCTCCCCGCCGCCCAGAGAAATGCCTTTGCAACCAGCATGTAATGGTACTCCTCCTGCCACAGATTCCGCATATTCACGGGGATGCCTGGTATCAGTGAAGACACGCATGACCAGCCGCCCCATCCTCCGTATGCGAACGGCAGATGGAGAGATATAAAACGTCCCTTTTTCAGGCGGTACCCCGTTATCTTTCCCTTAAGGTCAAACTTGCGGTCGCCGGGCTGGTGGTAGGGAACTGTCTCCCCGAGCATGGCTACCGGAGACCTGTTCCCTTTTATCTTTTGAAACTCCAGGTCTGACAGTCCTCTCTCAAGCGCCTCAAAGGGGAATGGCTGTAATATCTCCAATCCGTCGCCCAGAGGCTCCCGGGTGTACAGAGTCTCAAGCATCGGGTCCTGAAAATCTGCATTTGCCAGCACCACTCCCGCGCCGCCGCGGGTTGCCTGAGCGGTTATCTTATAAACTATATCCATCGGCAAACTTGACCACGCCACGTTACCCAGGACTATCAGGTCAAATCTGTTTTTATCAAGGATAGCGTTGAGTTCGGACCGCCTCTGCTCATAAATCTCAGGGTCTGTTGCAAACATATCGGGTGAGCCGAACCTGCCTCTCGCTGTCTCAATCTCAAAGACGGTATGTTCAATGGGTATGCGTTGTGCCAGGTCCCAGATGTCTCTTGAACCGGGTTCCGGAGAGATGAAAAGCACCTTCAGAGGCACTCCTTCATAAGGTAGTGCCCACCTGAAGTGAGGGGTTACGTAAGTTCCATTTTTGACATACGATTCAGACCGGAACGTTTCTCCTTTTACTGGAGTTATTCTGATAAATAGCAGTGAAACAATAGAAATGGCGAGAGACAAACTCTTAAATTTTCTCTTATTCATTATCCGTTCCTTTATCCTGTTCGGTATAACCTTTCAGCCAGAGGTTGTCAAGATATAAAATAAGACTCTTTTCCTTATAGAACCTGCTTGAAACGAAGATAAAGAAGTTCTCTATCTTCAGTTCTTTCCCCACACTGTCGGCCTTGCTTTCTTTTGACATCACGCGGCTGAACTGGTCAAAGATTTCCTCGGTCGGCACAACGATATTGCTCGTCTGTTTTGCCTTGAAGAGTAATCCTTTTGCCCAGACTGATTTTTTCTTGCCGTCAGCAGGGAGGACATTCGCGACGAACGTTGCGGATATATCTGTCTCCTGCGGATTGTATATGTCAAAGGTAATTACCTGATATGCGAGAAGGTTTTTGTCCTTCAGGTTCCCGCCGCAGAGAAGGACAGGGTTTCTGTCTTTATACACAGGGTAGGTCATTTTCAGGGAAAAGTTTCCGCTTGATGGAAAGTCCATGCTTCTTTCTATCAACATACCATTCAGTACTGTAAGGTCAAGCAGTTCAGAATCCATCTCAAAATCAGCCAGAAGCAGGTCATCTGCCGCCCTCAATCTGAAGGGAAAACAGAGATACACAACTGCCACAGCACCAAGAAGATATATTTTTTTCATATTCATATAAGTGCCTCCTCATTCAACAAGAATTATCTGTCCGTACTTTTCTGAATCACTGCCGTAGAATATTCCGCCGAACCACTCCATCCCCTGCCAGTTTTTCTCGCCACTGTCCCGGTCGTTAAGCGTCAACGCAAAACCGATCCTTCTACCGGCTTCAGGCGGCTCCATGGACAGGGATTCCCATGGAAAAGCGGTTTCATATACAATCCCTTCTCCTGTTTTTTTCACTGACAAAAGTATTTCATCCCTGCCTACCTGTCCGGTTGTAATCTCTCTGTCCCAGCTCAACGTGCGGTATACCTCCTCTCCCCCCTTTGCCAGTGCAAGCGTGCAGCCGGTAATCTTCTTATTGGAGGACGCGGTTATCTGGTCATATACCGTCTCTTCGCCCGGTTCCGGGTCAAAGGCAACCTGGATGGAATCTCCCGCCCATGTCATGAAGCCCGTATATTCCTGCGAGAATACCGAATCTTTTACCCTGATACTCAGGTACAGGTTGCTCCTATCCCATGAAAGATAAACATTCCCGCTCAGGTCATCTACACCTTTCCATCCTGTTCTATCTCTCATAAGCGAAGGGCTGTTTAGGACAACGGGTTCTACAGCAGGCCAATCGTCAAGGTTCCCATCTATGGTTATTTTGCGGCCTGTCTTCTCCACGGGAACGAAACTTATACCGCTTCTTTTGGAGATGGAGAATCCGTTCTGTTCAGTTACCTGAATGTCAAACAGCCACCTGACCAGAGGAGACAACAG
>CAYOYL010000205.1:0-3198 GCA_964408175.1 uncultured bacterium
TTTATCTCCATCCGGCCTTACCTCCCAGAGGAGGTATTGACCGGGTTGTATCATTGCGACTTACTTCTTTCTTCGGATATATGTCCGGTCTCAAAACACTTTCTTCCTGCCCATGTTTCCTCCTTTGCCCCGCCAGAATCAGGTTGGGGTCGCCTTATGTTCCACTGTCACCATAGCACATATCTCTACAACTGTCAAGTCTATTGGTAAACGGTATGGACACGGTTGGCTTCGTCGAGCGTATACAACCCAACTTCACACCTTCAAATGCTAAGTCCCAGTGGGCATCAGGGTAACCATGAGGATGAGACAGGTCTGTTTGATGGATAAAATAATTCTAAGATATTCTTCCAGTCAACCTTTTTACTATCTTAGGAGTGTAAAATGCCCGATGTGATATGCAGCGGAAACTTGAGATTTTCCTTCTTACAGGTTATCTTTATCCACTGGATGTGCAGTGTTCAGTCCTCTTATGTCTTTTAGTGCGGATATCCTATACTGTCAGGTGCATCTGCTCCCCACGTCCATGGGGGAAATTTTGAATTGCTACCGAGCAGTTTTCCTACCAGTTCCCATCCCACATGCCCGTCCATAAACAGAATGTTAGAGCCACCTGAATGCCTGCCGGTAGGACGTGACGATACATGGGCATATACCTGATAGTTTCTTCCGTCAAAAAGATAGGCTACCCTATCAGGATAGAGTATCCTTGTTATTTTCGGCCAGTGTGCCAGATTTGTAGGAGCACATTTTGGGGGGGAACATATCTTGTAATTCATCGCATAATGCTGGCTGCCGCTTCCATAGATATTTAACGCATGGGTGCGTTCGGAAGGACAGCGGAACAGGGAAAGAGGCATTTTGCCTTTATAAACTGTTGTGTAAACAAAGTTATTCCAGTAGCCTGAGGGCGGGATTCTCGGCGGCACCATATAATCCTTATAATCCATCTGATAGAGTGTAAAAATAATAGCAAACTCTTTCATGTTGTTCATACATACTGTCTGCCGAGCCTTCTCCCTTGCCCTTGAAAGTGTCGGCAGCAGCATCGCTGCCAGTATTGCAATTATTGCAACCACCACAAGCAGTTCTATGAGGGTAAACCCTTTCTTCCTGCCCATGTTTCCTCCATTGCCCCGCCAGAATCAGGGTGGGGTCGCCTCCTTATGTTCTATTGTTACCATAGCACATATCTCCTTAACTGTCAAGTCTAATTATTGGCAGCCGCAGGCTGAGTGCTGCGTAGAGAAACAAAAAGGACTGGCTTATTTTTTCGTCTTAAGGGATACCCTCAACGGAATTCCTGTATATCTTTGATAATGCGGTCAATTGAGATAGACGTGTTTTTCCAGAGGACTTCAGGGTGGTTTCTGAAAACAGGCAGGACCTCAGATATAATAGAGCCGTCATAGCCGGTTTCAGCGATTGCCATACAAACCTCTTTCCAGTTTGTATCTCCCTCAAAAATATCACAGAAACCGTTTAGGGTACCGACCGAGGTTTTGTAGTCCTTAAGGTGGATTGCCTTAATATACTTCCCCAGAATTCTTATCCAGTCTTCCGGCACACCCTGGTAATAGAGGCAGTTTGCAGTATCAAAGTGGCATCCTACCGCATCACTTCCGACTTCTTCTATCATACCTCTGAATTCAAGGGGACTGAGCAGGAACTTGTTGGGCACGTTCTCGAGAGCGAGTATGACCCCGGCGGATTTGGCACGGGGAGCCAGACCTGCAATGGTATCCTTTACCCTTTTGTACGCATCCTCATAGGCGACTATTTCCCTGTCGGCAGAAAGGATTGAGTTATCAACTGCTCCGGGAATAGTAAGTATTGTCGGGGCTTCAAGATATTCTGCTATTTCAATAAGACGCTCAAGTGTTCTTATCCCCTCTTCTCTTTTCTTCTTCTCTCCGCTTGAGATGGGTGTTTTCCACTGCTGACGCGAATATACCGACACTATCTTTATCCCGTTTCCATCAGCAACGTTCTTGAGTTCCTTAAGGTCATTTTCCGAACAGTCAAGGTCAAACCTACCGTCAAAATTGACCTCCACCCCTTCGTAGCCGGATACCCTTGCCTCTTTTATACATTCTCTCCAGTTCATCTCCTGCGGAAAACATCTCATTGATGTCGCTTTTATCATTTTTAGATATCCTCTATATATACTTTCCTGCCTTCTTTTGCACTCTGCCTTATCGCAAATGCTATCTTCAGGGCAAAGATTGCATCCTCAACGGTAACTGCTACAGGCTGTTCTCCTCTTGCTTCTTTTATGAAAGCAGTCATTATGTCCCTGTTGCCAACATTTGCATCCGGAACCTCTATTATCCTGTCCGGCACCCTCGGTCCAAGCCGCCTTGCATTCTCATATATCTTTATCCTCGATTCGTTATTCCAGAAAAATTCAACTGTTGTTTCTGTGCCTTCAACCCTTCCGAACCCATCGCACTGACGGGATACTTCGCTGAAATGGAATCCTGCTACCGCCCCGCCTTCGTACTCCATGGCGCTGACAGCAACGTTTTCGCTGGGACTCTTAGGGAAAATGATGTGGTTTGTCACGGCAATTACACTTTTTATCTCCCCGTTACCTGATATTTTACCTATCTGCCTGAAAAGGTCAAAGAGGTGACAGCAGTGATATACCAGTTGTCCTCCCGTTTTGGGGTCCCCGCGCCAGTTCTGTTTCTCCCCTTCGTTTATCACTACAGGTATCAGGGCAGCCCATGCAACCCAGTGGTAGAAAACGTTAAGAACCCTTCCTATCGTACCGTCTTGGATAAGGTCAAGCAATTTTCTGAAGACCGGAGTATACCTGTAGGCAAGCCCAGAACGGCAAATCACGCCTTTTTCCGATATTTTTTTCAGCAGTGCTCTTCCGTCTTCAATGGTAGTGGCAACCGGTTTTTCCAGAAATATCGGCTTGCCGGTTTCAGCCACCCTCATCGCGGTGTGCGCGTGGTATTTCGGAGGCAATGAAATTATGAAAGCATCCACCTCCTCATTCTCCAGCAGTTCCTCTTCAAGTCCAACAGCCGTGCTTTTGTATTTTTTTGCCGTCGCTTCACGAGTTTCCTTAACCACATCATAACAGCAAACAACCTCCACGAGTTTATCGCTGTAAACACTGTCCACAAGTTCATTTGTTCTCGCCCCGCAGCCGTATAGTCCCAGTCTCAGCGGTTTCACACCCAT
>CAYOYL010000206.1:0-7283 GCA_964408175.1 uncultured bacterium
GGATGGAAGATACTTCCATCAGGACTCATAGGGCCTGTAAGACTGATAAGCATAAAATGAGTTGTAGATTATATTTCAGTTATGGTGGCATCCTTTAGAAGAATAATAAATCTTTTCACAAGAGACCTTTGGCGGAAGATTTTCCTGACAGCCTTCTCATATATGTTCATCTGTTGCAGATAAATCTCAGGGTCACCACCTTCAAGTTTATAGTCATATATGTAGCATCCCTTCTCTCCTTTCAAAATAACCCTGTCAATGGCTCCTGTGTAAACCCTGTCTTTTTCAAACTCAACTATAAAGGGCATCTCTGAAAAGGCCTCTTCACTTGCATTCTTCTCAATAACTGCCTTCAACTCTATATTCTTTACAATGTTCTCATAAACAGCCATAAGAACATCTTTTATTCTTTCTTTCACCCCCTTCTTTCCTTCTCCATCTAATTCCTCTGCACCGGAGAGACCTGTTTTGCGCAGATAGAAATGCATCCTTTCCTCATAGTCAGGCCTGTTCAGTTTTAGCATACCTTCAGAAATTTCATACAGGAGTTTATGTGCGATATCCCCGGCAACTATCCTTTTATAGTTATAATAGCCCTGCTCTCTTTCGTGGGTATAGGATGTCAAAACAAAAGAGGACATATCCTGAAAAGATACTCTCTTTACTTCTATCTTTCTCTCTTTCTCAGAGGGTGTGTAAATATAAGAGGAAACAGGTACCGGAGGGAATGAGGACTCAAAAGGCAAGATGCGTTCTGTCCACAAACTGCTTCGGGAACCGCGTTTGTTCTTAACCCCGGTAATGAACAGATACTGACGCGCCCTGGTAAGGGCAACATATAAGACCCTCTTTTCCTCATCATTCAACATATCCTTGAAATTGTTCTTATAATCCTCATCCGCCTCGCTACTGAGAATGAACTTATATGGGGCTTCTGCCTCTTGAACCTTTCTATATAAAATCTTGTCCCTCAAATCCACCCTGCCATCTTCAAGGTTTATGAGAAATACCGCTGGAAACTCCAGTCCCTTAGCATTATGGACAGTTAACACCCTCACTGCATCCTGATGTTCAGAAAATATATCCGCCTTAGGTTCATCGTACGAGAGTGCCATTGTCCTCAGATTTCTTGAGACCTGATAGAGGGGGAGATGTCCCATCTCCTGTAATATCATAAGAAACTTTTCTGTATTGGATTTTTGCTGGGTGCTCAGCCCATCCCAGAATCTTATCTTATCCATTATAGACTCAACACTCATTGTTATCTCTTCCGCTGAAAGTTTCTGTCTCCAGTCATAGATATGTCTGGAGGAGACCCGGTGAACAGAATTATGCAGCAGCCACAAAGATATCCTATCAGTCGGGTCAGCAAGCGCAAAGATGAGCGACAACAAAAATATTATCTCTGGTTCATTATAGAATCCAACACCACCGAGTATAACAAAAGGAATCCCGGATTCCTTGAGCAGTTGTTCAAGTAGTAAGAAGTTTTTACCTACTCTTTTTCTCATAAGTATCGCTATATCCCTGAATTCAATGGGACGAAACTGCCCTGTCTTTTTGTCCCATACCGGCTCCTTTTTATTCAGAAGTTCCAGTATCCTGCCAAGCATCCACCTGTACTCCATTTCCTTCGCATTAACATCTTCACTGCCATCCAGAAGGTTTATCTCTATAAGAGATTTAGCCCTTACATCCAGTCCGGTTGACAACTGCTGCTCATTCCACGGGTAGATATCACTGAAAACCCTGTTAACAAATTCAATTATCTCCGGTTGGCTCCTGTAGTTCTTCAGGAGTTTTTCTTCAGAGTAGTAAGACATCAGTGCATCTCTGGCATCATCAAATACAGCACCCTCTGCACCCCGGAATTTATATATTGACTGTTTTTTATCTCCGACAAGGAAAAGTCCGTAAGACTCCCCCTTCTCTGCTTTTGCACCATACCCTGAGAGCCACTCTTCTACAAGTTTATGTACAATCTTCCACTGCAGGATGTTGGTATCCTGAAACTCATCAACAAATATATAGTTGTTTTTCTCATCAAAGTCCTCAAGAATGGTAAGGGATTCAGGATTTTCAGTAAGCAATCTATAGGTGAGTATCTCAAGGTCATTAAAGTCAAGCATTGAAAGTTCTCTTTTCAGCCGGGTGTGAATCTCTGCTATGAGCAGGGAAACCTCTGAGACCCGTTCTGAAAACCCACCCTCAGGTATTCCAGCCGTAGCATATGGATGTAACCTCTTAATGGCAAAGAGAAGTTCCTTCAGAGAATTCAGTTTAAGTTCCTTCAGCAGGTTCAGCATTTTGGATGATTCCCCACTGTTTAAAAAGTTGTAGAATGCCCTGTAGTATAGAAGGTTTGTTTGTGTCTCATCTATAACGGTAAAAAACGGGTCCATCCCTGTATAAAATGCAAATCTTTTCAGGGTTGTATTGCAGAAAGAGTGTATTGTGGATATGCGCAGTTTCAGCATCGCATTTTCAAGGTTAATCCTCGCATCCTCCGAGAGTCTGGGATATACCTCTGTATATATACCTTCCAGGATACGCGTCTTCATCTCAATCGCCGCCTTTTCAGAAAATGTCACAGATAGAATCTTTCGCAGGGTGGCGGATGGATTATCCCTGTCAAGTATCTTAATAAACTCATCTGTGATACAACTTGTCTTACCTGTGCCGGCAGATGCTTCTATGATAACTGCCCTGAAGTCAGGACCTCTCATAAGGACATACCCCCTTGTATTGACAGGAAAAACAGGCTGATTTATCCTCTGCGGGACTGTTAAAAAGATTATCAACACTGAGGTCACTGTCTAAAATTTTTTTTGCGGTATCTTCAAGGAAATCCTCCACCCTTTCCAGATAGTTCATCTTTTCCCGCCTGTAAAACTTCTCGTTCTTTCCGGACTCTTCCTCTTCTTTAAAACTAAAGTGCCATATACTTCCATTTACCTTTTTCATATTAAATTTTTTGCTGTACATCCAGATATAAAGAGGAATCTGCATATTACACTTTTTAAAGAAGTCATTTTCTGTATAAGAGGGAGGGGCTGAAATACCTGTCTTTATATCTATAATGTTTATCTCTCCATCCGGTCTCTTCTCTATCCTGTCTATCTTTCCTTTCAAAATCAGTGATGGAAGTTCGATGGATATCTTATATTCAGCATCAAGGAATGAAGAACCCTCGTGTCCTCTGATGATAGAAATAAACTTATTGCATACCTCTTCTGACCGCAGCATTAAAACATCCCTGTAGAAACCTGATATTTCACCTCTTTCAAAGAGTTGCTGAATCCCTTTATGGACCTCCGCCCTGAACCTCTCCTCAATCTCTTTTATTCCATCCGGTCCTATTGCCACTCCTTCATACCCTGAAAAAATATCCTGCATCACACTATGGATGATGGTACCCCACAAGTCTGGTGTTTCATCTATCTCTGGTGTACGGTAAGGCTTCAGGTCCTCCACAAACTGTAGGTAAAACCTGTAGGGACACCTCTTGAGAATCTCCAACTGGGTAACGCTTATGTTCATCTTCCCGTCAATGATAAATTTCTCCCTGAACCTCTCTTCAGAAAAATCAAAACTGAAGATATCCTTACCCTTATGGATAAACTCTTCATCCTCCATTAAGGAGTCCTTATATCCAAAGAGGAAGATTGATTTCATACGGTTCTTCCCTTCTACCTTTGAAGGATAGGTGAAAAACACAGTTTCATTCTCACTTTTAAGACGGTACAGGTCCATACGTTCACGTGCAACCCTCAAGGCAGTGTCTGTAAAACCCATCTCTTTTTTAAGTGCATCAGGGATAAAGACATCCTCAAGGGATGGTGCACTGGGGATATTATCTTCAGTTGCTCCACCTATAATGCAGAGATTTTTCTCCAGTCCGACACTCTCCTGAACCCCACTCACCTTGACACCATAACCTTTCCCTTCGTCAACCTCAACTAGTTCAAGAGCCTTGCCTAAAAAATTCATAAACTCTTCAGCGGAAAAGGCTGTATTTTTACCCATCTCCTGTAAAACCTTATCAAAAGCAAACCTTACCTCAGGGATACCAGGGTCCCAGCCAAGTCTCTCTATGAAAAACCTCAGGTCGCCAACCCATCCCTTAAGGGACTTAGGGTTGCTGTCTGTTTCTTCCAGCACAGACCTTATCAAACTGATATTTCCCCCTTTTGCATAATAGAAGTTTTCCTTAAAGAACCCTGTCCTTGCAAAGTTCTCTCTTGAACTGACGGAAAATTTTTCAGACTTTTCAAAATCAAATCTGTGCAGATGAGGGCTCATAAGAATGTTCATAAGAACATCCCAGTCATATGAAGCACGTAAGGCAAACAACTCAAGGAGTGTTGAAATGGAAGAATTCCTGAACAGTGAATAACCTGGTAGTATCTCACAGGGGAGTTTGTAACGTCCAAAGATTCTCTGAACAACAGGTCTGTAAGAAGGCATACTCGGGAAAACCGTCATAACATCATTCAGAGCGGTATCAGGATTTTCCACAAGATAACTGTTTATGATTCTTGCTATTCCCCTGACCTCCTCTGACTGTGATGCAAAATTATAACACTCTATCTTCTTATCTTTCTTCTCTGTCTCAAACCTCTTTTCTTCCCAGTCAGATAGCCCCTTTATGTATGAAAAAACTTTTTCAAGGAGCAGTTCTTTTGCATCTAAAGAAACCCCTTCATCATAACAGAACGAAAAAATGGCATCAGTTTTTTTCTGAATAATCTCTCCTATAAACCTCTTCTGATATGCTGGTATCTCACTGAAACCTTCAAAGAGCACACTGTCAAAAGTCAGGTTTTTTACATACTGGGATGCCTCACCATAGATATCATCCATATCCACAAGGTTCTCTTTTTCAAGAAGTCTCCTGTATTCCTCCATCACATCAACAGCGAAAAGAAGTAAAGAGAGATTATAGTCAAACTTCCATTCATACCCCCTGGCTTTCTTTCTTATATCCTCAAAGGAGACTGAGTCTTCAGTGGAAACCTTAACATCTTTTATGAAATGGGCGATTGCCAGAGCAATGCCGGGTAGAGTGTCACTGAATCTTTCTTTATTCTTTTTCGCCTTCAATATCTGCAAAATGATTACATATTTCTCCACCTCAGATATAATCCTTTTGTCTGAATATCTATCAAGCAGAGCAAGGGCAAGGGTCTTTATGGTATGGGATGTCGGAGGCAGGGCTCTGTCAGGAAAAAACCTGTGGTATCTCATCTTGAAGTCCCTGGCCTTGCTCATATGGGGGGCAATGTAAAGGATTCGAGAAGGATGGGCATTAAAAGACTCATCAAGAAGTCTCTCTGTCTTATTTCTATAACTGAATGGGAATACCAGCAGTTTTCTCATTTCTCAAAAGTTTTTTCTTGCAGACCAGTTGAACGGATAAAAATAACTCTTCCACAGGGCATCTGTTGACTGATACTCGTTGTCCCCGAGAAAATAATCGCATATAACCTCTCTGAGACGACATAGTTCTTTCAGTCGCGTTCTGTGACGATAGTCTTTTATGGTAAGGTCAAGGAGTTCCAGCGCCCTGTCAAGAGCCATACCACTGTACCTTTCATTACCCTTTTGCCTCCATGCAAGTGCCCTTAAAACCTCACTGCCGATATGAGCCATCTGTTCTGCAAGTGACATCTTGAACCATCCTCCCTCTGTTAATTGTTTATGCTGACTCATTTTTCTATAAGGTCATCAATAATATCTATAATTCTCTTCCTTGTTTCAAGGTTATCCACATCCCGGGTTCTGTTACCCATAGAAGGTTTTAGGTTAATCATTGAATCGAACTCAATGAAAGAATCGCCCGCCTCATAAGGATACAGGTTAACCCCCCACAGGTTTTTCTGTTTAGAACCTGCTTCAATAAGAACCGCCTCTTCATCACTGTGCAGTTCACCATCAACTGCCATAATTCTCTTTTCAACATCAACAACTGCCTTGACCAGAACCCCGAACATATTTTCTGCCATCTTACGCAGTTCGCCTATACCTGTCTTTCTCTTTACAATCTTCATCATTTATCCTTTACCACTATTATATCTCTTTATCCTCTCTAAAACAACGCAGGATAAAAAAGAGATAAAATGTTATAATTCAACAATGCACAAAAGGGGAAAAAAGAAGAGGGTAAAAAAGATAATAGAGCGTTTTGCAACATTTATGGTCACTGTGCTGTTCTTTTATACAGTTAAGATACTGCCTTCCGTTATATATCCACTTTTAAGTAAAATAACAGGGCTGCTGGCCTTTTACACGATGTCAGATTCAAGAAAACTGATACTTAAAAATATGGAGATTGTCTATGAAAATAGATTGAGCCGTATGGAAAAAAACAGAATATGCAAAGAGGTTTTTATCTCTTTGGTACATGACTTTTGCGAAACTGTTCAGATATCAAAAGTAACAGACAGGCATCTTATTGAGATGAGTGTTATTGAGGGAGAGGAAAATCTTAAGACAGCACTGGGGATGAACAGGGGAGTTATAAGTATAGCCCCACATATGGGCAATTTCCCGAGACTTCAAACAATACTGGCCAAAAAGGGTTTCCCTATAAATGTCTTCATAAGACCGCCTTCCGGCGAACACCTGGCAAGGTTTTTTAAAAAAATTATCTGTAGTGCCAATGTCCCATTTATATACATTATGGATATGCAAGACGCAATCAAAGAGTCCATCAGGTGGCTTAACCGCAAAGGAATCCTGAGTTTCTATGTAGACCAGCACTTTGGAAATGGGGTGGAGGTTGAGTTTTTTAATAAGAAGGTTCTCTCTCCCGTTGGGGCCGCAACCCTTGCAAGAAAATACAGATGTCCTGTGGTAGGACTCTTCACCTACCGTATGCCGGATGGAAAACAGAAAATAATCATTGAGGGACCTTATTTAATGCAAAGAACGGATAATTTCACTGAAGACATAAAAGCAAACACCTCTTTTTTTATGGCAAGGGTTGAACACTATGTGAGAGAACACCCTGAACAGTGGTTTACCTGGTTGCATAGAAGATTTCGATAGACTATCATAGTGTCGTGTCTCATAAATTTCTTTACTTTTGCTATATTTTCATTACACGACACTTTTAGGCAGAAGGCAAGTCCCCTCCTAACGTCACAGAAACCGTTCCTGTAACCACTTATCCTCCTCTTGTGCTTCGCACTTCGGTCAACGGGCTCACCAACTCGCCCTTCGTGCTATACAACACTCAATAAATTCACCCCCTCCTTTTATCCTCCCCCCTTGAGGGGGAG
>CAYOYL010000207.1:0-4373 GCA_964408175.1 uncultured bacterium
ATAGAAAGAACAAAGAGGTTAAAGAATGGACTGATGCAGAAACTTTTGACGCAGGGAATTGGACACAAAGAGTTTAAGGATTCAGAGATTGGAAGGATACCTAAAGAATGGGAAGTTGTGAGATTAAAAAATATAGGGAAAATTCATACTGGCAAAACTCCTTCTACAGCAAAAAACAAATTTTGGAATGGCAAAATTCCATTTATAACACCTGGAGATTTACAGGGAAAATATGTAACTAAAACTGAAAGATTTGTTACTTCCGAAGGAGTTGAACAAGTTGGAAAGATTTTGCCTAAGAATTCTATCCTGGTTGTTTGTATAGGTTCAACAATAGGAAAAACTGGTATGACATTTACGGAGAGCATTACCAATCAGCAAATCAATACGGTAATACCTCAAAAGGATAATGCACACTACGTTTATTATACCCTATCATTCAGGTCAAAACTACTTAATTCTTACTCAGGAGTGGCAGCAGTTCCAATTATAAAGAAATCTTTATTTGAAAACTACAAAATTCCACTACCACCACTGCAGGAACAGGAGAGGATAGCGGAGATTCTGTCGGAGGTGGACAGGAAGGCTGAGTTGGAGAAGAGACAAAAAGAGAAACTGGATAGGATAAAGAAAGGGCTGATGGAAGACCTGTTGACAGGGAGAAAAAAAGTGAGGATATGAGAGGATGGAAAGGTTTAACGAGAAATCGGCAATAGAAGACTATATTGTGGAGAAACTGCAGGAAGAGGGCTGGAGGTTTGTGCCTTCTGATGAACTGGAAAGAGAAAGTCTTGAGGAGCCGCTCCTTCTTTCACTGCCGAGAATTCTTGAGAGGATAAACAAAAATAAGGGCATAGGAGAGGAGGAGATAAAGAAGGTTGTAAATGAATTGCGGTTGAAGCCTTCCAATATTGAAGGAACTAAGTCCACACTTAATTATTTAAGGTTTGGCATACCCGTAAAACTTGAAAAGGAACGAACTGTGGAGAGTGTTCAACTTTTTGATTATTCTAATCCTGCAAACAATGAGTTTGTCTTTTCCCGTCAGGTTACCTTCAAGAGTGCGGATAGAATCGTAAGGACTGACTTAATCCTCTACGTAAATGGAATACCCCTTGTCATTATTGAGTGCAAGAGCCCGGTAAGTTTCTCGGTCTCATGGCTAAATGCGTACAAGCAGGTTGAGGACTACAAGACAACCGTACCTGAACTTTTCAAGTATCTCCAGATTGGACTGGCAGTGGAAAATACTGCAAGATATTTCCCCGTTATGCCATGGACAGAGGGAAATACGGAGATACAGGAGTGGAAAGAGGATAAAACAGAAAATTCCATAGACTCTTCCCTGAAGATGCTTGCACCTGCTGTTCTGCTTGACATTATCAGGAACTTTTTGTTTTTCAGGTTTAAATACGGAACTGCCACCAAGATTCTGCCACGCTATGTACAGTTCCGTACTGTAAACAAAATAGTGGAGCGGACGCTGAACCGACTTGCCGGTAGGGATGAAAAAAACAGGGGGCTTATCTGGCACTGGCAGGGTTCAGGCAAAACGCTGACGATGATTTTTGCCTCACAGAAACTTCTTTACCTGCAGGAGATGGAAAATCCCACCATATTCTTTATCGTTGACAGGGAAGACCTTGAAACCCAGTTATACGATGAATTCAGTTTTCTTGACCTGACAAAGCCTGAACGCATTTCCTCAACAGAAGAACTGAAGAGGGTAATCCTGCACGATAATTTCAGGGGCAAGAGAGGTCTTTTTATTACCCTTATACATAAGTTCAGGCCAGAGGAGTTGAGAGGGTTGAGTGGTGAACTGAAAAAAATCTCACAGGATAGGGAAACGTTCTTGAACCGAAAAAACGTTGTCAATTTCATAGATGAAGGACACCGAACTCAATACGGAACGCTGGCAGGACAGATGAAAGATATAATGAAGAACGCCTTTTTCTTTGCTTTTACCGGCACCCCCATTTCGGTAGAAGGTCGGGATACCTTCAGGGAATTTAGTTATCCTGATGCAGAGTTGTATCTGGACAGGTATTTTGTCCTTGATTCCATAAGGGACGGCTTCACAGTCAAGATTGCCTATCAGCCGAGGCTGGAGAAGGATGTACATCTGAAAAAGGAACTTCTGGAAAATTTCTTCTCACAAACGCTTGAGGAAATTCCAGAGGAAATCAGGGAAGATGTTGAAAAGAAGGTCAGGGAAAAATTCAATCAGACCAAGGTGTTTCTTGAAAATCCGAATAGAATAGAAAAGATATGCAAGGATATTTCAAAACATTTCCTGGAGAATGTTGACGGAAGGTTCAAGGGTATGATTGTCGCAGGCAGCAGAAAGGCATGCGTGACGTATAAAGAAATCTTAGACCGTTACTTGCCGCCAGATTACTCTGAGGTCGTCATAACGTATGACCGGACAGAAAAGGAGGAAGTGAGGAGATATTTTGAGGCAGTGAGCGCCAGGTTAAGAACAACGGATGAGAAGGAGATTAAAGAAACCATTCTAAACAGATTCAAGGAAAAACAGGACCCCAGAATATTGATAGTGACAGATATGCTGATAACAGGCTTTGATGCTCCCGTTTTACAGGTGATGTATATGGATAAACCTCTGAAAGGCCACAGATTGCTACAGGCGATAGCCAGAACAAACAGGCCGTTCAGGGACCTAAAGGAATGCGGACTTGTCATTGATTACGTTGGAGTACTGAAGGAACTGGGCAAGTCGCTAAAAATCTATGCAAAAGGGGATTTATCTGGAGTAATTTATGACATAAATGCTTTAAGAGGGGAGTTTGAGGGACTTCTGGAAGAATGTCTTGAATCCTTCAGAGGTATACCGAAAGACAGATTTGACAGGGATACTCTGTTGAAAACGTTTGAAATACTGACGTCAGACAGGCAGACAGGCAAGGAGTTCATTGAGAAGGTAAAATTGTTGACAAGAAGGTTTGAGTTACTCGGTCCTGATGAGATAAAAATAAGGTTGTTGAGAGAATACAAGTGGCTCATGGCGGTGTACATCTATTACAAAAAAATGCTCGGACAGTATGATGCGATGATAAAAGAGGAGGCGGAACGTTACTTTACCAGAACCGTAAAATACATCTATGAGACTGTTGAACTGCAAAACCTACAGAAGAATTTACCTTCAGTTTCGTTTGATGAACAATATTTCTCTAAACTGGAAAAAATGAGAAATATTAGAGAGAAAGCCGCAACCATTGTCTTCACACTGCACAAACTTGTTCTGGTAGATAAATATAAAAACCCGGTATATGAGAGCCTTGCCGACAGAGTGGAGAGAATTTTGAATCTCTGGAAAGAGAAGAATAAAGACTACGAGAGAATTTATAATGAAGGGCTGAAAATAAAGAGGGATATGGAGATACTCTCAAACAGGCAGAAAGAACTCGGATTGTCTGACCTGGAATATTCAATTTTACTTGTCATGGAGAAAAGATTCCCCATGATAGATATGGTGCAGGATTTGAAGGAACTGATGAAGATGCTCAGCAAGCGGATTTTCCCCGGATGGACCGCACAGAGGACTACAATGAAGGAAGTGGAGAAACAGGTGAGGCGGTTCTTGAGAAAATATATAAAGATATATGACCTGAATATTCCGGAGATTGATAGGTTGTCGCAACAGATAAAGGAAAATTTTGAAAAATATGGGTGAGTTTGAAAAAATACATTATAAAAAGATCTGCCGCAAGGTAAGATACCCGCGTCTGGAGTTCAAGACCGGAGAACTGACACTTATTCTCCCGGAGGGATATCAGGGCGAGGAAGAACTTATCATAAAACACAGAGGATGGATATTAAAGCAAAAACGCCTCATAGACAAGACCTTGAAACTCTCCAGGAAGATAGAGATAGACCCTCCCATGGAAATTCCTGACCTGAAGTCAGCCGTCAGGAAGGCATCTGAGAAGTATTCTAATGAATTGGGGGTAAAGATAAATAATATCAACTTCCGAAGGATGAAGACAAGATGGGGCAGTTGTGGAACTGATGGTAACCTTACATTCAATACCTTTTTACGTTTCCTGCCTGAGAGACTGATAAATTTTGTGGTATTTCATGAGGTCACCCACAGGATTGAAAGAAGGCACAATGAAAGGTTCTACAGGATTATAGAAGGAAGGTTCCCCGATATGAAACAGATGGAAGAAAAACTCTTCGCTTACTGGTTTTTGATTCAGAAAAGAGTCAATAGACGAAGACCTCCTGAAATTCCGACATAAGGAAATGCAGAGGAAAGAAAGCAGTTTCCGTGCTCGAAACAGCCCTTCGGGTTTTGGCTTCAGCACAGGTAAGAACTACGGCGAAGTCTGACACCCGGAGAACTCACCCTC
>CAYOYL010000208.1:0-1966 GCA_964408175.1 uncultured bacterium
TTCCTTACACCATCAGGATTAAAGAATCCTCTTCTTGCAAAACTGTCTGACAGAAGAATAGAGCACAGATAATCCTTCAGGTCTTTTTTAAACCACTCCCCCACAGGCAGACCAAACCCCATCTTCTCCCTGTTCAGTATCTCATCAGGAAGAAACCCGTGAATCTTCTTTTTAAGGATATACTTGGAGGTCAGTTTCCTGAACTTCATCTCAGGAGGGAAGGAGGCTGCTGTCTCCACAAACTCATGGTCAAGAAATGGACTTCTGCCTTCAAGCGAGTTAGACATAGTTGCTATGTCCATCTTCACAGTCAGTACCTCCGCGAGATAAAGGTGCTGGTCAGAATAGAGCATCTTCTCAAGAAGACTTATTGGTCCCGCATCTTCCCACAGTTTTTTCATTAAAAGCATTGAATCATCCATATTAATCTCAGACCTGAAGTAGTCAGAATATATCCTGTTTTTATGGTCAGGAGAAAAAGAGATGAGCCTGCGGGCATAGGCATAGTCATCTCCATACCTTTCAGCCTCCTCCATCCACTTCCATATCCTGAAAAAGTTACTTGAAGGATGTTCCTCATAACCTTCAAGGAATACTGACATTAAGCCTCTTCTGATAAAAGGTGGAGCTGCCTTAATAACGTTTTTAAGTCCATTAAGTAAAAGCATCTGCCAGTAGCGTGTATAGCCTGCAAGGTTTTCATCGCCTCCATCCCCGTTAAGTGCAACTGTAACATACCTTCTGGTTTCCCTTGCTACGTAATATGTCGGGACCATTGAAGAATCCCCAAAAGGTTCATTATAGTGCCATACAAGTTTCGGCAGTATATTCATTATGTCTGGTTTCACCTTAAACTCATAGTGTTCGGTACCAAATCTTCTGGATACAATCCTGGCGTATTTCAGTTCACTAAAATCTTCCTCTTCAAATCCCACTGAAAATGTCTTAACAGGCAGGCGGGAGATACCACTCATAATACCCACCAGTACTGATGAATCAATACCTCCAGAAAGGAAAGCCCCCAGAGGGACATCAGAAACCATACGTATTCTGGTAGATTCAGTCAGTTTTTCCCAGAGCAGTTCTGCATATTCGTATTCACTCTTCAGTCTTATTTTTTTTGTAAAATCCACATCCCAGTATCTCTTGATTACCGCCTT
Organism: uncultured bacterium; assembly: GCA_964408175.1. GTDB lineage: Bacteria > Ratteibacteria > UBA8468 > B48-G9 > JAFGKM01 > JAFGKM01. The sequence goes on from CAYOYL010000208.1 coordinate 1,161, forward strand.
TCCGTCCTGCCACAGAAGGTAGTGTGCCGCCGGCAGTTTTCTGATACCCTTAAAAATCGTATGAGGAGCAGGTACTGCCTGATAGGTAAGAAATAGGTCAAGGGCAAAAGGGTCTATCTCCTTTCTTATTTCAGGGTGTAGTAGCAATGCCTTAATCTCAGAAGCAAATATAAAAGACCCACCCGTTTCATAATATACAAGCGGTTTCTTGCCTATCCTGTCCCTTGCAAGAAAGAGTTCTCTTTTATTTTCGTTCCATATGCTAAATGCAAACGCTCCTCTCAGATATTGTAAACATTCTATGCCTTTTTCCTCATACAGGTGAAGTATAACCTCACTATCTGACTGGCTTTTAAACCTGTGCCCTTTTTTTTCAAGGTCTGAGCGTAACTCTCTAAAGTTATATATCTCGCCGTTACAGATAAGGAAAACCGTATTGTCCTCATTTGCAAGTGGCTGCTGTCCCGTATAGAGGTCTATTATCTTCAGACGTCTGTGTCCCAGCCCCACATTATCCTTTATAAAAAAGCCTGATTCATCCGGACCTCTGTAGTCCATAATGTCGGTCATCTTACGCAGTAATTCTTCGTTCACCCTGTCCTTGTTATTTATTATTCCGCATATCGCGCACATTTTTCATCCCATGCTCTCAAATAGATTTCTTCGTATCCTTTTACCATCTTATCCAGTGAAAACTTCTCCATCACAGTATTATATCCTTTTTCTCCCATACTTCTGCGTGGTCCGGGACCCTGCAGAAGGGTAATTATCTTTTCGGCAATCACCTTAGAATTATTCTTTACCGG
>CAYOYL010000209.1:0-2154 GCA_964408175.1 uncultured bacterium
CATTATATCTCCAGAGAACACAGGGATGAAATTGCCGGACTGTTTAAAAAATACAGTGTGAGTGCGGTTTTTGCAGGTCACGAACATCTTTACCACAGCGGTATACATAACGGTCTGTTGCAGGTTGTCTCAGGTGGCGGCGGTGCCCCCTTTCACTTCTACCCTGAGGGCAACTTCCACCACTTTCTTCTTGTCAGGGTAACCGAAGAGAGTGCCACCATACGCTGTATCCCTGCATCAGAGTTTGCAGAGGGGGTACATTAGTTATAGTCCTGCGGAATGTACTTAACATGCAGGAAATCCGGATATACGATTAATCACAAAAAAAACACAAAAAGGAGCGGCAGAATGGGCAGAAAAGACAAAAAGGAAGAACAGGCGAAAACCTCAGGCAAAAAAGTGATCAAAGCAGGAGTGGGAAAGGTTGATATCACATGCAGGGAGGGGGAACTCTCATACGGTCTTTATCCCGAAAAGACGATGGCGCACATTCCCCCGCAGTACCGTGACCAGAAGGTGGAGATAGATGACCCGCTTTATGCGCGGGCACTGGTACTGGATGACGGCGTTCAGAAGGTCGTACTGGTAACCATGGATATCTGTGCTGTTGGGGCAAGAACAGTCAGCCAGTACATCTTAAACGACAGTGCTGATGACTTCATCCCCAACCTTCGCAAGCGGGTTGAGAAGGAACTGGGCATCCCCGGGTTCAATGTTAGTGTGAGTGCTTCCCACACGCATCCCCCGGGACGTTTGCTCTGTGATGATGAAGAACAGATTGATAGAACGCTGGGAGCAATCAGGCAGGCGCTGAAAAATATGGTGCCGGTCAGGATTGGCGCCGGCTCCGGTTTTGAAGATACCCTTACCATCAACAGGACCTTTGTCATGAAAAACGGTACTGATTATTCATGGATGCCCGAGCCTCCCGGAGACGAGATAGAGAAACTTCGGCCTATTGACCCGGAGATAGGCATCTTAAGGGTTGACCGGGCAGATGGAAGGCCTTTTGCCGTGATATACAACTTTGCAAGCCACCTTCTGGTTGGATGCAAGGCAGGGAAGGTTACCGCGGACTTCCCTGCTGTGACGTCACGTTACGTTGAAGAGCATATCGGGGATGATATTACAGCCATCTTCATGCAGGGTGCCAATGGGGACATTATGGAGGCTTCTGGCTATGACCTGGAGAATCCGAGAACAAAATACGACTTTGGGTATAAACTGGGTCAGAGCGTACTGAAGGGATACCGCAAGATTAAAGCGGGTCCTGCTGAACTCAAGGTTGCAACCGTTAACGTTGAATTTCCGTTCAGAACGGATATCCTGGAGATTGTATCCGCACTCAAGAAGGAGCAGGCGGATCTGGTGGCGTCGGTAAGATATACCAGGTTGACCTTCAAACAATTCCTGCCGCTCTACCTGAAGTATTATCTGCACCCTGACTACCCTTCCCATTCTCCGCAACGATACATGCAGGCGGATGCCTGCGGGGATGAGACCTTCCGGCGGCTGGACGTGAGCAACAGGGTGGGGGTGGACAAGTATCTTAAGAGCCTGCGCGCGATGGAACTCATGTCCGTGAACGAACTGAAAATTGCCACCCTTGAGAAACACCAGGAGATTATTGACGAACTCGGCGGAAGCACTGTGCCTGCTGAAATAAAGGGTATCCGCATCGGTGATTACGTTATCATCGCAGCTCCCATGGAAGTACTGGTTGAGGTGGGCTTCAAGGTTAAGAAGATATCACCGTTCAAGTACACATACATAGTCTCCGATTCCAATGGCTACCTCCACTATTCACCCCCGGCCTCCTACTACGGCCGCGGCGGGTACGAGGTTACGGAATGCCTGCTGGCTCCGGAATGGGAAAAGATTTTCCTGAATGCCGTCAGGCGCATATTCAAGGAGTTATGACCGCATAATAGTTATGTCCAGCCCTGTCTTCTCAGACATGTTCCCGGTGGATTTATTATCAAATGCAGAGAGGGAAAGCGTTACAAAATTATCCAACTTATACACGTTTCGGACAAAGAAATAAAAACTTTTACAGAAAAGAGGACGGAGAGAAAAAATTGTGGTAAAATATAGTGGAGTATGTATTAAAGAGCCCCTGTAGCTCAGTATGGATAGAGCAACGGTTTCCTAAAC
>CAYOYL010000210.1:0-10399 GCA_964408175.1 uncultured bacterium
AGATAGGCAAAACTTCCTGTTGCGGCTATCTTGAAGAGGGCATAATAAGGTTTATTGCCTCTGTCCTTGTCCTGACATCCCTCAGGAAGATGCCCCTCATTGCAGACGTGACTATCTTGGTTCCTGGTTTTTTTACTCCTCTCATCTGCATACACATATGTTCTGCCTCAATGACAACCATAGTTCCCTGAGGTGTCAGAATCTTCATTATCGTATCTGCAAGTTGGTTTGTTATCCGTTCCTGTAGTTGTATCCTTCTGGAAAAAACATCTACGAGTCTTGCAATCTTACTGATGCCCACAACCTTCTGATTATCTGGCAGATATGCCACATGAGCCTTTCCGTAAAATGGGAGAAGATGATGTTCACAGAGGGAGAAAAAAGGAATGTCTTTTACAAGTACAAGTTCGTTGTAGTCTTCCTTAAATATCTTACCGAGTATCTTTTCAGGAGATTCTGTTAAACCACCGCATATCTCTGCATACATACGGGCTACCCTCTTCGGGGTTTCCCGAATTCCTTTTCTATTGGGATTTTCTCCTATCGCTTCTATTATCATCTTTACGGCAGTCTCTATCTTATTCTGGTCCATTGGTCTCTTTTTCTCCTTTGTTCTCCTCTTCTTTCACCTCGGGGAATAGTGGAAGGTGCGAGGCTTTGTCCACAGTTTCAAGGGGTTTACTTGTTTCCCCTGAAGGCTTCAAACCGAGTACCTCATCTATCTCTTCAGAGTTAAGAGTTTCTCTCTTCAGTAGTTCTGTGGCGAGTTTATCAAGTTTATCTCTATGTTGCTTTAGAATCTCCATAGCATTTTTTTCTGCCTCTTCAAGTATCCTGCGTATCTCACTATCTATCTCTCTGCTGGTTTCTTCGCTGTATTCTTTCTGCTGTACGATGTCTCTTCCGAGGAAGACCGCTTCGTTGTGGTGGTAACTGACAGGTCCGAGATTTTTACTCATACCCCATTCACAGACCATCTTTCTTGCTATCTCGGTTGCAACCTTGAGGTCATTCTCCGCACCTGTAAATACCTTGTCAAAGACAAGTTTTTCAGCACTCCTGCCAGCCATCAGAGTGCAGATAGAGTTTCTGTAGTAGGTATCACTTTCAATAAAACTGTCTTCTTCGGGCAGTATATGGGTTATACCCAGTGCCTGTCCTCTCGGTATAATGGTAACCTTGTGCACGGGATAAACCTCAGGTAGTTGTTTCTGCACCAGTGTGTGCCCGGCTTCATGATATGCAATAATTCTTTTCTCTCCTTCGCTGATAACAAGACTTCTTCTTTCCACCCCCATAAGAACCTTGTCTTTGGCCTCTTCAAGGTCTGTCATTTCTATCTTGTCTTTCCCCTTTCTTGCCGCGAGAAGGGCTGCCTCATTGGCAAGATTTTCAAGGTTTGCCCCGGAGAGTCCTGCCGTTGCCCTTGCCAGTACCTTGATATCAACAGAATCTGCCATAGGTTTTTTCCTCATATGCAGGTTAAGTATTTCTTCTCTTGCCTTTATGTCCGGCAGTGTAACGACAATGGTTCTGTCAAACCTGCCCGGTCTTGTAAGCGCAGGGTCAAGCACGTCAGGTCTGTTTGTTGCCGCCATAACGATAACCCCTGTCTCTGTCTGGAAGCCGTCCATCTGCACAAGTAGTTGATTCAGTGTCTGCTCTCTTTCGTCGTGTCCTCCGCCCAGTCCTGCAAACCTCTGGCGCCCCACAGCATCAAGTTCATCGATGAAAACAATACAGGGACTCAGCCTCAACGCCTGCTTGAAGAGGTCCCGCACCCTGCTGTTATGAACGAGAACCGGCCTGTCTCCTGCGAAAAATCCCTCGTTGTCACAACCGCAGAAATCGTATACATACCCGTCATAAGGTTTTCTGACTATCTTTTTCACAACAGGTTTCTTGATTTGGGATGGGAACCTGGCCGGTTCATCAAATGGATAGGAGGTCTTCGCTATCTTTATTGTCCAGTAAACACTCTCTGGTAACGGCCTGTTTTTTATGACCCTGTCGGCCTTGTTTGTTTTTTTGAAAAGGGATGCTCCGATTCCATGCATTGCGGACAGCCATGCTACTTCAGTTGCCAGTTGTCTGCTTACGGTGCTTATAATTAAGTGTCCTTCACCCGAAACGTACCCATCCCCTTTTGAGAATCCTTCCAGATAACTCAGGAAGTATTCCTTTGGCAGTTCCCACAAGAATTCAGGTATATGCTTATTGTGAGAACCGTTTCCGCAGGTCCTCTCAAAGAAGTCAGATAGCGTTTTTGAGTGCCATGTGATTCTCAAAGCGTTGTCCTCAGTATATTCCAGATGCGGCTCAAGGTTAAAGATGTCTCTCATCAACGTGATGGAGGTATCGTGCAGTCTCTTTTCATGAGCACCGAAGACAAACTGGGTATAATAGGAGGTTGTCCTGCCTTCTGCTGTATAGTGTCCGAGAAGGAGCAAGAGCGCCGGGGTTATGTCAACCTTCTGTGGAATTTTTGTCCTTGATGTGTTCAGTTTCAGGGAAAGTGCAGAAGGCGAATAAATTTTACTCTGCCAGTTGCTTACAGTCGTTTGTGAGACGCCTGCCATTTTTGCCAGTGAATGTTGAGACATATTATCAGGGTTTTCGAGAGCGAACTGATAGTTTTCTTTTACGTTTTCATCCTCTTCCCAGACAGTTATTTTGCCAGTCTCACATTTCTGAAACCTGTGGGCCTTGATTTTGTGGGTGGTCCCATAGCCGGGTATAAAAGAACTTCTCACCTTAAAAGGTAGATTAACCAGTATGTCGCCTTCACTTATCTCCCTTACGGGTTTTGACACAATGCGGTTTTTCTCCCGGATGAAGACGCTGTGGTCTCCTGTTGTTTTGATGACGCCGCCCAGGTGGTGCACCTCATAGATTTCCTCAACCCTATGACGGTAAACCTCAGAGACCGTTGACCATTTTGAGCCGCCGAAATAGAACCTTCCTGAATTGTTCTTAAAACCACGGAAATTAGTTTCTTCTTTATAAAAGCCGAGGGTTTCCAGGCCTGAAACCTTAACCGGATATCCTTCTGCACCCTCTTTGTAATGTTTATCTATCACTTCGCTTATCGGTAACAATCTGACCTGGTTATTTTCTTTGATAAGGACCTTCTCGTCACCGCTTATTGACGCCCCGACACCCACAAACATCTCTACAAAGTCAGAGCCGCTCATACTTAAGAAAGGGGACCTGGCTTCACCAGCGACTGCCCTTGCAAGCAGTGTCTTGCCTGTACCCGGGGGGCCTATGAGCAAAACCCCCTTGGGAATCTTACCTCCAAGTTTCTGAAATCTTTTTGGTTCCTTCAAAAACTGAATAATCTCCTGTAATTCCTCTTTTGCCTCTTTACACCCTGCCACGTCATCAAAGGTGATACGGTTTTTCTGGTCAGGCAGCAGAGGACGGCTTTTTGTGAATGCCATCACCCTGCTTCCCTCAGATGACATCTGCCTGAATATGAGGAACCATATAAGGAGAAAGATAAGCAGTATGGGGACGGTTGAAACCAGTATATTCATCCATATACTGGAAGAAGGTTCTGCTTTGAAGTCAATGTTATACTCACGCAGGATGTTAAAAATTTCCGGGTCATCCGGTGCATAGGTGGAGAATTTTGTGCCGTCTTTCAAGAGCCCCGAGATATTATTTTCCTTTACTATGAGGGTGCCCTTTATGTTCCCTGTCTTGATTTCAGTCAACAGGCGGCTGTATATTATCTCCTCCTTTTTCCCTTCAAATGATGAGAACTGTGCGAGGGCTATAAGAATAATACCGGCGATTATCCAGAAGAGTAGTCCCCTGAACAGGTTGTTTTTTGGAGGGGGCGGCTTTTGCTTTTTATTTTTTGCGTCTTTGTTTGCCATCTTTTTACCACCTTCTTTATTTCTTTTTGAATAAGGCACAAGTATATTAGTTTTTTTCATTGCTCCTGTCAAGGAGTGCCGTGACATCTTTTTCAATTTCATACAGGTCAAACCGCAGGTTATGGAAGAGTAGAGACGCTTCGGGGACCGTTGTTTTAGAGTATTCTTCAAGGGTTCTCAGTGCCTCTCCCACTCTCATAAAATTCCTTTCTATAACCTGACGTACGGTTTCTTTCTCCCTGTTGTCAATATCCTTGCCTATATCGTAGTAAGAGTCACGTTCTTTCTTCAGTGTTGAGAAACCGAAGTTTTTTTCAATACCTTCAGAGAGAGAATGCCGTATCTTTTTAAGTTGCCTTACATAATCTTTGTTCCTGTCATAATAAAATCTTAAGCCATCTTCTATTACCCGTAACCCTTCTCTTGCCCTGTTGAAATTAGCGTCTATTATACGTAGTGTCTTTTTTTCCATAGTTTTCGGAATATGCTTGTCAGAAAAGCGAATCTTCAACGAGACGGCACAGGATGTGCATTATAAGAGAGTGTGCCTCCTGTATCCTTGGGGTTTGCAGAGAAGGGATGGATATTTCAACATCTGCTTTTTTTGACAGGGGATTCGGAGCCTTTCCTGTAAGAGAAAGAACCTTCAGCCCCATCTTTTTTGCAGTTTCTGACGCTGCAAGGATGTTTCTGGACCTTCCAGAAGTAGAGATGCATATCAGGACATCCCCTTTTTTACCCAGTCCTTCAATCTGTCTTGAAAAAATCTTTTCAAATGAATAGTCATTGCCGATACTTGTTATCTCTGATGTGTTGGTTGTAAGCGAGATAAATCCGAGCGCTTTCCGCTCTCTGAGGAACCGCCCGGTCATCTCTGCCGCCCAGTGCTGACAGTCAGCGGCACTCCCACCGTTACCGCACAGAAAGACCTTTCTGTTCTTTTTTAGTGAGTCAACAAGCACTACTGACGCCTGCATCACTTTTTTTACAAACGGGCCATTTATCAATAATTCTTTCGTCTTTATACTTTCAATTATCTGTTTCTGTATAACATCTTCCGTTTTATTAGTTTTCTTCTTTATACAGGTCATTTTCTTCTTTCTGTACATCCGCCTTTGTCTTTTCCCCATCTGCCTTGATGCTTGTTACGAAAACCTCAATATTGGAGATTCTATCCACGCCAACTGCATCCTGAAGATAGTCTTTGGTGAGTTCCTGTATGGTTGAACAGGTTTCAGGTATGTTGAGATTGGCATAAAGCCGCAGGGTTATTCTGGTTTCAAGCCCTTTTGAGGAGAGTCCTGTTTTTACTCTCAATGACCTTATGCCCTGCATCTGCTTTTTCAGCATTGCGTTTATGTAGTCTTCTATCGCCCGTAAGGATATCTTTATCTTACCTCCAGGATTATCAAAAGATACAACCCTCGTTCTGTATATATAGTCAAACCAGTTCACAACCCATACGATACCTATTACCACAAGGAGCATACCTATGATGCCGAATGCGGAGAGGTTATCTTTAATATACTGGGTCAGTTTGTTTAGAAGACCGTTCCCTCCTGTAGCCCAGATAGTCAGAAATGAGAAAGCAAGGAAAATACCGGCTATTACGTACAGTGTGCTTACAATCCTGCTCCATATCTTCATTTTTTGCTCCTTTGCCTTTTCCCCATTAAATTCTCCCTGACCCTCCTTTGCTAAAGGAGGGAAGACCCCCCACCTATATCCTCCCGCTCGAGAGTGGAGGAAACAGGAGGGGGTGAGGAAAGGAGAATTTCTTTATTGCCGTCAAGTTCCCTCTGTTTCTTGAAACAACCTTATTTTATCCTTTTCCTCAATAAAAATCAACAGCCGTTACTTCTGAACAATAAGACGAGTATCTGGACAGGGTATTTAACGGTTGACTGAAAATTATGTTAATATATTGCATGGCGGTACTTTTTCAGCAGATAAATAAAAGAATGATTTTTATGTTTTTTTGTGAGTAATGGTGAAGAAGAGAGGGTATAATGGGGAGTTATGAAAATCTGATGGAAATGAAGAAGGGGTCTCTGCTGGAAGTTAGGAATGGTAACTCTGCATTCTGTGTGGTGCCGGATATGGGTGGAAGAATTTTTGCCCTGATAGATGGCATAAGTGTGCACCGTATTGACATAGAAAACATTTTAAGTTCAGACAGACCTTTTAATAACTTCGGAGGCGGTAATTTCTGGCCTGCACCTGAAGGCGGAAGATTCGGGTTCAACTACCGCGGAGACGAATGGTATGTACAGAGGTGTATCAATGACCAACCCTTTGAAGTAATTTTATATAACGGTCTTTCTGTCATTATTGAGAAAAGGATAGAACTGCTGAACCGCTCCGGTACAGTTTTAGAAGTTCTTATGAAACGGAATATCTCTTCTGGTGAACAACCTGTACTTTTTGATAACTACACTCTTAAAGATTCACTGACATACATATCTGAAGACTCTTTTAATGTCTTAAATAATGTAGATATTGATAGGGGATTAATCTCTGCATGGACACTGGAACAGTTTGATGCGGATGAGAATAGGATTTCTTTCTGCATGGTGAACGAACCGGAGACTGCAATAAACTTTGATTTTTATGAGCACCCTAATAAGAGAATTACCTATTGTAAGAAAGGATTCATTTACCGTACAGATGGATTGAAAAAAGGGCAGATTGGTGTTAAACGGAAAGCAGACCCGCATGCAATAGGTTTTCTTGATTTTGAGCGGGGGGTTGTCTGCATAAGGCAGAATCTTACCTCTGCGAAAGACGGACTTTATTTCAATATTGCCGACAATGAACAGATAAACGGGCCTTTCTCAACAGAAGACACCTACAGTATCTTTAACTCAGGAGATGAGGCACGTTTCTTTGAACTGGAAACCATCGGTTGTGCTGATGTAAAACAAAAAAAATTGCTTGGTTCCAGGCTTGTTTCCCTGACATCCTTTGCAGTTTTTGAGGATAGAAAGGAAATTAATATCTGGATGAGAGAGAAACTGGGCATAAATAAATAGGCGGGGTGAGGAGAAAAATGGCTGCTCTACAAAAAGTGTTTTTGTCGCCGTCAACGTTAAATCTTTACCGTGAGTGTCCGCGCTGTTTTTATCTGCATATGAGGTATGAGATAAAAAGACCGCGTGGTCCTATGCCTTCCATCGCCACTGGGCTGGACAGTGTCTTTAAGAAATATTTTGCCTATTACCGTTCAATAGGAGAACTACCTCCTGACCTGAAGCAGGAGATGAGCGGGCACCTGATAGAGAAACTGAAGCCTACCTATTACTATAACATAAGACCCGGCTATACCATTATAGGTAAACTTGACGACTGTCTTGTGACAGATGAGGGAAGGTATGTGCCTCTTGACCATAAGACAAGGGCCAGCCCTGCCAGCGGTGTTCATCCTGCCTACCAGTTGCAGATGGAGGTGTATTGCCTTCTCCTTGACGGCAATGGGTTAAAGGCAGGTGACAGGGCGTATCTTATCTATTACTATCCCCTGAATGTGAGTCCTGAGGAAGGTCCGAAGAACATTACCTTTGGACTGGACATAAAAAGGGTTGATGTGGATGTGGAGCATGCCAGAGAGGTTATTAGACAGGCAATAGATTGTCTAAAGTCTCCTGAAATACCTGAGCCCTCCCCTGAGTGCGAATACTGCAGGTGGGTTGACGAGGCGGGAGCAAAAGGTGCTGCCGCAGGAGAGTCTGAGAGGGTGCTGGATGGTAAACCGTCACGGGAGAAGAAAACCGAAGAGCCGGAAGGGCCTCCTGAAGAAGAGGAATACAAGGATAGTCTTTTTGAATGATTATGGGAAATCTGTTTACGAGGGTAAGACGGTTTGCGGAGGAGAAGGGTATCATACAGGAAGGGGACAGCATCCTCATTGCCTTGTCAGGCGGACCTGACTCGGTCTTTCTGTTCCACTTTCTGGTTTATCTCTCCAGAAAAAAGGGTATTGGACTCAAGGCTGCATATGTGCACCACCACCTGAGAAAGGATGCAGACAGTGAACTGACCTTTACAAAGAGACTGGCTCATCTACATTCAGTTCCCTTTTTTTACAGGAATATAGAGATAGGGGGCAAAAGTGGGATTGAAGAGGAGGCGCGGATAAAACGGTACAGGGCGCTGTATAACATAGCAAAAAAGGCAGGGTGTAACAGGATAGCGGTAGGGCATACCCTTGATGACCAGGCGGAGACTGTTGTTATGCGGTTCATAAAAGGTTCAGGACTTGCAGGCCTGCGCGGCATCCTCCCGGAGAAGTATCTTTTCAAAGATAAGGACGTATCTGTGATAAGACCTTTGTTGTGTCTTGAAAAAAGAGATATTCTGGAGGCGCTGAAAAGAGAAGGGAAAGAATACAGAATAGACCGTTCCAACTTTTCAGGGGACTTTTTAAGGAACCGTATCCGTTCCGAGGTTCTCCCTCTGCTGTCAGGGTATAACCCGAAGATAAAGAAGCAGGTTGCACAGATGTCATTTCTCATTCAGGATGACCTTGCCTTTTTGGAAAGATATGCAGAGGCGGCACTCAATAAAATTCTTGATGAATCCGCTGGGACCATAGATGTTAGGGCCTACAAAAGACTGGATATTTCTGTAAGAAAACTCGTATCTGCAATGCTTGTAAAAAGGATTACGGGTAGTCCATACCGTTCCTTCAGCCGTATCAAACAGGTTATGGACTATCTTGAAAAGTCCCAGCGCAAAATTCTGCGCATAAAAGACCTGCGGTGCATCTGGATGAGGTCAGGCAGGGCTTAAAAAGTAAATCCTCAGTAAACTCTGTATTGTCATTGAAGGGAGCGGGATTCCTTCGCTTATCATTGCGAGGAATGAGATTCCTTCGTCTGTCATTGCGAGGAATGCTTCAAATGACGAAGCAATCTACATGACAGGCTCGGAACAGGCTCCGCAATCTACATGAGATTGCCACGGCAAAATACGCCTCGCAATGACAGAGACCATGAGATTGCCGAGCAAAAATCGCTCGCAATGACAAAAAGCGTCGGATTGCTTTGCCTCAATACGGTCCCGCAATGACGTGGTTGAGTGAGGACTTACCTTAAAAATACATATTTTCTGCCATCACGTAGTCAAACTCTTTTTCAACCTCATTTGTTCTTATGTGTTCTGTCTTTTCGGCTATCTCTTCGCTTAAGGCCTTGGACTCTTTACAGAGCAGCATTTCTCTTGTACCCTCAAGTGCTCCGTTGCCTATCTTGATAACCTTGCTCTCCTCAACGTTGGGTATCAGTCCTATCGCCATAGAATTTTTGATGTCTATAAAGTTACCGAACCCTCCTGAAAGATATATCTTCTTAACCTCTGAAATGTCCAAGGGATAATACTTAAGCAGTATCTGCCATCCTGTCTTTACCGCTGCCTTTGATGTTATCAACTGGAATATGTCATTCTGCGTCAGTTTAAGGTCACCTGTTATAAGAAAGTCCTGTTTTATCCTGGCCTTGTTTGTCATTATGCCCTTTTTAAGGAGTTCGGCAAGGAGGTCTATCAGTCCGGAGCCGCAGACCCCTATGGGATGCCTGTTGCCTATGGTTGAATATGTAACTACTCCATCAACAAGTTCTATCTTTTTTATTGCCCCTCTGATTCCACCCACACCGCAACTTACGGTTGTACCTTCAAAGGCACCTCCTGCGGCACAGGAGGCGGCTATCATCCTGTCTTTGTTCCCCAGTACTATCTCTCCGTTTGTCCCTATGTCTATGAGGAGGGACATATCTTTCTCTTTATACATCCCTGAGGCAAGGATGTCAGCCGTGATATCAGAGCCGACGTGACCGCCTATCAGTGCTCCGCCGTAAACCGTCCCCGACTTGTTTATGTTAAGACCTAACTCTTCGGGAATTTTGATTACGGATGTCTTATGGACGGACTCATAAGGTATGACGCCGAGGGATGAAACGTCAAGGCCGAAAAGAAGGTTCCGCATGGTGGAGTTTCCAACCGCAACAACCTCATAGATGTATTGTGAGATATCCTCTTCCAGGGATTCAGAGAGTTCTTTTATGGATTTATTAAGCAGATTAATAACCATCATCTTGAGATGGTAAACTCTCTTTTCTCTCTCCGGCTCTTCAAGATATCTGTTGTTTGCCTTGTCAACCATGGTGTGTTCAATCCTTGTGATTACGTCGTTGCCGTAGGATATCTGCGGATTGGTCTTTGCAATGGTCTCCAGGACGTCTCCGTTTTCAAGGTTCACAAGGTCAAAGACAATCGTGGTTGTGCCTACATCTACTGCCAGTCCGTATATCTTTCCCCTGTAATCATCCACCTCCACTCCATCTCTGAAAACTTTGTCTCCCTTTTTTGTATATAACGGTGATACAGGGATGTCTCTCTCCATCCCGTACTTCAGTATGTCGTATTCGCCAAAATCCTTTATGTATACGACCATATCTGAGACATCTCTTACAATCCTTGCCTGACAGGCGAACCTTTCTTTTTCTTTGAGAGGGAACCTT
>CAYOYL010000211.1:0-1512 GCA_964408175.1 uncultured bacterium
CCTGCCTGAGGTACAGGTCTATTATGCAGTAAAGGCAAATTCAGACCCCCTGATTGTGAAAACGCTTTTTGACATGGGAGCCAGTTTTGACGTGGCATCACTGCCGGAATTTCACCTGGTACGCAAAAATATAATAAACCTTCTGCCAGCGGAACAGCAGGACTTTATCTGGGAAAGAATCATTTACGCACACCCTATCAAGATGATAAAGACGCTGCATGAACTTGAGCCGTACAAACCGCTTGTGACCTATGACAATTTTGACGAACTGGACAAGATAAAAAAACACTGTCCGAGTGCAGGAATTGTACTCAGATTAGAGGTCCCGAACAAAGGTTCTGTGGTTGACCTCTCCTCTAAGTTCGGGGCAAGTACGGAGAATGCAGTTGAACTTGCAGTAAAGGCATTTGAGATGGGATTTCTGGTGGAAGGTTTAAGTTTTCACGTGGGAAGCCAGTGCACAAACTTCAATAATTATAAAAACAGTCTGGATTTCGCGGCTATCGTATTTGATGAGGTTGAGAAAAAAGGTTATAAGATAAGAAACTCAAAGACTGGGAAAAGGATTCTTGATATCGGAGGAGGCTTCCCTGCAGAAGAGTATGGAGAGAACGTAACCCCGTTTGAGGAAACTGCAAAAAAACTGAGGGAAGAGATGCGGAAACTCTTCCCTGAAAACATAGAGTTTATTGCAGAACCGGGAAGATTCCTCGTCGCAAACGCCTGTACACTTGTTGTGTCTATCATAGGAAGGGCATTCAGGCACGGAGAAGTATCCTATTACATAGACGACGGCATATACGGAACCTTTTCAGGACAGATTTTTGACCACCAGATATATCCACTCAGGGCATTCAAGGAAGGCGAGAAGGAGAAATGCATCATCTTTGGGCCCACATGCGACGGTTTTGACACCGTATCACCGAGCACAAATAATAAAAAACATCCCTGCGGGTCTCTACCGAGGATGGAACTTGGAGAATACCTGTACGCTGAAAATATGGGGGCATACACACTCGCATCTGCAACTAACTTCAATGGATTTCCTAATGCAAAGCCGGTATACGTCAATACCTGATACAAGCATCACTTGGTCCCCCTTTTTCAAAGTAGGAGGAGACTGGTTATATGTTACCAATCTATGAACGTTCTGATTCTCTGGGTGCAATGCTGCATAACTCCTCTATACAGTTTAAAGACAAAACCGCAGTAATCTCTCAGCAAGCATCTGTCTCTTATGCCCAGATTGAGTCCTTCTCCAACCAGGTCGCTGATTTTCTCATAGAGAAAGGAATAGGCAGGGGCAGCAAGATAGGTCTGTACTGCATAAACTCGCCGTGGTTTGTCATTGCATACTTCGGGGTTCTTAAGACAGGTGCAACAGTTGTACCCGTTAATCTTCTGTTCAGCGCTGAGGAAATCCAGTATATACTCTCTGATTCTGAGTCAGCAGGCATCTTCTATTTTGAAGGATTTGAGAATAACGTCGCACAGATAAAAGACTCACTGCCC